>NZ_JAMYQT010000050.1:0-35179 GCF_040320985.1 Mesorhizobium sp. M0571
GCACCTGCCGGAACGAGGCGCAATAGAGATCGACCATCGCCCGTCCCATCGCGACCAGCTCCCGCACGCCGGGTAGGTTCTCCAGCCGGCACAGCGTCGATTGCGACGCCAGATCCCGACCCGACGGCAGCGCATCCTGGGCCATCTTGAAGACCGGATCGCGGCGCAGCCGGTTGGCGTCGTTGCCGTCCTCGTAGCCGGCGGCGATCATCTTCATGCGAAAGCCGATCATGTCCGCCAGGCTGTGGACGACCTGGTCCGGGCAGCGCGGATCGTCGATGCAACGCGCCAGACGCTCGGCCACCCGCAACCGCTTTTCCACCTCGGCCAAGGCCAGAACGCCGCTGTTGGACGACAGCATGCCGCCGTCGAAACGGGCGACGACGGACTTGCCGCCGACTGATGACAAACCGCTCAGCGGCAGCGCAAGATCGTTCATGGTGGGTGTGGTCTCCGGGAAATGGTTCGGATCGGCTTAGGCAACCAAATCCTACGTCATTTCAACGGCTTGCGCCACATCCACCAACCCCCATGAATTTGGTTAGGTTGATGCGGCGTGCCGCCGCCGTGAGGCCGCGCTCGCTCAGCAGCGCGTCGAGAACGACGAGAAGATTCAGATCGAGCCCTTTGAAACGCATGTCTTAGCTATCCATAGCGTGGATGCATTTGATTGAAACAAACGATTTTACCAATTTTCCGGAATGTCGCATGGACTTGGCAGGACCTCACGTGCGCCGATCACTGCCTCTATCGCGTGGCGAGTCCCTTGAGAAGAGCCCGAAAGAGGAAATCTGTCGCGTGCGGTGGAGATTGTACTGGGAATGAGAAGCAGCGCTCCGATCATGTCGAACTCTCCGACGAATGGCGGACCGGTACAATAGTTGATCGCAACTGGTCCGGAGCTATGAAACATCTCGATTACATATGAGGTGCCGAGTGAATACGCTGACAGCACCCACCGTCGCAGCGTTTAGCTGACGTTTGACGACGGTTCCTATCCATTTACACGCAGATTCTTGATGTGCTGGCGCAAAAGCGGGAGGCCGGCGACTTTTCTTCGTCATCGGGCTGACGCCGCAGAAGCCGGAACTCGTCCGGTTCCTATGGGCATTGGGCTTGGTCGGTCGCACAGGCTCTATGAGGGGCAATTTTGGCAACGCGACGCGACTCGGGTTTTGAACGACGCCGAAAACGCAAGCTGGAAAGGAACAAGATGGCAGATCAACTCGCCAACGAAATAATCGCCATTATCAAGAAGCGCGCCGCGTCGGAGGGCGGCATAGCGCCTGCCACAGGCGGCGAGATAACGGCTGCCACGGGACTGACTTCGCTCGGTATCGATTCACTGGGATTGGCGGACGTTCTCTGGGACCTGGAGCAGGCCTACGGCATCCAGATCGAGATGAATACGGCCGAGGCATGGTCGGATCTCCAGAATGTTGGGGACATGGTGGAAGCCGTGCGCAGCTTGCTCGCTAAGGGGGTGTGAATGGACAGGCGCGTCGTGATTACTGGGATTGGCGGTATTTGCGGGCTTGGGACCAACGCCGCCGCCATTTGGACAGAGATGCGAGAAGGCCGCTCCGCCATCGGCCCAATCGTCAACTCCGAGCTCCATGAATTGAGGGTCAGGATCGGTGCCGAGATCAAGGCGCTGCCGGAGCATGACATCGACGGCAAGCAACTCATCTCCATGGACCGCTTCAGCCTGCTCGCTGTGCTTGCGGCGCGCGAAGCCATGCGTCAGGCCGGACTTTCCTCCAAAGAGGGAAATAGGTATCGCTTCGGTGCGACGGTGGGCGTTGGCGGCTGCGGGTGGGATGCGATCGAGCAAACCTACCGCGCCATCCTTCTGGGCGGTAAGCGTGCCGCTCTCTTGACTGTACCCAAGGCGATGCCGGGTGCCGCTGCCGGCCAGGTCAGCATGAGTCTCGGCCTGCGCGGGCCGGTCTTCGGCGTCACGTCCGCCTGTTCCTCGGCAAACCATGCGATTGCCTGCGCGGTGGACCAGATCAGGCTCGGCCGGGCCGACGTGATGCTTGCCGGCGGCAGCGAAGCGCCGCTCATATGGGGTGTGCTGAAGGCATGGGAAGCGATCCGCGTGCTTTCGCCCGATACTTGCCGGCCATTCTCGGCCGATCGCCAGGGCCTGTCGCTTGGTGAAGGCGCCGGCATGGCGGTGCTGGAAAGCTACGAGCATGCCCTGGCTCGGGGCGCCACCATCCTTGCCGAAATTGCCGGTGCCGGCCTTTCCGCCGATGCGTCCGACATCGTCGCGCCGACTGTCGAGGGGCCGGAGGCAGCAATGCGGGCCTGCCTTGCCGATGCCAGGCTGGACGCCGAGGATGTCGACTATCTCAACGCGCACGGCACCGGCACCAAGGCCAACGACCAGATCGAGACGGCGGCGATCAAGCGCGTCTTCGGTCAGCACGCCTTCTCAATGTCCATTTCTTCTACCAAGTCCATGCACGCGCATTGCCTCGGCGCGTCCGGCGCGCTCGAGTTGATCGCCTGCGTGATGGCTATCCGCGAGAGCGTCGTGCCGCCGACTGCCAATTATCGTGAGCTGGACCCCGATTGCGATCTCGACGTCACGCCCAATGTGGCACGCGAGCGCAAGGTGCGCGTGGCACTGAGCAACTCCTTCGCCTTTGGCGGCACGAACGCGGTTCTGGCGTTCAGGCAGGTGTAGAAGCCATGAGAGATGCCTCCGGCAACATTATCTCTCGCATCCAGATGCTTGCCGGATAACTATTGTGAAGGGCGGGTCATTGACCGCCTCGGCGAATGCGGGAAGTGGCAGCGGAAGCTCGACGATCCGGGGGTATCGTCTTTGCGAAATTCTTAACTGTTGAAGCGGCTTGGACGTACCGCCGCCCCGTAAAAGGTAAGCGAGGCCCTGCGGGCTCGGCTTGAGGGTCTGAAGCTGTACACGACAATGTCTGGAAGCCGCAGGGTCGGCTCTGCGCCCGTTATAGTCGCCTGAGTGCTGCCGGCCCGGCCGCGCCGCGGGCGCCGTCAACGAACTCCTTGAACCTGCGGACCTTGCCTGTCTTGGCCGACGCTTCGAAGCGCGCCGTCGTGCTGGCCTCCAGATCCGCGACATGCTTGCGCAGAGTCGTGGTGGGCGCGAGGCCAAAGATGAAGTCGACGTCGTTGGCGCGGCACCAGTCGATGACCTGCGGGTTGCAATAATGGCTATCGCCGCGGAGCAGGATTCGAATGTTCGGCCAGTTGATCCGGATCGCCCGCACCAGACGGCGCAGGTGGGGGCGGATCTCAGCCCCACTCGGCTGCTTGGCCGGTCGCAGGATCGCGCTGACGAACCGTCCCGCACCATCGAACATGACGATCGGCTGGAAGCCGTACTCGTCATGGTGGGCATTGAACAGGCGAAGCTGTTGGCCTCCGTGCACAGCGTCGAAGGTGTCGTCAATGTCGAGTACGATCCGCTTCGGCACCTGCCGGAACGAGGCGCAATAGAGATCGACCATCGCCCGTCCCATCGCGACCAGCTCCCGCACGCCGGGTAGGTTCTCCAGCCGGCACAGCGTCGATTGCGACGCCAGATCCCGACCCGACGGCAGCGCATCCTGGGTCATCTTGAAGACCGGATCGCGGCGCAGCCGGTTGGCGTCGTTGCCGTCCTCGTAGCCGGCGGCGATCATCTTCATGCGAAAGCCGATCATGTCCGCCAGGCTGTGGACGACCTGGTCCGGGCAGCGCGGATCGTCGATGCAACGCGCCAGACGCTCGGCCACCCGCAACCGCTTTTCCACCTCGGCCAAGGCCAGAACGCCGCTGTTGGACGACAGCATGCCGCCGTCGAAACGGGCGACGACGGACTTGCCGCCGACTGATGACAAACCGCTCAGCGGCAGCGCAAGATCGTTCATGGTGGGTGTGGTCTCCGGGAAATGGTTCGGATCGGCTTAAGCAACCAAATCCTACGTCATTTCAACGATCAGATCCCGAGCAGCCAGCCAGTATTCGACCGTCGCTGGCGCCTCGCGCCCACTGAGGCCTTGTGCTTCCTCCAGCGAGTCAAGCCGATCACCATGCGTGTCGCCAGTTCTGGTGCTCACCCACGTGCCATTTGCGATCTTGTGTCGGTGAGAGCACCGCAAGCACCTCCCCTGCTAGAGGGCAAGGCGGGTTGCGTCGCCCGTGTTGTTACTATTCTTCGCTGTGGTCGGAGTTTTTTCCTTAGCTTCGGAATCGGGACATTCGACTTTGCAAAAAATGGGCCATCGTGGTCGATCGTCACGCCCCCGAGTTCGGCGGCACGATGGGACGACAACGGCAGCGCAAGCTCCATTTGCGCGAGGGGCTCGTCCCTTCAACTACTTGATGCATTTGCGTTTTGCGTACCTCCGTGCATGTTGCTCGATCCCAGGCGGAGACCTCTGTCTAAAAGATCGCGCATCGATGCAACGCCCACGCGTAGATCGCCATCATCGCGGCGATCGCTTTGCCGGGATCGCCGCAGCCGTTTTCGAGCACGACAATCATGCCAGCGGTGTCGGCAGCGATGCGCATGCAAAAATTCACAGATGCATTCTAGCCAAAATGCTAGCTGCCCAGCAAATGTCCGGCATTTCGCAAGGCCCCTAGGAAGAGACTGGCATGGCCGTTGGCATCGATCTTGGCCTGCATCGACAGGGGCATGTTGTGCCAGTTCTCCAAGGGCGCAGTGAAATGTGAGAATGTACCGTTGACGATGCAATGGTGGGTAACAAGGCCCTGTCTGTCCAACGCCAGCACGCCGATCTGGTCGCCCTGATATCGGATGGCTGCGACCCGCTGGACCTCCGCGTCACCGTCGACCCGCACGTCGAAAAGCAGGATGCCGCGGCTCCTGGTGGCTACCTCGGCGGCCTTTTCAGCGAAGCTTAAGGAGAGCGACCGGACGCTTTCGACCGCCAGCTGTAAAACCATCAAATCCAGTTCATCCACTGCCATAAGGTACCTGCGCGCAACACATGGGTGATAGCAATCGACCACACTGCTTGTTCACAGATGTCGGCTCACGACCGATCATTCAGGGTTTGCCGGTCGTCCATTGACCGAGGGCGTGCTCCGGTTCGAACCGATCCTGAAGCGGAATGCGCTGGATCTACGGAACCCGAGGAGCAGGCCAGCCAAAGTTGCCGCGACAATTGATGTCGTGATCATTCCAGGCATCTGCATCGGCGTCGCTGAACATCCCACTGGTAAGTCCGTTCTCTTGCGGCAAGCCCAACCTCGGGCCGTCTTGTACCTGAAACCCTCGCGGTGGCGTCCCTCGAAGCTCGGGACCGCCGGGCGCTTGATCGTCGAGAACTTTGTTTACGAAGGTCCGGACCTCCTGCAGAGCATATTCTGGTGCGCTCGCCTTTGAGCATTCCGCTGAAGCGTGACGTTCCGCTAGTCCGTGTTCCTTGCAGACTCACCGCGAGGGCGCCTTGCACACAGCGGCACGTCAGCGCATGAAACTCGTCCCCCGTTCACTTCACAAAATGGATTTCCTGAAGTACTGGGAGCGCAGAGAAATCTCCGGTCGCAGCCTACCCGGTTAAAACAAGGACCCAATGATGAAGACTCTCGTCGTCTGCTCCGGCGGATTGGACTCGGTTACCCTTGCTCACAAGGTGGCAGCGGAGCACGAACTCGCCGGCCTCCTATCTTTCGATTACGGCCAACGTCATAGGAAGGAATTGGGCTTCGCCGCCCTTTGCGCGGAGCGACTGAGCGTCCCGCACCGCATCATCGACATCCACGAGATCGGCGGCGGCCTTTCCGGCTCCGCGCTGACCGATAATGTGGACGTGCCCGACGGGCACTACGCCGAAGACACGATGAAGGTCACGGTGGTGCCGAACCGCAACGCCATCATGTTGGCCATTGCCTTCGGCTTCGCCGCAGCGCACGACGCTGACGCGGTGGCGACGGCCGTGCATGGTGGGGATCATTTCATTTATCCCGACTGCCGTCCGGCCTTCATCGACGCTTTCCAGATGATGCAGGACCACGCGCTCGACGGCTACGCGAAAATTCGCATTTATGCACCCTATGTGAATCTCACGAAGGCGGACATTGTTAGGAATGGAGCAGCATACGGCACGCCATTTGCGCAGACCTGGTCCTGCTACAAGGGCGCCGAGCGTCACTGCGGGAGGTGCGGGACCTGCGTCGAGCGGCGCGAGGCGTTTCATCTCTCTGGGCAGCCGGACCCCACCGACTACGAGGACTCCGACTTCTGGCTCGATGCGCTACGAAGGAGGACCGCGTAATGTTCCGCATCACCAAGGAATTCCACTTCTCAGCCTCGCATCAGCTCACCTCGTTGCCACCCGATCACCAATGCGCGCGCCTGCACGGGCATAACTACATCGTTGAAGTGGAGCTTTCAGCGAATGGACTGAACGAGAACGGCTTCGTGCGCGACTATCACGATTTGGCGCCATTCAAACGCTACATCGACGAGAGCTTCGACCACCGACATCTCAACGACGTGCTGGGACATGAGCAAGTCACGGCGGAATATCTGGCCAGACATTTTTATGAATGGTGCAAGGCACGCCTGCCCGAAACCTCGGCCGTGCGGGTGAGCGAAACGCCGAAAACCTGGGCGGAATACCGGCCATGACCGATACGCATCCCGCAATCCGCGTGAGTGAGATTTTCGGACCGACGATCCAGGGCGAGGGCGTGCTCGTCGGTTTGCCGACGGTCTTCGTCAGAACCGGCGGGTGTGACTATCGCTGTTCCTGGTGCGACAGCCTGCATGCGGTGGACAATCAATTCCGCCATGAATGGGAGATGATGTCCATTGGCGCGGTGTGGCAAAACGTGCTTGCGCTTTCCGGTGGCCGCCCGCTGATGGTATCGCTGTCAGGCGGCAATCCGGCCATCCAGCCGCTCGGCGCGCTCATCGAGCGAGGCCATGGTGAAGGTTACCGTTTTGCGCTGGAAACCCAAGGTTCGGTGGCCAGGGACTGGTTTGCCGACCTTGACGTGCTAGTCCTCAGCCCAAAGCCGCCGTCAAGCCAAATGACGACCGATTGGGCCGCTTTCGAGGCGTGCCTCCAGGCGGCACAAGGCAGGCCGCAAGTCGTGCTCAAGCTCATTGTTTTCGACGAAAGTGACTACGCCTACGCGAAAGACGCCGCTGCGAGATTTCCGCGGCTTCCGATCTATCTGCAACCCGGCAATCACACGCCGCCACGCCCCGCAAATGAAGACGCGCCTGTCGACCTTGACGGAATATTGAAGCGCATGGAGTGGCTGGTTGATAGCGTGACCCGCGACAGGTGGTTCGAAGCCCGTGTGCTGCCGCAGCTGCACGTTATGCTCTGGGGTAACAAGAGAGCCGTCTAGCCTGGGCCCGCTTTTCACTGAAACTGCGCCGGCGGATATTCGGGTGGACGGGTTGTCCCACGCTTGACGGCGCTGCCGGGGTGCTTGCGGACTTTCTGCCACCGGCACCAAGAGCGTGGCCAGCCGCTTACGATTAGGATTGTTGCCGAGGCTCGGTTTCGACGGGCGTCGGCCTGGCGGGAACCAATCAAAGGTTAGCGCGAGCCACGGGTGGAATAGTATGGTGTTGCGATCCGGCGGCGCCTGCTGCAGCTGGCACGGTCCTTGCGGATTCTCGTTGCAAGGCCGAAGGGAGCTGTCGGCCGACAACCATGATCTGGCCAGGACGATTGTCGACTGCTTCCGATACAGAAAAGAGGCCGGACTCGACGTGGCGCTTCAGGGACTGCGAAATGGAATACGGCGCCGGAAGGCACGACCGGACGATATCGTCGCTATGCCAAGACGCGTCTGGTCCGCTCCGAATCCTGTCTTGACACGACGGTCGCCGGTCAACAGTGAAAAACGTAGCGCAATCGGTTCACGATCGACTGAGAACCATGACCGTTCCTCTGCGGTGCTCAGACTGCCGCTGAGTGCCTGGCCGTTCCAATTTCGAAATATTTGTCGAACTTTGCCGCGATGCTCCTGACAAAGGGCCGGCTTTCCGCAGGCACGACGAAGCGGTCACCATCAAGTTCAAGCAACCGCGCAGGATCTTGGAGGGCCGTGGAACTCGCCTTGAGGAGAAGTCTTTGGCCGGCTTCGCCAAAGCGCTCCACCAGCTCAATCGCCGAGAAGGCGAAGTCACACATCAATCGCTCGATGATCCAGCCGCGAGCGCGGTCGTCTTCGGAAAGCGCAATGCCGCGGACCGCAGCCAGCCCGCCGTCTTCGACCATGCGCCCATACTCGGCGGTCGAAGGCATGTTCTGTGCATAGCCCTGGCGAAACTGGCTGATGGACGATGGGCCGAGGCCGATCAAGGTCTCGTAGCGGTCCTCGGTGTAGCCTTGGAAGTTCCGGTGCAGTGTTCCGGCGCGGGCGGCAAGCGCGAGGGCATCGCCCGGCTTGGCGAAATGGTCGAGCCCGATTGCTTCGTATCCCTGGTCCATGATCGCCCGCGCCGCCAGTTGCGATTGGGCAAACCGCTCCGCCGGACCCGGCAGCCATGCCTCGTCGATCATCGTCTGATGTTTCTTGAACCACGGCACATGGGCGTAGCCAAAAAGCGCGATCCGATCCGGTTCCAGGGTCAGTGCCTGTGCAACCGTGGAGGCGACGCTCTCCCTGGTCTGATGCGGCAGGCCGTAGAGCAGATCGAGATTGACGGATTCGACGCCGCGCGAACGAACGCCATCAACAACCGTCTTGGTCTGCAGAAAGCTCTGCTCGCGGTTGATCGCTTTCTGCACCTTCGGGTCGAAATCCTGGACGCCGAGGCTCGCCCTTGTCATGCCGATTTCGGCAAGTGCATCGAGGCGGGCATCGTCCATATCGTTGGGTTCGATCTCAACGCTGATCTTTGCACCGGGGAGAAAGGTGAAGCTGTTGCGCAGGACGGTTCCCAGCGCCACCAGATCCTCCGGTTTGAGCATCGTTGGCGAACCGCCGCCGAAATGGACGGCACGCACGCGGCCCTTGCCTGCGACAAGACTGGAGACGGTTGCGATCTCGGCATGCAGTGAGCGCAGATATGTGGTCACTGGTTCGTAGTGGCGTGTCTGCTTGGTGTGGCAAGCGCAGAACCAGCAAAGCTTGTCGCAATACGGGATGTGCAGATAGAGCGAGATCTCATCGCCATCGTTGAGCGCCTGCAGCCAGCCACGACAAATTGCAGCATCAATGCCTGTATGAAAATGCGGCGCTGTCGGATAACTGGTATAGCGCGGGACGTTCTCGCCAAGTCTGGCAGCTAGCTCCAGTCGCATGTCGTGGTCCACCGTGTTTGCGTCGCCGGAACTGTGGATGCTTGGATGAGCCTAAGCCCTGATTTCGATCAACGTTCAGCACGGACAAACTGCCGCAAGGATTTTTCTACCGTCGATTGCTATCCTGCCCGCACTGGACCGGTAGAGCGATCGAATGACATTACGGCAGGACATTCACAGTTCCGGCATTCCCGTTCTTTGCCTGTCTTGCGAGGCACGGCACCGCGGTGTCTGTGGTGCGCTCGAACCAGACCATTTGGCTCAGCTCGCCAAGACGTCGTCGCGGCACAATATCGAGCCGGGGGTCGAACTGATCGGCGACGCCGAGGCGGTCGACTGTTATTCAAACGTGCTTTCAGGCGTGGTGAAGCTCACGAAGAGCCTTTCGGACGGCCGCCAGCAGATCGTCGGTCTCCAGTTCGCGCCGGATTTTCTGGGACGGCCCTTCAAGATGAAAAGCGCGATCAATGCGGAAGCGGCAACAGCTGTCTCGCTATGCTCGTTTCCGAGAGCGGCCATCGAACGGATGATGAAGGAATCACCGGAATTTGTGCATCGCCTGCTCAAGCAGGCGCTGAACGAACTCGACGAGGCACGCGAATGGATGGTGACTCTGGGGCGCAAGACCGCACCGGAGAAGGTGGCGAGCTTTCTCCTCATGATCGCCCGGAACATCGGTTCCAGTGTTGACCCGGCGGCTAGGTCGGCGTGCTTCGAGCTGCCGATGACGCGTGCCGACATCTCTGATTTCCTTGGAATTACAAACGAGACCGTGAGCCGTCAGCTGACCAGCCTGAGAATGGACGGCGTGATTCGGATCGAGAACAACCGCCGTGTCACCGTGGACAGCATGAGCCGGCTGGAACGGCGCTGCGGCGGCCGAGGCGCAACCGCCCTTTGAATGACACCGAAGCTGCATGGCCTACGTCACTTACTTCGTTCGGGGCAGGGCATGCTCGCGTTGGGCTTAGAAGAAGTCGCATAGCGATAGCCCGCTCTCCATCCGATCGGATGAGCCAGGTGCGTTTCGGCCAACTCGTCGGCGAAGCATCCATCCTCGAGGTGCTCGACGTGCAACCGGCTGTTCCAGGCAGGATCGCACTCGGCCGAAGTCAATACGCCTCATACGCAGGGGAAAATTGCCGTTCCCCCGAATCATGAATGTCACGAAGGCAGCGCAACGCTGGCGCTGGCTGTCCCAAGGCATTGAAACGATCGACGTTCGGCAAGGCATCGGCCTACTTTCCAGCGTCACAGAAGGCGCGCTTCCCACACGCCCGCGATCGCCTCCATACCCGGCCAGACCGGGGACGCCGGGCCTGTCCATAAGCGTGGCGGCCGGTGCTGCGCTTCCACATTCGATCGCCACAGTCTGATCGCACCGAACTCGATGCTGCTCGAAGCAAAATCGTGCGGCTCTGACATGGATCAGGGCGAGCAGGCCACGGCTGCGCAATAAGGCACTGCGGTTTGGCGCCCGCCGGAATCGGAAATCGGGGCTTGCGATGAAATTCGGCACAGAGATCGTCCTTCTAAGCCTGTTTGCGTTTGCGGCCCTGGTGGCTGCCGGCTTCGGCGTAGATGAACCTTTTCGGCGGCATATGTGGGTTTTGTTCTTCGCCGTGGCTGGCTTCACTGCGATTCTGTTGCGCAACACGGAGTTCAAGCCGGCAGTTCCGATCGACCCCGCCGCTTACATGGATGGGCCGATCCGCTACGGTGCCATCGCCACCGTATTCTGGGGCGTCGTCGGCATGCTGGTCGGCGTGGTCATCGCCCTGCAGCTCGCCTACCCGGATCTCAACATCCAGCCCTGGTTCAATTTCGGCCGACTGCGGCCGCTGCACACATCCGGTGTTGTGTTCGCTTTCGGCGGCAACGCGCTAATTTGCACGTCTCTCTATGTGGTGCAGCGCACGTGCCGCGCGCGTCTGTTCGGCGGCGATCTCGCCTGGTTCGTGTTCTGGGGCTATCAGCTGTTCATCGTCATGGCGGCAACCGGCTACCTGCTCGGTATCACCGAGAGCCGCGAATACGCCGAGCCCGAATGGTATGTGGACCTGTGGCTGACCATTGTATGGGTCGCCTACCTCGCCCTGTTCCTCGGCACGATCCTGAAGCGCAGGGAACCGCACATCTACGTCGCCAACTGGTTCTATCTGTCCTTCATCGTGACGATCGCGATGTTGCATGTGATCAATAACCTATCGATGCCCGTGTCGTTCGTGGGTTCAAAGAGCTATTCAGCGTTTTCCGGTGTCCAGGATGCCTTGACGCAGTGGTGGTACGGCCACAACGCCGTCGGCTTCTTCCTCACCGCTGGCTTCCTCGGCATGATGTATTATTTCGTGCCCAAGCAGGCCAACCGACCGGTCTATTCATACCGGCTGTCGATCGTCCACTTCTGGGCTTTGATCTTTCTCTACATCTGGGCCGGTCCGCACCACCTCCACTACACCGCCCTGCCGGACTGGGCCCAGACGCTCGGCATGGTGTTCTCGATCATGCTCTGGATGCCCTCGTGGGGCGGCATGATAAACGGCCTGATGACGCTCTCGGGCGCCTGGGACAAGCTGCGCACCGACCCGATCATCCGTATGATGGTGATGGCCATCGCCTTCTACGGAATGTCGACCTTCGAAGGCCCGATGATGTCAATCAAGGCCGTCAACTCGCTCTCGCACTACACCGACTGGACCATCGGTCACGTCCATTCGGGCGCGCTCGGATGGGTTGGCATGATCTCGTTCGGCGCGATCTATTTCATGGTCCCGAAGTTATGGAACCGCGACCGGCTTTATTCGCTGCGGCTCGTCAACTGGCACTTCTGGCTGGCGACGCTTGGGATCGTCGTTTACGCGGCGGTGATGTGGGTGTCCGGCATCATGCAGGGCCTGATGTGGCGCGAATACAACGAGCAGGGCTTCCTGGTCTACTCCTTCGCCGAAACCGTCGCCGCCATGCATCCCTACTACATCATGCGTGCCATCGGCGGCGCGATGTATCTGTCGGGCGCCCTCATCATGGCCTGGAACATCGCCATGACCATCCTCGGCTACCAGCGCGAGGAGGATCCGATGCCGCGCTCCATCCCCGCCCTCCAGCCTGTGCGATCAGGAGCCAGAAAATGGGCCTGATGGACAGACACGCGGTCATCGAGAAGAACGCCACACTTCTTCTCCTCGGGTCCCTGCTGGTCGTAACCATCGGCGGTATCGTCGAGATCGCGCCGCTCTTCTATCTCGACAACACCATCGAGAAGGTCGAAGGCATGCGGCCCTATTCGCCGCTCGAGCTCGCCGGGCGCAACATCTATGTGCGTGAGGGCTGTTACCTCTGCCACAGCCAGATGATAAGGCCGTTCCGCGACGAGGTCGAGCGCTACGGCCACTATAGCCTGGCGGCCGAGTCGATGTACGACCACCCGTTCCAGTGGGGCTCGAAGCGCACCGGGCCGGATCTCGCCCGGGTCGGCGACCGCTACTCGAACGGATGGCACGTCCAGCATCTCACCGAGCCGCGTTCGGTGGTGCCGGAATCGATCATGCCGAGCTACGCGTTCCTGAAGGACATGCCAATCGAGGTGAAGGATTTCTCGACGCATCTGATCGCCAACAGCCGTGTCGGTGTGCCCTATTCAGACGACATGATCGCGCATGCCAATGCCGATCTCATGGCGCAGGCCGATGCGAATGCCGATACATCGGGCCTGGAGAGACGCTATCCGAAGGCCAAGCTTGGGGACTTCGACGGCGATCCGCAGCAGGTCACCGAAATGGATGCGCTGGTCGCCTATCTCCAGATGCTCGGCACGCTGGTCGATTTCAGGACCTATGACGAAGCCGCCGGTTACCGCTGAGGAGAATGGCGATGACCTACAATTTCATGCGGGAGTTTGCCGACAGCTGGGGCCTGCTTGCCATGGCACTTTTCTTCCTCGGATGCGTTGCCTTTGCATTTCGTCCCGGCAGCCGCAGGCAAGCCGAGAGAGCCGCTCACATTCCTCTCAAGGACGACTGATCATGGGCAGCGAGCATATCGACGAGGTTTCGGGCATCTCGACGACCGGCCATGAGTGGGACGGCATCAAGGAACTCAACAACCCGCTTCCGCGCTGGTGGGTCATAACCTTCTACATCACCATTGCCTGGGCGATCGGCTACACCGTCGTCTATCCGGCATGGCCGATGCTGACTTCCGCAACCAGGGGTGTGCTGGGGTATTCGAGCCGCAGAGACGTCAAGAATGAACTGGCGGCGGCCGAAGTGGCCAAGGGTAAATTTGTCGCTGCCATTCAGGCGAAGACCGTCTCCGAGATTACAGCCGACAATACGCTACGCGAATTCGCCATCGCCGCAGGTGGCGCCGCGTTCAAGGTCAATTGCGTGCAGTGCCATGGCTCGGGCGCTCAAGGGTCCAAGGGTTTTCCCAACCTAAACGACGACGATTGGCTGTGGGGTGGCAACGCCGAACAGATCCAGCAGACGATTGCGCACGGCATCCGCTTCGCATCAGACCCGGATACGCGCCTGTCGGAAATGCCTGCTTTTGGCGACATCATCACGACGGATCAGATCAAGCAGGTCGGCGCCTATGTCGCAAGCCTCTCCGATCCTGTTCAGGACACAAGCCTGATCGAACTCGGCGCCAATGTTTTCGCCGAGAATTGTGCGGCCTGTCATGGTGAGAATGCAAAGGGCAACAGGGAGCTCGGCGCACCCGACCTGACCGACGCGATCTGGCTTTACGGGTCTGGCGAAACAGCCATCGCCGCGCAGGTCCGCGCCCCGAGGCATGGCGTCATGCCGGCCTGGATCGGGCGTCTCGGCGAGATCAAGGTCAAGGAACTCGCGGTCTATGTCCATTCGCTTGGCGGCGGAGAATAGGAACGCAAGCCTATTCTCGTCCTCCCCCCAACCGCCAAGCGACGAGGCCCGGCGCGAGCCGGGCCTCGGCATCATCCAGAAACCGATGGGTCGGGCTTCCGGCGAAATCGTCGCTGGTGACTGGAGCTTCTCGTGCTCGATAACACGCAAATAGAACGGCTCGAAGCCAATGCGGTCAACTCCGCCAAGACCCGTCAGCCGCTCTATGCCGGACGCAAGAAGCTCTTCCCGAACCGGGCCTCTGGCAGTTTCCGCCGCTTCAAGTGGTCGGTGATGGCAATCACGCTGGGAATCTACTACCTGACGCCCTGGCTGCGGTGGGATCGCGGGCCATTTGCCCCGGACCAGGCCGTGCTGGTCGATCTTGCCAACCGCCGCTTCTATTTCTTCTTCATCGAGATCTGGCCGCAGGAATTCTATTATGTGGCCGGCCTGCTGGTCATGGCCGGTATCGGCCTTTTCCTGATCACATCCACCGTCGGCCGGGCCTGGTGCGGCTATACGTGCCCGCAGACCGTGTGGGTCGATCTGTTTCTGGTCGTCGAGCGAGCCATCGAGGGCGACCGCAACGCGCGCACGAAGCTTGATGCCGGGCCGTGGACTGCCCGCAAGCTCGTGCTGCGGGTGTCGAAACACGCCATCTGGCTAGTCATAGGTGCGGCGACCGGCGGCGCGTGGATCTTCTATTTCGCCGACGCGCCGACCCTGCTCGGCCAACTCTTCACTGGCACCGCAGCCGCGGTTGCCTACATCACCGTCGCCGTGCTGACGGCGACGACTTATACGTTCGGCGGGCTGATGCGCGAGCAGGTCTGCACCTACATGTGCCCATGGCCGCGCATCCAGGCGGCCATGCTCGACGAGAATTCCCTCACCGTCACCTATAATGACTGGCGCGGCGAACCGCGCTCGCGTCACGCCAAGAGGGTCCTTGCCGCCGGGCAGCCCGTCGGCGACTGCGTCGACTGCAATGCCTGTGTCGCGGTGTGCCCGATGGGGATAGACATTCGTGATGGCCAGCAGCTTGAATGCATCACCTGCGCGCTCTGCATCGATACCTGTGACGGTATCATGGACAAGCTCGGCAGGGAGCGCGGACTGATTTCCTATGCGACGCTGGCCGACTACAACGCCAACATGATGCTGGCGACCCCGGGCGGCTCCGGTTCAGTCAACCCGTCACTGGTCAGGAGCGCTGACGGCCTGTTCTCCGACAAGGTGGCCCGTTTCCATATCCGCAAGATCTTTCGACCGCGCACCTTCGTCTACATGGGCGCCTGGTCGGCGGTCGGTCTCGCGCTGCTCTATTCGCTGCTGACCCGCGAACGGCTCGAATTGAATGTCCTGCACGATCGCAACCCGCAGTTCGTGACGCTGTCCGACGGTTCGATCCGCAATGGCTACACCGTCAAGCTGCTCAACATGATCCCCGAACCAAGAACAATCATTGTCACGATGCAGGGCCTGCATGGAGCCGAAATGAGCGTTGTCGGCATCGACCTGCCGGCGGATCGCTCCTTCGCCATCCCGGTCGAACCCGACCGGCTGAAGATGCTCAAGGTTTTCGTGCGTCAGCCGGCAGATCAGGTTCGGGGTGCAGCGCAAAGCTTCAAGTTCCGGGTCGAAAACAAGGCAACGTTCGAGTCGGACGAATACACGGCCACTTTCAACGCACCGGAGATCGCCAGATGAGCGACACCTCGCGACAATCCCGCGAATTCACCGGCAGGCATATGCTGTTCACCATCCTTGGCTTCTTCGGCGTGGTCACAGCGGTCAATCTGACGATGGCGACGCTCGCCAACACGAGCTGGACCGGCCTTGTCGTCGAAAACACCTATGTGGCGAGCCAGCAATTCAACAAAAAGGCCGAGCAAGGGCGAGCTCAGGCAGCCCTCGGCTGGACTGGCAAACTGACCATCGCAGGCGGTGAGGTCCGCTACAGTCTCACCGATGCTGTCGGCAAGCCGGTTGCCTTGCACGGCGTCAAGGTGCTGTTTCGTCATCCCGCCTACGAGGCCGAGGACAAATCCGTCACTCTTGAGGCTGCCTCCGGTCAGATATTCGCCGCGCACCACATGCCCAATGATGGCGTCTGGATCGTCGAAATCGACGCCGATGCGAGCCTTGCGAAACCCTATCGCGACGTTCGCCGGATCATGATTTCCCACGGGGCGCTGCAATGAGCTGCTGTGCGCCGGGCGCGGAACTGGCGCTGGATCTGGGCAACGCTACATCCGTCCTGCCGTCAAGCGAAGAGATCAGACTGGCGAGCCGCTCGATTGGCGAAAATCTTCGCCAGACCGACCTCTCGGTGCCGGCTGTGCATTGTGCCGCCTGCATCCAGACGATCGAGACGGCGATCGGCAAGCTGGATCGCGTCGAAGGCGCTCGTGTCAATCTTTCAACGAAACGTGTTTCGGTCCGGTGGCGCGGCGACGAGGTTCCGCCATTCGTCGCCACACTTGGACGGCTGGGCTATGGCGCGCACCTGTTCGATCCCGAGGCTGACGGGAAGAACAAGACGCTCTCGGAACTGATCCGCGCCGTCGCGGTCGCCGGCTTTGCGGCGGGCAACATCATGCTGCTATCAGTCTCCGTCTGGTCCGGCGCGCAAGGCGCGACCCGCGACCTGTTCCATTGGGTCTCGGCCTTGATTGCCATTCCTGCGCTCGCTTTCGCCGGCGGCATCTATTTTCGCTCGGCCTGGGATGCGCTGCGCCACAGCCGCATGAACATGGACGTGCCGATCGCGGTCGGGGTATCGCTCGCTTACGCCATGAGCCTCTACGAGACGATCAACCATGGCGACCATGCTTATTTCGACGCGTCGGTGTCGCTGCTGTTCTTTCTGCTGATCGGCCGCACGCTGGATCACGTGATGCGGGAACGGGCGCGGACGGCCGTGAACGGACTGGCTCGGCTGGCGGCGCGCGGCGCCATGGTGCTGCGCGAGGATGGTTCGCGCGACTACTTGCCGGTTGGCGAGATCGAACCAGGAATGGAGCTCTTGATCGCGGCTGGCGAGAGGGTGCCCATCGACGGCAGGATCATTGGCGGGGCGTCGGATCTCGACTGTTCCCTGGTTTCCGGGGAAAGCACGCCCAGAACGGTGGGCCCGGGGGCGCAGGTCCAGGCCGGTACACTCAATCTCACGGGTCCGCTGACCATCGAGGCGACGGCCGCCGCGAAGGATTCCTTCCTGGCCGAAATGATTCGGCTGATGGAAGCGGCAGAGGGCGGCCGCGCCCGCCATCGCAGGATCGCCGATCGCGTCTCCGCGCTCTATGCCCCCGTGGTCCACCTCACCGCCTTTGTGACGTTCCTCGGCTGGATGGCGGCGACCGGCGACTGGCACCGGGCAATAACAATCGCCATCGCCGTTTTGATCATCACATGCCCGTGCGCGCTCGGTCTCGCCGTGCCGATCGTGCAGGTGGTCGCTGCGCGGCGGCTGTTTGAAAGCGGCGTCATGGTCAAGGACGGCTCCGCCATGGAGCGCCTGGCGGGGATCGACACGGCATTGTTCGACAAAACCGGCACGCTTACGCTCGGACTGCCAAGGCTGATCAATGCGCCGTCGATCGATCCGACGATGCTCGCCATGGCGGCCGAGATGGCAGCGCATTCCCGCCATCCCTTTTCGAAGGCAATCGCTGGCAATGCAGCCTTTGCCGGCCAGCCGAAACTCGCGTCCGTCAGCGAGCATCCGGGCTTCGGCATCGAAGCCATCGCCGAGGGCAGTACCTGGCGGCTGGGTCGCCGCGGATGGGGTGAGTGGAAAGCCCGCACCGTCGGCGAAGGCAAACAAGGCTATGGCGGAACCGTTCTGACGAAGGACGGGGTCATTGTCGCGACTTTCGATTTCGAGGATGAGCTGCGTGCCGATACCAAGGCGGCCATCGAGCAACTGAACGGCGCCGGCGTGTCGGTGGAGATGCTGTCGGGCGACACAGAAGCTGCCTGCGGCGAAGTCGCGGAAGCGCTGGGCGTCGAGCGCTTCGTTCCCGCGTTGCTTCCCTCCGGGAAGGTCGAACACATCGAAGCATTGACGCGAACTGGCCACAAGGTGCTGATGGTCGGCGATGGGCTCAACGACACGCCTGCATTGGGCGCCGCACACGTTTCGATCGCTCCGGCCACGGCGGCGGATATCGGGCGCAACGCCGCGGATTTCGTGTTCCTGCGTAAAAGTCTTCTGGCGGTCCCACTTGCTTTAGACATTTCGCGGAAGGCCGGACGGCTGATCCGGCAGAACATCGCCATCGCGATCGTTTACAATGGCATCGCCGTGCCGGTCGCCATTCTGGGGCACGTTACGCCACTGATCGCGGCGGTCGCGATGTCCGCCTCGTCCCTCCTGGTCATCGGCAATGCGCTACGCCTGCAAGGTTTCGTGTCAAATGCATCGGTGCAAGATGCCCGACATGACAGGCGCTCCGACATTGGCGCACTGGCACAATCCTCATGACGACGCTCGCCTACCTCATACCTGTGGCCCTGTTCCTCGGAGCGCTTGGGCTGGCGGGGTTCCTGTGGGCCTTGAGGAGCGGCCAATATGAAGATCTCGATGGCGCCGCCGAGCGGATCCTGATCGACCGCGACGAGCCACGCAGTTGACCCAGCCTGCCCTGCGAGGACCGCTCGAATATTTTCCGCGGTTGCTTCGCGTCATGCCGATTTCGGCGCGCGACGGGTGCGAACGGATCAGCCAGAATACGTTGCCGAACTTTCGGCCAGGAAAGGGCCGCACCGAACGGGAAGCCGGCCATTCCATGATGACCTGACCAGACCATGGTGTGGCGGTCGACCAGTCGACCGTGAACCCGCCGTTGCCGCGTTTATCGAGCCTGGTTGATCCACATCAGGGTTATCTCTTCATAGGCATGGTTTCATTGAGCATTTTGAACGGAGAACGGATGTCTAACGGACGGTTAGGTCGCGTGGAGACGCTTGGGGAGATGAGCCGCAAACCGTGGATCGATTGCGATGCGTTCCAGTGCCCTTCGTCGCAGATAGCCGACGCAATGGCGGCACGCTGATGGCCGGCTCTGTCGATAGATTCGACGTTATTGTGGTCGGAGCCGGGCCGGTCGGACTTTCCTTCGCCGCGTCGCTTGCCCAGAGCCGACTCAAGGTGGCAGTGGTTGAACGGCAGTCGCTCGAAAGCCTGGCGAATCCGGCTTTCGACGGTCGCGAGATCGCGCTGACCCACGCATCGGTTGGAATCCTTCGCGAGCTCGGCGCCTGGGATGCCATCCCCGCTTCGGACAAATCACCGCTACAAGGCGCGCGCGTGCTCAACGGATCGAGCCCTTTCGCCCTGAGCTTCGATTCTCCCAGCGGATCTGGGGAACCACTCGGAATTCTGGTCCCAAATTGTCGGATCCGCGACGCCCTGTTCAAGCTTGTCCACTTCCAGGATCATGCCCAGCTGCTGTGCGGCCGCTCGGTCGTCAATGCAACAACCAGCCACAAAGAAGCAGTCATAACGCTCTCTGATGGCAGGCAATTGGCCGCTCGGCTGCTCGTTGCAGCGGATTCGCGTTTGTCCGCGACGCGCGACCTGCTCGGCATTGGCGCCGACATCAATCGGCTTGGCAACTCCATGCTGATTTGCCGAGTGAGGCACGAGCGCGCCCATCACCAGATCGCGGTCGAATGGTTCGATCACCATCAGACGATAGCGATGTTGCCGCTCATGGAAGGCGTGTCGTCGCTGCTTCTCACGTTGCGCTCAAGCGAGGCCGACAGACTGCTTGCTCTCGACGACGATTTGTTCCTCATGGAATCGACGAGCCGGTGTCGAGGACGCTTCGGAGAGATGACCTTGGCAAGCACCCGCCATGCCTATCCGCTGGTCACGACCTGGGCGCACAAGTTCTGGGCTCCGAGTGCGGCACTGATCGGCGATGCTGCCCTCGGCATGCACCCGGTGACCGCGCATGGCTTCAACATCGGCCTCAGTGGCCAGAAGCAACTCGCCGACAGAATCCTGCCGGCATGTCGCGAGCGCCGCGACATTGCTGATCCCGACATGCTCGGCAGATACGAAAGCCGGCTGCGTCTGTCGGCGGCACCGCTCTATCATGCTACGAATGCACTTGTCGCTCTCTACTCAGGCGAGCACCCGGCGGCACGGCTTGCAAGACATGCAGGGCTTCGCTTTGCCCAATATCTTCCCTTTATCCGCCATGGCATTTCGGCCATGCTCAGGCGGTGAATCGCAGGCAGCGCTGCCGCTCTGGAACGCTATCTCGGCCCGGCTTCCTTTTGTCTCGCCGGGCGCGTTGATGCCGTTGGTAGGGCTGCTTCCATGGTGACGTTGCCGATCCTGGGATGATTCGGATCAAGGCACGCGTGCGGGCAAGAGCTCGATGGTCAGACGGCAAGGCCAAGAGGCAGACGTGCGCCCCGAAGACTGGTGAGCACACTGGTTATCCCCGCTGGATAGTTAACCCGTCCTTCAGTGGGCCTGCGTAGGCTTGTCCTCGCGAACAACGATGGGAGCAAGCTGGTCCGTCCATGGCCCCGAAGAATGAAGACACGCTGGAGGCCAAAATCCGTCAGGATCAGCTTGCTGACCTGAGGGCCGGCCTCTTCGTGTCGATGCCGATAAGCGCTATCCTGTCAGGCCTGATTTGGGCGGTGCACGCCCTTTCTGGCAGCGGCTTTGCAGCTGCAATCTGGTTCCTGGTCGTCAATGCGATAAATGCCGCCCGCCTTGCACTCGCGCGTTATCAGCTAAAGGAAACGGGGCGCCATGACGGATTAGTGGGGGTTTTGCCGCGGCTTCGCTGGTTTGGCATCCTTGCTCTTCTGGCAGGGTTTGCCTGGTCCTTCCTGGCCGTCCTGACTGTTGGATACACGACACCTCAAGCACCGCTGCATCTGGTCATTCTGGCGGGCATTTCAGCTGGTGCGGTTACATACGGCAGTTCGTATGCCGCGGCGGCGATCAACTTCATCACACCTCCGCTCCTCATCACGGTGGGTTGCCTTTTGGCGAAAGGCAATTTTGAAGACTACATTCTGGCTTTTACCGTTCTGCTCTTCATGGGCGGCTTGGTTCGAGCTTCGTTTGTTGGGCAAGCACGGTTCCGCGAAGCGAGCCGCCTGAGGCATGAGGCCGAGCGGCTTGCGGCGGAGATGAAGGCCAGTTCCAGGCAGGACCACCTGACGGCCCTTCTCAACAGGCGTGGCCTCGAAGACGCTATCGGACGGTTCGAGACCGCGGATGGCCCCTTCGTGGCAATGCTGGTTGACCTGGACGGGTTCAAATCCGTCAACGATACCTACGGTCACAGGACCGGTGATGAACTGCTTGTCAGGATCGCCCGCCGCATAGAGGAGGAAGCACCGGAAGGCTCAACGCTCGCTCGTATCGGCGGCGATGAATTCGTGCTGTTTTTTCCCTCAACGAGGGTTTCGCTTTCTGCCAATGATCTCGCCTCCAATATCATAGCAAAAATTGCCCGCCCCTATCGGGAGGTCGCGTCCGTCCGGGTCGGGGCATCAATAGGAATATACCTGGCGGAAAGCCCGGGCCTGACCGAAATGTTGTTGCGGGCGGATATCGCCCTTTACACGGCCAAGCGTCGTGGCAGGAACGAATTTTGCCTGTTCGATGCCGAACTCGACAGGGAACTGCAACGCCGCCAGTCCGTCGAACGGGACCTTCATTCGGCGATAAAGACGAGAAGCTTGCAACCTTGGTTCCAGCCGATCGTGAAACTCGACACCGAGGCCGTGGTCGGTTTTGAAGCCTTGCTGAGGTGGTCCCATCCGACTCATGGTGCCATCTCTCCACCCGAAATCATCACAGCTGCACGCGAAACCGGAATGCTTCAGCTGCTGACGCAAACCGTCTTCGCCGACTGTTGTGCTTTTATCGACGGCTTGGTGAAAGCTGACTGTCGTGATTTCCGTGTGGCGATGAATGTTTCGCCGCGCGAACTGGAAGCCGGCGATATCGACGACATGGTTTTGGATGGTCTGGCGGCAAAAGGCCTCCCTGCAACGATGTTCGAAATCGAGATTACCGAAGAATCCCCGGTGGACCCGGACAGAGTGGATGAAAAGCTCGGACGGCTTTCACATGCGGGCATTTCCATCGCGCTCGATGACTTCGGCACCGGCTTTTCTACGTTGGCATCGCTCAAGGACAGTCGGATACGCAAGGTCAAAATAGACCAGGGCTTCATTCGCGGCTTGGCCAAGTCCCGAGAGGACCGACTGCTTGTCAAATCGGTCATCGATCTCGGTAACATGCTCGGGATCGAGGTCATGGCCGAGGGCGTCGAAACAGAGGCGGATCGGCAAACCCTGCACAAGCTTGGCTGCCGAACCGCTCAAGGCTACCTGTTCTCCAAGGCTGTGCCTCTGAGCCAAGCACTGGAAATGGCAGTCAAACAGCACGCGAAGCAGTTGTGACCGCTCCCGCCGCGCCGTCTCTCGCGGCCGTGCGCTCATGAGTGACGGGTATCTGAACTTCCTTGTTTGAAGAGCATGACAATCCGTGCTGTGCGTCAGCCGGCGAACAGTTCCTTGTAGCCGGTCGTCACCATCCAGTTCGCCCGGTCGATATGGCTGCGAAGAGCCTTGCGGGCGCGGACCGGTTCAAGGGCCGGGTCGATGCCTAGAATGAGATCGGCCATCTCCTCTTCGCTGGCATTGTCGGCGCAGGCATCCAGGATCCGCAGGTAGATCGTGAAATGCTCCCTGTCGTAGGCCGTCAGGTTCTCCGACCAGGGGACTTCGTCGCACAGAGTTGAGTTTCGAGTCTCATCTGTTCCCATTGATCGATTCATGCCTGTTGCGAGCCTCGGCTGTTGAGCGCTGGATGCAACGCAGCATATCCCAAAATGGGATAATCCGAAACCGGGATTAGTCGCTGATCCGGTCTTTACCCGACCGGTTCGCCTACATGCCCAAATCTCTTCGCTCGCCCCGCCACCAGCGGTTTCTGGCCCAGCTGGTTTCCCTGCGCAAGGCCAAAGGCCTGACTCAGGCGCAGGTGGCCGAGAAGCTTGATCGTCCCCAATCCTTCGTGGCCAAGTACGAGGGTGGAGAGCGTCGTCTCGACGTCATCGAGTTTCTCGACTTAACTGCGGCGCTTGACGCTGATCCGTGCGAGATTCTGTCCAGCCTGCGGGCTAACGGGCGCCTGCGCGTCTAACGGCTCGCGCCGGTGCCGTGAACCGAGCGCGCTTTTCTTCGGCAAGCTGCCATTCCGCTGCGGGTGGGTCTTTACCAGGCCATGCCGATATAGGATGATAATCCTAGGTGGGGCGATTCCTCAACGGAGATCGCAATGGCTAGGACCAAACTTTCCAGGCAGCTTTCACAGGCTGAAATCGAGCGCTTTCTGGCGGAGGCGGAACGGCTGCACAAGAGCATCGTCCAGCCGCTTCTATCACCTGAGCAGCGACCATTACCGGGCTCTCCAACGCACCCATGAAGTGCTGTTAAAGACGGTGAAGGATATCACGGGGAAGGATGCGCCGTTCATTCAATGGTTCGGAACAGGACCGGTGAATTAGGCCAGACTAATAGACTCCAGAAGGGGCGTGGGCAACCATCGCTATCAAGAGAATCGGTACAACCGTCGCAGGTATGGCGAGCGCCATCGTGGACGTTCCTTTGTGGGCAAAGATCGTTGCTGGTGGAACAATCCTGGCTGGCTTTCTTGCCTTCGAAATCGGCCCTGCCGCTGTCAGCGCAACATCAAAGCCAATATAAGCCACAAAACGGGCGAGCGCATCTATCATGATCCCGGACAGTAATATTACTGGGACACGCGCCTCAACCTGTTGAAAGGCGATCGCTGGTTTTGTTCGGAGGAAGCCGCGCGCACGGCGGCGATGTCGTCGAGTTTCTCGACGTAACCGCGGCGCTTGACGACGATCCGTGCGAAAAATTTGTCCAGCCTGCCGTCCTGGCGGGCGCCCGCGCGCCTGACGACGCGCACCAGGTGCTCGTGAAGCGAGCCCGCTTTTCTTCGGCAAGCTCAGGCGGTCTCGGCCATTCGGCTTCGCCCCTTGGCGTGGGCAGCCTTTCGGGCTGTGACGGCCGCCGCCCTTGCGGGCGGCGGGGTTTGTCTGTTGGCCTTTCCCGGTGGCGCCGGGTGGGCGGCACTCCCTTCTAGGCCCGCCGCGGCAGCCCGCAACCCTTCGCGTGCCGCTCAGGGTCCTGCTCTTCGTTCCGGTCCTTCGGATGCGGTCCGCCTACCACGGCGGGCCTGTCCGGTCGCGACTCGCCGCCCACCCCGCTTCCGGGGAAAGGCGCGGCGATTGGCGAGCGGAGGATGAGACGATGCATGCAAACAGCAAGCGTACCCCCAGCGGAGAGGCTGGCGCAGGCAAGGGCGGGCGCCCGGGCGCCAGCCTTTATCAGGAGATCACCGACCGCATCATTGCCGAACTGGAGCGCGGCACCGTGCCATGGGTCAAGCCATGGGGCAGCGCAAAGGCAGGCCTTGGCCTGCCGAGGAATGCATCCTCTGGGCGCATCTATTCCGGCATCAATATCCTCATCCTGTGGGGCGCGGTCATCGAGCGCAGCTATCCCAGCCAGAACTGGCTCACCTTCCGGCAGGCGCTCGTGCTTGGCGGCAATGTCAGGAAGGGCGAGCGCGGCACGACCATCGTGCATGCCGACCGCTTTGTCCCCAAGGACGAGAAGGAGCGCGCACGCCACGAGGGCGATGAACCACAGGCCGTGCCTTTTTTGAAGCGCTTCACCGTCTTCAATGTCGCGCAGTGCGATAATCTTCCGGAAGACCTCTATGCCGCCGCCGAGCCGCTGCCTCAGTGCGAGATCGTGCCGCAGGCCGAGACGCTCATTCGCGCCAGCGGTGCGGATTTCAGGGTCGGCGGCGATCGCGCTTTCTACATGCTGGGCAGCGACCACATTCAGGTGCCGCCGCAGCCGGCGTTCCATCACCAGATCGACTATTACCGGACCTGCTTTCACGAGCTTGGCCACTGGACCGGCCACCCGACGCGGCTTGCTCGCGACCTCTCCGGCTCGTTCGGCTGCAAGGCTTACGCGCGTGAAGAATTGGTCGCCGAAATCACTGCCGCTTTCGTCTGCAGCAACCTCGGTATCGAGCCGACCGTGCGTCATGCCGATTACATCGGCTCATGGCTAAAGGTGCTGCGCGAGGACAACCGCGCCATCTTCCGTGCCGCCAGTCTTGCCTCCAAGGCCGCCGATTTCCTGCTTGGCCTTCAGGCCGATGCCGAAGGCGAGGCGCAGGAAGGGATTGCGGCATGACGATGCGCGATCCTCAACTGACCGCGACCGAGCCGACGCCGCAAGGCGAGCAGATGCTCATTCCCGGCGTCCGGCCGATCACCACGCGCGATCGGCTCACCCTCCTGATGGACGCGCCGATGCGTCCGCGCGCGGCGCAAACCCGCTCGATGAAGCCAGCAGAAATCAACTCGACCTGTTCTGACAAGGAGTCTTTCCATGATCCTGATCACTGATCCACTGCGCGCACGACTGCTTGCCAATGGCGCCGCCGACGCCGACATCGACCATTTTCCCGTTGTGAAACTGTTTAATCCCACAGGTGCCGCGACGTGGCTTCTGAGCGAACTTGACGCCGATGGCGACACGCTGTTCGGTCTTTGCGATCTCGGCTTCGGCTTCCCCGAACTCGGCAGCGTCAGTCTGGCCGAGCTTGCATCCGTAAAAGGTCCGCTTGGCCTCGGCATCGAGCGCGACCTGCATTTCCAGGCGCGCTTTCCGCTCTCGGTCTATGCCGAAGCCGCTCGCATTTGCGGCCACATCACCGAGGCCGAGCGACCTCTGCGGCAGGCAGCAGACGCCCTTTCAAAGCCCCATTCCGAGCTTCCGCCCGACACGGCGGAATAGCAGCGCCGATAGGCGCAAAAACCGTCCCGCCGCGCCGGCCTTCGGCCTCTGCGGCGGGGACAACCTTAACCAAAGCGAAGGAGAGTAACCGTGCAGCTTGCCCACATCCCCTTGGATCAGCTCAACATTTCCGCGCTCAACATGCGCCATGGAAAACGCGCGCCCGACATATCCGTCATCGCATTACCGGCAAGGACATCCTGCCCTCCGTGCGTGCGCGCGGCGTGCTGGTGCCTCTCCTTGTGCGGCCCGACGGCCAGCCGGAAACCTTCGAGATCGTTGCCGGCAGGCGGCGCTATTTCGCCGCCAAATCGCTTGCCGACGAGCGCGGCGAAGGCGATCCCTTGCCCTGCGCCATCATGGAGGACGGTGACGACGCCGATGCGCTGGAAGCCTCGCTGATCGAAAACCTCGCCCGCCTCGATCCTGACGAAGTCTCGCAATGGGAGACGTTTTCGCGGCTCGTCAGGCAAGGCCGCACCGTTCCAGACATCGCTGCGACCTTCGGCATCACTGACCTCAAGGTCAAACGCATTCTGGCGCTTGGCGACCTCTTGCCCAAAATCCGCGAAGCCTATCGCCGCGAGGAGATCGACGCCGAGACGGTGCGCCATCTCACCATGGCGTCCAAGGCGCAGCAGAAGGACTGGCTGGCACTCTGTGCCGATCCCGATCAATACGCGCCGCGTGGCTATCAATTGAAGCAATGGCTGTTCGGCGGCCAGTCGATTTCCACCAAGGTGGCGCTGTTTGCCATCGAGGAGTATCCCGGCCTGATCACCTCGGACCTGTTCGGCGAGGACAGCTATTTCGCCGATGCCGACCTGTTCTGGCAAAAGCAGAACGAAGCGATTGCCGCCAGACGCGACACCTATCTCAACGACGGCTGGAGCGAGGTGGTGCTGCTGGAGCCGGGCCAGTATTTCCACCCATGGGACCACGAGAAGACCCCGAAGAAGAAGGGCGGCAAGGTCTTCATCGCGGTCACGTATCGCGGCGAGGTCGAGTGTCACGAGGGCTGGCTGTCACACAAGCAAGCCCGCCGCGCCCGCGAGGGCGGTGAGCAAGAAGAAACAGCCGCCAAGCCGCCGCGCCCCGAACTCACCGGCCCGATGCAGAACTATGTCGATCTGCATCGCCATGCCGCCGTGCGCGCGGCCATGCTCGACCATCCCGCCGTGGCGCTGCGCCTCGTGGTGGCGCACGCCATCACCGGTTCCGGCTTGTGGCAGGTGCGCCGTGAGCCACAGCGCGCAGCCAACGAGACCGTGACTGCCAGCCTTGCCGGCTGCAAGGCTGAAGCTGCATTCGGCAAAAAGCGGCGCGAAGTGTTGGCCCTGCTCGGATCACCGGATGAGGATGGCGTGGTCGCCGGCGGCAATGGCGACGCCTTTGCTATCGCCGGCGTGTTCGCGCGCCTCTTGGCGCTGTGCGACGACGATGTCATGCGCGTTCTCACCCTTGTCATGGCCGAGACGCTTGCAGCCGGCAGCACCGTCATCGAGGCGCTCGGCAACCATCTGAACGTCGATATGGGCACATGGTGGCAACCGGACGATGCCTTCTTCGACCTCTTGCGCGACAAGGAAATCGCGAATTCGATGCTCGCCGAGGTCGGCGGCAAGCTGGTCGCGGATGGCAATGTCGCCGAGAAGGTCAAGACGCAAAAGAAGATCATCCGCGACTTCCTGGCGGGCGAGAATGGCCGCCAGAAGATCGAGACCTGGCTGCCGCGCTGGATGAAATTCCCGGCCGAAAGCTACACCAGCCGCGGCGGCTTCCGCACCGCCGATCAGTGGGCACAAGTGCAGCCGCTGTTCGTCCGCAAATAGTCGATCAGGGCCCGAGCGGCGGTTCTCTCGATTACCGCCGCTCAGGTCGCGCGCGCCGCTCCGGGTCGCGCCGGCTGCCGATTGGGCGGCTTGTCGAGCCAGTGCCGCGCGCGAGAAATCCCGACGCCATTCGCGCCCGTTTCGGCAGCCCTGCACCGCGCCGGGTTGCTTGCTGACGCGCCAGGCGCATGGGGCCAATTGTCCGATCCGGTTGCCGACAGAGCCCGCGCAGCCGGTGCCCTGCATCGCCGCGTGTTAGTTGTGCCGCCGATCGCGCCACCTGTCTCCATGTGTCTCAGGGACCATTCCCCTGCGGCTGGCTTGACGACCTATGGGCGGATCCGGCCCGCCCGAAACCCTCGCCAGCAGCTTTTTTCCCCGCCGCCTGCGGCGGCTTCCTCGCGCCGCTTCGCTTCAAAAAAGCTGCCCGCTCGGGTCCTTCGCTATCGCTGCGGCCGTCCCGGTTCCGGCGGTCCGGACGCGCCCATCACGGTCCGCCATCGCAGGGGAATGGTCCCCTGCGAGCACCAAAGGAGACTGAAAATGACCGCGATCGGATACGTTACCAAACAGGAAAACGGCGGCTACAAGGGCCAGCTCAAGACGCTTAGCGTCCGCGCCGACATCGACATCGTGCCCAATCAGGCAAAGAGCGCCGACACCCATCCCGACTTCCGGGTGCTGACGCAAGGGGTCGAAGTAGGGGCCGGCTGGATCCGCACCGGCGAGACCTCCGGCAAGGACTATGTGAGCCTGTCGATTGCCGCCCCGGAGTTCGGCCCGCGCAAGCTCTACGCCAATCTCGGCCGCGCCGCCGGCCAGGATGACGACGACACATACGCCATCATCTGGAACCCGGTCGACTGAACCGCCAGCCTCGAGCCCCGCGCCGCAACCGGCGCGGGGCTCTTTCGGGAGGGGCGGCGAAAACTCGCCCCCCACTCTTCGCCCGTCCCCAAAACGATCTCGCTCGCCGATCCTCGCCTTCGCTTGTCCGTAACGAAACGAGGATCATCATGGACGACGAAAACGAACGCGCGGCTCGCGCGAAGAAGGGCAGTCCGTTTCTCAACACCGCGCAGGCCGCCTTCTATATCGGGCTGTCCCAGCGCACGCTGGAGAAGATGCGGCTCAAAGGCGGCGGCCCGCAATTTCGCAAGCACGGCCGCTATGTCCGCTATCACATCGACGAGCTCGACGACTGGTCGAAGGGACGCGCGCAGGAGACCAGGCCCGAGGATGCCGGGCACGATTCCGGCTCGGCCGGTGAGGGAGGCCGCTCATGAGCCGGCGTCCCACCATCCGTCTGATCGGCAGCCATCTGCGGCGCGTTCGGGCGCGCAAGACGATCGCCGTGGCCACAATAGGCCTCGGCCTGATCGGCTTCGCCGCTGTCGACAACCCATCGCCCTGGCTGGTCTGGAACGCCTCGGCCAGTGCGCCGGTCGGCCTCTATCGCGTCGCGTCCGGATCGCCGGCTCGTGGCGATCTCGTGCTCGTCCGCCCGCCAAAACCGGTCGCCGATCTCGCCGCCGAACGCTTCTATCTGCCCAGCAATGTGCCGCTGGTCAAGCGCCTTGCCGCGCTGCCTGGCGAGCATGTCTGCGCCTTCGGCGACGCCATCATCATCGGCGGCGAGATCGTCGCGCGCCGGCTGGCAACCGACACGCAGCACCGTTCGCTGCCTTGGTGGAATGCCTGCCGCAAGCTCGCCGCCGACGAGTTTTTCCTGCTCGGCAACGATAGAAACCGCTCCTTCGACAGCCGCTATTTCGGGCCGGTGCCGGCCGAAAATATTGTCGGGAGGCTGGTGCCGCTATGGACCGAGTAACCCTCCTGATGCTGGGCATGGTCGCGATAGCGCCATGCGCCTGTTCCGCCGCGACCGACGCTCAGCCGGCCGCCATCTCCCGTGGTCCGCAGCTGGCAAGATGGCAGCCCTTGGTAGCCGAAGCAAGCCGGCGTTTCAGCATTCCACAGCCCTGGATTTATGCCGTCATGGATGCCGAAAGCCGGGGGCAGACAAGGCTGAATGGACGGCCGATCACGTCGAGCGCCGGCGCCATCGGCCTCATGCAGGTGATGCCCGGCACCTACGAAGAGTTGCGCGCAGAGCTTGGCCTGGGAGCCAGTCCGCATGACCCTCGCGACAACATTCTGGCAGGCACTGCCTATCTGCGCGCCATGTATGACCGCTTCGGCTTTCCCGGCCTGTTTGCCGCCTATAACGCTGGGCCGGACCGCTACGAACAGCATTTGCAGCGTGGGCGACCGCTGCCCAGCGAGACGGTTTCGTATCTGGAAGAGCTCAAGGCTGCGGGGATTTCGGCCGCCGACATGGACGCGTTCACCGGCAAATCCCGTTCCGGAAAAGCGCCGGAAATCCCGTCCGGGCAGTCGCTGTTTTTCCTGCGAAACGGTGTTTCCGCGACCGATCCGAATGGCCAAATTGTGGTGCCGCTCGGATCGGAGCGAGCAAGGTCAGGCCGGCCGGATCGCAGGTGAGGGCAGGGGTACCGTGGGTCGGGCCGGGCAGGGAGGCAGGTCCGCGGAAGGCAAGATAAAGGCATCGCCTCCTGGAGGCGGCGAAGTCTTTGTCTGCACATCGTTTTTCACGGAGGCTGCCTTCAGCGTCAGGAGAGCTTCTGCCGACAAACCTTTGATTTTGTTAAGGGTGACTAGGAGGCTCAATGCAGGATGAAGAGTTCAAGCCGAGCCTGGGCAAAATCGGATCGCGCGGCTCGAAGGCAGGCAAGCGTTTCGCCGGCCAGATCCGCGCCGCGATCAACCGAGCCGGCGGCGGCAGCGGTCGCCGTGGCCGCTTCATCGGAAGCCGGGCGGGGCGCGGCGGGGCTGCTGCCGCCGTTCTCAGAGCGCGCGACCCCCACGCGGCGTTTCGGCAGCGGCGCGCCGTCGTCAAGGCGCGTATCGTCAAGCTGGCCGGCAAGGGTGTTGACGGGGCACGTGCACACCTTCGCTACCTCCAGCGCGACGGCGTCACCCGCGAAGGCGAGCCTGGCGAGCTCTATAGCGCCGACAGCGACCGCGTTGATGGCAAGGCCTTCATCGATCGTGCCGATGGCGACCGGCATCAGTTCCGCTTCATCGTCGCACCTGAAGACGGCATCGAGTATGACGACCTGAAGCCGCTCACGCGGCGCCTCATGGCGCAAATGGAAGAAGACCTCGGCACCAAGCTCGACTGGGTCGCTGTCGATCATTTCAACACTGGTCATCCGCATACCCATATTATCGTCCGCGGCAAGGACGACCGCCGCGAAAATCTTGTCATCGCGCGAGACTACATCTCGTCTGGAATCCGTGAACGGGCGGCCGAGCTGGTCAGCCTCGACCTTGGCCCGAGAACGGACCGCGAGATCGAGCAACGCCTGCGCCAGGAAATGGAGCGGGAACGCTTCACCAGCATCGATCGGCAGCTGCTCCGCATGCGCGACCATGATGGGCATGTCTCACCGGCCAGCCGAGACACGTTTCGCCAGACGCTGCACCAGGGCCGCCTGCGCAAGCTCGAGCGGATGGGTCTGGCTGAGGAAGTCGGCTCGGGCCGCTGGCGCCTTGATGGCGAGCTTGAAGCGACGCTGCGCCGCATCGGCGAGCGGGGCGACATTATCAAGACCATGCACCGCGAACTGACCGGCAAGGGGCTCGCCCGCAGTGCCGCCGACTATGTTGTCCATGATCCATCTGCAGAGCCGATGCAGCCTGTCGTCGGCCGCATCGTTGCGCGCGGCCTGGCCGACGAAATCAATGACCGCCATTACCTCGTCGTCGACGGCGTGGACGGCAAAAGCCACTATGTCGATATCGGCAAAGGCGAGGCCACCCAACCGACGCCAGAGGGCTGCATAGTGCGGGTCACGCCGAGGGACACCGGGCCAAGGCAAGTCGACCGCACAATTGCCGAGATCGCCACGGCCCATGACGGGCGCTACAGCATCGATATCCATCTCAAGCATGACCCGTCGGCCACCGAACGCTTTGCCGAAACGCACGTGCGGCGACTGGAGGCGATCCGCCGGGCCACCGGTCGTGTCGAGCGCGAGCCGGACGGCACCTGGATCGTCGCACCGGATCATCTCGACCGTGTGTCTGACTACGAGCGTCAGCGGGCCGGGGCCGAGCCTGTCACGGTTGACAAGCTCTCATCAATGCTGCTGGAACAACAAGTCAGCTTCGACGGCGCCACCTGGCTCGATCGAGAGCTGGTTTCCGACACACCGGAGGCCTTGCACAGCTCTGGTTTCGGCCGCGATGTCCGAGAGGCGCAAGGCCGCCGGCGGCAGTGGCTGATTGCGCAAGGTCTTGCTCGGGAAGAGCAGGACCGGATCGTCTATCGCGCCAACATGCTTTCGATCCTGCGTCAACGTGAGCTGAACCGTGTTGCCGGTCAACTGTCTGACGAACTCGGACTCTCGTATTCCGAAGCGCAGCCTGGTGATCGAATAGAGGGTCGATTGCGCCGCTCGATCGACCTTGCCAGCGGCAAGTACGTCATAGTCGAGAAGGCGCGCGAGTTCACGCTGGTACCATGGAGGCCAGTGCTTGATCGGTCGGTTGGCAAGGAGGTGTCTGGTGTCATGGGTGGGGAGGGGATTTCATGGACCATCGGCCGGCAGAGAAGCGGACCAAGCATTTCGTGACATGACTACACAACTTCTTTTGCCCGCGTTGAAACAGGTACTCAGTCCGGACGGAGTTCGCCTGCTAACTGCCCGCGGCATTGATCTCGCGAGGGATTAATGGCTGGTCGTGCAAGACTTATCGTTCGCTCTACAAAAAAGCGCCGCGATGATTCATCGTGTTCCATGATTCTGAGCCAAAACCCTCCTGCGACACCACGGCACTCTTCCCGGTGCCACGGAGCCGCGCCGACGACGGCGGTGCCGGCCTGGTTGCGCAGGGCTGCCCCGACCCAAACAGTTGCGGCGCATTGAGGACATTGCAATCACTGCCGGTGCGGCCATCGGCGCGCTCGATGAGATGGTCCGCCAGCTAGAGAGGTGGGCTGGCGCCTTGTGACAGCGCCTAGGGCTTTCGGCGGCCGCAGTACGGCGAAGCAGGCTCGCGGCGTCGAGGATGAGGCCGCACTTCGCGATGTTCTTCTGCTCACACGACCGGGAGACGAGGTCGGCCCTGCGGGCCGGATGCTGTTGGCCGGGCGTGAACTGGCAGCCCATCCCGCTGAGGATCTTCTAACGGGAGAAACCTCGCTGCGGTGGGGAAGATTTCGGTCGTCGCCCGCGACGACGAGGCGGTCAGCGACCTGGCCGGACGAGCTTCGGCAGCTTTCCGCTGCGGCATGGTGACCGGCGCGATCATGGCCGCCGAATGAGATCGCTTCGAACGCACCGTCGGATGCTGGCTCGCCGACGCGTTACTGGCGCAGCGCCTGGGTGGGGCCATGCGGTGCCGCTACTGGGCACCGAGGCAGCTTTGGGCATGAGACCCGATCAATCGCGCCGGGCCGCAACGGTCATTGCGGCATCTGGAGTCGAGGCCGGGTTCAGACCGGGGGAAAAACTGCTCGTCGCGTAGGAGCCCCGCGTTGCGCGCCGTCGATCTTTCCGCCCAACTCGGCGCCGCGCGGACCGGGGCTTGCTATTGCCCCGAAACTGAGGCCAAGGCGACGGACCCGCCGTGCGTATACCGACGCCCGCCGCGCCGCCGTCGGCGGAAACGAGCGAGCCGTGGACCTCACACAATCTGAGGTGCTGGTGACGATGTGCATCACCTACTTCCATCCGCACTCCTGCCCACGAGCTCACCCGTGCGCCCGCGGTGCTGCGAACCCGCCGACGAATATTTGGCAGAAGCCGGAGTGGGCGCTCAGCCCCGACGAGTTTTTTGGCTTTGACCGGCCGGAAGGCGCGACCCGAGCGTCGGGACAAAAAGCCGGGAAGGGGAGGGCACCAGCCCGGTTGAAGCCAAGAGCATGATGATGTGAGGACGATCTGCTGGCAAGAATTTGCGGAGATCGATGCTGTCCTGGCGCGCTCGTCGAAGAGCTGAGCGGCGCCGACGTGGCTGCTCGAAGGGAGAACACTTCACTGCGTGACCGGCCGGACCTGATTGCGATCTCCATTGGAATAAAGAAGACGACGGGCCGAATGGCAGGATTGATCGCCAAGATGCGCGATCTGCCGGCTGTCCTGCGCGTGCGGGAGTCGCCACCATGAGCTTTACGACAAAATTGCCGGCACAGGCCGATTTTGTTGCTCGAATGCTATCAGGAGGCGATCGCACGCCCCGCAAGATCGGCCAGTGCGGATGCTTGGCCAAGCTGCTCGGCGCGTCGTGAGATGTTGCCCGTCGGATGGGTGATGCTTTAGATCAGGCGGATCTCCACCCAGTCGCCGCGCAGGTCGAACCCAGCGATTTTGTGGCACGCGCTCGAAAGGTGCTGCACCGCGGGAATTGCTGCCTCATCCATGCACTGCAAGAGTCGCGAAAGGACGGTGACCTCCGAAGCAAAGTCCTATCCGTGGGCGGTCACGTGCCCTGATGCGCATGTATCCATCGTGCGCATGCGTTCCATAAACACAATCGATTTTACCGACCAAAGAGAATAGCGGCTACGGTCCGTTTTCTTGAGGAAGGCTTATGGACCGACCGGCGCCGCTTGACCATTCGAAACCAATCGAAGTTGGCCGGCGCGAGCCCTGAGTTCCGGTTGATCTACATTCCAGGCGGCGGCACTGCCGCTATTGAGGCGATGAGGACGAAGTTCAATGGAAATATTGCGGCCTTCTAGCCCAGAACAGGCCTGTTCCGCTTGTGTCGTGCTGCGGCCCTCCATCCTCTCCGATTGGGGTGCGACAATCCAGAATGGGATCCGAAGATGCCGTGCGTGAACCACTCTAGAACCAAAGTGGAAGCAGTAACGGCAGGATATCGGCTGGAGGTCTGATGCTTAATCACAAAACAGTCGGTTCGAAGGGGCGCGACCCGTGCCCAGAAGGGACAAAGGCCAGAGACCTAAGCTTCGATTTCGCCAAAGGCGTCCTCATTATCCTGGTGATAATTGGGCATTTGTTACAATATGTTATCTATCGAGGCACTGACGACTTTTGGCTGTCGCCATATTTTAAGTCGATCTACATGTTTCACATGCCTCTGTTTATGGCGATAAGTGGATATCTTTCTTCGGGAGCGATTCTGCGCAAATCGTTCCCTCAAGGCGTCAGAGGCCGTTTTGAAAATCGGCTTACTGGGGTTTCGTCTGAGGCTGGGTTATGATTCAAGCTGTGGATGTGGACAAAGCAGAGCCGTGGCCGGATGGCCCAGA
>NZ_JAMYQT010000051.1:0-34984 GCF_040320985.1 Mesorhizobium sp. M0571
CCCCCCCCCCCCCCCCCCCCCCCCCCCCCAACCACCTCCGGGGGGGGCGGGGCCGCGCCGCGGCCCCCCCCGGGGGGGGCGCGCCCCCCCGCCCGGGGGGGGGGGCGGGGGGGGGCCCCGGGCCGAGCGCGGCCGATCGGGTTTTCGCTGATGGCGACCGGCCTGGTCGGGCTGGTACTGGCATTCCGTTTCGGCGGCCGCCGGCCGGAAAATCCGAACTCGCAGCCGCCGCCGCGCTGGGGCAGGGGCTCCAATTGAACTACCGCCACGCCTATCATGCCGGAAATTTCGCCGACGTCGTCAAGCACGTCGTGCTCAGCCGGCTGATCGAATATCTGAAGCAGAAGGACAAGGCGTTTCGCGTCATCGACACCCATGCCGGCATCAGCCGCTACGATCTGTCCTCGATCGAAGCGCAAAAGACCGGCGAGTGGCAAGGCGGCATCGGCCGGCTGGTCGATGCGGCCCTCGATGCGCCGACGGCAGCACTGCTGGCGCCGTACCTTGAAGCCGTCCGTTCGCTCAATCCGGAGGGTGGCGTGAAAAAATACCCGGGTTCGCCGCTGGTCGCCCGGCACCTGATGCGCAAGCAGGATCGGCTTTCGGCGGTCGAGCTGCACCCCAAGGATGTCGTCAGGTTGAAGGCGCTATTCGAAGGCGATTTCCAGACCCGGGTGATCGAGCTCGACGGCTGGCTGGCGCTCGGCGCGCATCTGCCGCCAAAGGAGAAGCGCGGCCTCGTGCTCGTCGATCCGCCTTTCGAGGAAGAGGGCGAGTTCGACCGCCTCGTCGACGGGCTGCAAAGAGCCCACCGGCGCTGGCCAGGCGGGATTTACGCGCTGTGGTATCCGCTCAAGGACCGCAAGGCGGTCGCCGCCTTCCGCGCGGCTCTGAAGCGGACAGGCGTTCCGAAGCTGCTCGACATCGGCTTTGAGATCAGGCCGGCCTCGGCCGAGCCAAGCCTCGACGGCTGCGGCATGGTTGTGGTCAATCCGCCCTTCACTCTGGAGGGCGAGTTACGGACGCTGCTGCCGGCCTTGCACAGGCTGCTCGCGGTCGAGCAGCCATCCCGCTGGATGCTGGACCGGCTGGCGGGAGAGTAGTTTGAGGTGCGGCCTTGCCGTTCCATCGGCGAAACCGCGTCACTCCAACCGCCGTCGCTACAACCGCTTGACCGCGCGTCAGCGAATCCGCACAGTGCGCACAGTCGACCTTGAGAGGCTGCCATGACTCGCTTCGCCCAATCCGCCCTTGCCGCACTGCTCGCCTTTTGCACGCCGCTGGCCGCACCTCTTGGCGTTACCCAGGCGGTGCAGGCGGCCGACCTCGCAATCTATACCGACGAGGACAGTGGCGTCTGCGGCGAGGCCTGGGTGCTGAACAAGATCACCGACCGCTTCTCCTATCAGGTGCATCACGTGCCGCATCTGCCCGATGTGCAGATCGTCGATTTCCAGCGCATCCACCAGCATCGCTATTTGCCGGCCGACGACACCTGGCCGATTGGCCGCCGCTATTGCGGCGCCACCGTCAGCCTCTCCGATGGCCGCGCCCGTACCATCTGGTACTTGATCGAGGAAGGCCAGGGTTTTGCCTCGATCGGCGACAATGTCGAATTCTGCGTCTCGGGCTTCGACCGCTGGATGGTCTATAACAGCCGCTGCCGCGTCCTGCGTTAATTGCGCACCGGCTGACTCCGACTTTTTAGCACCGGCCACTTGATCGACCGTCACCGTTTCCACGCGGCGCGGCATTCGCGGGAAACGCGATCTGCTGTCACGAGTTTGCGGGGAAACAGCACTGCATGGACTCGCTTGTTTACATTGTTGCAATTGGGGCGGTCGTTGCAGGCTTCGTCCAGGGCCTGTCCGGGTTCGCTTTCAGCCTGGTTGCCATGTCGTTTTGGGTTTGGACCGTCGAGCCCCAGCTTGCTGCTGCCATGGCGGTCTTTGGAGCGCTCACCGGCCAGATCATCGCCGCCGTCACCGTCCGCCGGGGCTTCGACCTCAAGCTTCTGCTGCCATTCCTGATCGGGGGGACCATCGGGGTTCCGGTCGGTGTCGCCATCCTGCCCTTACTGGATGTGCAGTTGTTCAAGTTGGTCTTCGGAGCGCTGCTGGTCGTTTGGTGTCCCTTGATGCTCTTTGCCCGTCGCCTCCCTCCCATCACGGTCGGGGGTCCTGTTGCAGACGGTGCAATAGGTCTGGTTGGCGGCATCATGGGTGGACTTGGCGGCTTCACCGGCCCGGTTCCAACGCTGTGGTGCGTGCTGCGCCAATGGGAAAAGGACAGGCAGCGCATTGTTATCCAGAATTTCAACCTGGTGACCCTCTCCATGACGATGGCTGCCTATCTTGCGGCCGGAAAGATCAAGCTCGAAATGCTGCCGATGTTCGCCATCGTCGCGCCGGCCATGTTGATACCAACACTCCTTGGCGCGAGATTCTATATCGGCATTAGCGAAGCAACGTTTCGAAAGATCGTCCTCACACTCTTGGCCGCATCAGGTGCAGCATTGTTGGCATCGGCCTTACCGCACCTCATGAGCCGGGTTTGAATCTGACGTAAGAAATTCCCGACTTCCGCCGCAAGTCGTTTGCCAATGCCGCGGCATTGCAATTGAGGTGGCGGCAACACGACATGGTCGTGAAAGTCGCGCCGTCCGCTTGGTGTCGCCTATAGCCGGCACCTGCACAGTCGTGCCCTGCGCTATCGACCGATGCGGCCCGCGCCGGATAGGTAGGCGCAGATCAGTTCGACGAGTTGCTTTTGCAGCTCCGGCGCGGCGAGCATGTTCCGGCGTGCCGCGTTATGGATCACCCCCTCGATCGCCGATGACAGCACGCGCGCCACGGTCTCCGTGTCGGCGCCTTTCCTTGGCTTGCGATAGGCGGCGACGGCGGTCGCGTAGTGGTTCAGATATTGTGTCTGGAACGAAGCATGGGCGGCCCTGGAGCCGCGATCGCCCGGCGCCTCGTCGAGCAGCACCTGGTGTAGCGTCGGGTGGATGCCGTGCGCCGCGATCATGCCGCGCACCAGCTCCTGCGCGAATTTCCTGAGCGGCTTTTGATCTTCCGCCGAATCGTGAATGACCGACAGCACATGATCGAAGTGGCGGCGCCGGATGGCTTCGAGCAGGGAAAGCTTGTCGGGGAAATACTGGTAGAAGGTGCCGATGCTCACGCCTGCCGTCTCGGCCACCTTGTTGGTGGTGAAGCCGGTCCAGCCCAGCCCGCTCAGAACATGAGCCCCCGCCTCGATAATCGCCTCAACGGTCGCTCTCGAACGCGCCTGGCGCGGCTGCTTGCGCATGCGCGGATGCGGTTTTGCAATGCGAGTAGACACACCGCCCATTCTCCTGAAAATATAAACAACATACTCGCATTTCCACAAAAGGACACCGACCATGAGTGCGCTCGCCCTGCTTCGCAGCCTGTTTACCTATCAGGCCTGGGCCAATGACGAACTGCTGGAAAAACTCGCGAGTCTCGACCCACGCGTTCACGGCAAGGAACGGCAGGCCGCAATGCGGCTCGTCGATCACAGCCATGTGGTGTCGCGGATATTCTCGGCGCACCTGGTTGGTGCAAATCATGGCTACTCCGCTGATAATACAGAGGACACGCCGGCGCTCGGCGAACTTCGCGCCGCGGTTGCGACGACCGATCGCTGGTATCTCGACTATCTCCAAACCGTTTCGTCGCGACAGCTCTCGGAGCCCGTCGCGTTCGTGTTCACCGATGGGGATAAGGCATTGATGTCGCGACAGGAAATGCTGACCCACGTTGTATTGCACGGCGGCTATCATCGCGGTGAAGCAGGGCGTATCCTGGCGCAGGTTTCCGTCATGCCGCCATGGGATACCTTCGCCGTCCATCTCCACCGGGCCGAGCCTTCACGCCGGCTGCAGATGCAGCGCGAGCCGCTCGGCGCCTGACCGGCCGAAGGCTTTCGATTCGCGAGGTCGGCTCGACCGGATCTATCGAGTGAGATCCTGTCTTTCCGAAATGCGAGCTATCAGCTTACTTTTATTGCGTCGTGCAAGATGGTACGCCGGCACGCTCGCGTCGTTGCTTTCACCTTTCCTGTAGTTCATCGCGCTGGACAAGACGAGCCGAGCGACGCCTTCGACCTTGATAATCTTCGCGGCAGGCGTTGGACGTTGAAGCGCAAAGCCGCTCGAAAAGTCCTGAGCTTGACGAGAAGACCGGTCGAGATAGAGCGAGCAGAATTTCGGTCGCAGAACTTCGTTGCGGGAGACGAAGATTCGCAGCCGATTTTGCGTCGGCAAGATGGTCGCGCGCTCGCCGTAACCAAAACTTAAGCTGCAAAATCATTCTAATGCTTCGCTGGCTAGCAAGCCGCGAGTCAGATATGCATTGCGCGCCGGGTCAATAACGGCCGTCGGCACAACGGAAGGGGCATGATATGGCTAAACAGTCATCCAAAGCGCCGGCATCCAAGTCACCGGCAAAAAAAGCACCAGTAAAAGCAGCGGCGGCAAAGGCCGCAACTGCTGTGAAGAAAGCAGCACCCGCTGCCAAAGCGAAGGCCGCCGCGCCTAAGGCAAAAGCAGCGCCGGCCAAAAAGCCGGTCGCCAAGGCCGCGGCAAAACCGGCCGTGAAGAAAGCAGCACCGGCCAAGGCCAAGGCTGCACCGGCGAAGGCCAAGGCTGCACCGGCAAAGAAGGCGGCACCGGCCAAGAAGCCGGCTGCAAAGGCCGCCGCGAAACCCGCCGCGAAGAAGGCAGCACCTGCAAAGGCCGCCGCTGCGAAATCTTCTGCAGCAGTGAAGAAAGCAGCGCCCGCGGCCAAGCCGAAGGCAGCGCCCGCAAAGGCGAAGGCCAAGAAGTAGTCGCGGTTCTCCGATCGCCGGGGACAGTACGCAAGACAGCCAGAGCGGGATGCCGGACAGGCGCCTCGCTTGCGGGTTGGCGGTCGGACAGGACGAGAAAGAGGCGGGAGGAAGACGTCTTTTCGCAGCTCCAGGACTTCGCCATGCGGCGAAGTCCGGTGGGACTTCCGTGGCTGCCAAAGACCAACCTTCGGTGCAAGGCCGAGTTGGTAGCTGATCGGATTTGGATTGTCCGACCTGCTCGCGTCTGCCGCAGCACTGCGGCTCATCGCATCGAGATTGATGTGTCGAGGCAATCGCTGCACGCTGGCGGCGCGGTTTTCCGCCTCTGGCCGTTGATGAAGCCAGCATGATCGGTCAACAGTGCCCGCGCACGAGCCCCAATCGGAATCGCGTTTCGGTGAGGGTCATGCGCGAAGTCAGAATGCTACCGCGTCCTTTGCGCGTCCAACAGGGCGTGCGGAGCTGTAGCCGGCAAACAGGAATCAACAATGCCAAGACTGCTCTACGCGTCTACTTCTCCCTACAGTTCCAAGGTGCGCATGGCAGCACTTTATGCCGGCATTGCGGTCGATCTCGTGCCGATAAGGACCGAGGAAAGGCCGGCCGAGCTGATCGGCGCCAATCCGCTCGGCAAGATCCCGGTGCTGGTGCTCGACGACGGCCGCTCGGTCCACGACAGCCGAGCCATCACCCAGCATCTCAACCGGATGTCGAAGAACGCATTATTTCCGCGCAATCCCGACAAGCGCCTCGAGGCGGAGGTTCTGGAGGCTTTGGCCGACGGCATTTGCGACTGCGCGCTGTCGATGGTCTATGAGCGGCGCACGCGGCCGGAAGAGATGGTTTACCAGCCCTGGCTCGAGCGCCAGTGGACGAAGATCTCGGCCGCGCTCGACCTGTTCAACGCCAACCCGCCGAAGCTGCCGAAGAAGATCACCGTCGGCCAGATCGCGCTGCGCGCCTGCCTCGGCTATCTCTCGCTGCGCTTCGCCGGAAAATGGGAAAAGGGCCGCGGCCGGCTGACGCGCTGGGCGGCACGCTTCGACGAGAAATTCCCGGAGCTGAAGCCCGGCATCCCGGCTTGATCAGCAGGCGGTCTCAACCGGTACCCACGAAAAAAGCCGGGCGCGAGGCCCGGCTTTTTTCGTGTCGTGGCTTGGACGACTCAGAACTTCATACCAACGCCGAACGTGACGCGGTTGTCGGTCGACTTGACCTTGCCGATACCATCGAAGTCCTTCCTGCCGAAGTCTGTGTAACGATACTCGACACGGCCGAACACATTGTCGGTGATCTTGATGTCGGTACCCACGCCGGCTGTCCAGCCAAACTGGGTGTTGGTGTCGCTGACGCCGGCGGCTTCTATCTTCTGGTTCTTCAGCGCGCCACCGGCGGTGCCGTAGAGCAGGATGTCCGGGGTGACGGCGTAGCCGAGGCGAGCGCGCAGCGAGCCTTCGAAGCCACCCTTGGCCTCGATGCCGGCATCGTCGCCCTTGACGCCGTTATAGCCGATATCGGCTTCGGCACCGTAAACGAAGTTCTCCTGCTGCCAGTTATAGCCGCCGAAGACGCCGCCGACAAAACCCTTGGTGTCGACGTCGACACCAATGTCTTTGGCTTTGGCATGGCCCGCGAAGCCGTAGCCGACGCTCACACCGGCATAGGGACCGGCCCAGGATGCGACCGGAAGTTCGGCGATCGGGGCAGGTGCCGGCGGCTCTTCCTGAACCACGTCCGCGGCATAGGCGGTTCCGCCGAGGGCGAACAGCCCAAACGCCACCGCGAGCGGTCGCGCAAATTTAAGATTGGCTTGCATTGTTCTTTACTCCTTAAGCCACAGGACACAGGCTTGTTTTTTCATGAGCGCCCTCAACCCGTCCGGGGGGTGAAACGGATCCGGCGTTCAACGGTTCCAAATGTCGTGTCGAAATGCGGCTGAAGCGAACCTGAACTTGGGTCATTCTCCGGCACGAATGAGGCAGAACCTTGACGTTGCATCTTCGCAACAGCGAGATGTCAGCAGGTTCGCCGTGCTGCACTGCACCCAGCTTGGTGCAAGGCGTTCAGCGCCCTATATTGCGGTTGGGCCGGGCCCGAATCCGATCGAACAGGACGTCGATGAGGCCGCTTTGCCACAATCCTGCCCCAGGTGGAAACGGGATTTAACGCTTGGCGGGCCATATTTTGTCGGCACGATGCCGGCAGATCGGAATCGCGATTAGATTGAGGATTGACGGATGAGCAAGGTCGCCGCGACGGCACTGGTGACGGGCGGGGCGAAGCGGATCGGCAGGGCCATCGTCGAGGATCTTGCCGCGCATGGTTTTGCCGTCGCCATCCATTGCAATCGCTCGCTGGCCGAGGCGGAGGCGCTGGCGGCCAAAATCAATGGTGGTCATTTTGGTCGAAATGGCCGGGCCGCTGTGGTTGCCGCCGACCTGACCGACATGGACGCCGTCGGCGACCTTGTCGGCCGCGCGGCGGCGGCGCTCGGGCCAGTGTCGCTGCTGATCAACAACGCCTCGCTGTTCGAGCACGACAGCGTTGAGGATTTCGACTGGCCGGCCTGGGATCGCCATTTCGCCGTGCATGTCAAGGCGCCGGCGCTGTTGGCGCAGACTTTCGCCCGGGCCTTGCCGCAGGGCGGCGAAGGCCTGATCGTCAACATGATCGATCAGCGCGTCTGGCGGCCGACGCCGCGTTATTTCTCCTATGCGCTGTCGAAGTCGACCTTGTGGGCAGCGACCGAGATGATGGCGCAGGCGCTGGGTCCCCGCATCCGCGTCAACGCCATCGGTCCTGGCCCGACGTTAAAGAACACTCGTCAGCACGACAGCGATTTCGATGCGCAGATTGCAGGCCTGATCCTGAAACGCGGCCCGGAATTGCCGGAATTCGGTGCCACTATCCGTTATCTCTGGGCGGCGCGCTCGGTCACCGGCCAGATGATCGCGCTTGACGGCGGCCAGCATCTTGCATGGCAGACGCCCGATGTGACAGGCATGACGGAATGAGCCCCATGGACCAGAAGCAAAAAACGCGCGGCGGCGCCGACGACCTGCCGCCTGACGTCGACCTCGAGGACGAGGCGGCCGAGGAGGTCGTCGAGCCTGCAGCCGGTGGTCCGGACGTCACCTTCACCGCCATCGACTGGACGCCGCATGCCGGCGATGCCGACGGCATGGTCGGCGCCGAGGTGATCCAGACGCTGGTCAAGCGACTGCCCAATGCGCCCGGCGTCTACCGCATGATGAATGCCGCCGGCGACGTGCTCTATGTCGGCAAGGCACGCAGCCTGAAGAAGCGGGTCACCAGCTACGCGCAAGGCCGGTTCCACACCAGCCGCATCGGCCGCATGGTGCGCGAGACGTCGACGATGGAGTTCGTCGTCACCCGCACCGAGATCGAAGCGCTGCTGCTTGAAGCCAACCTCATCAAGCGCTTGCGGCCGCGGTTCAACGTGCTGATGCGCGACGACAAGTCGTTCCCCTATATCCTGTTGACCGGCGACCATGTCTCGCCCGGTATCTACAAGCACCGCGGCGCGCGCTCGCGCAAGGGCGACTATTTCGGCCCCTTCGCCTCGGCCGGCGCCGTCGGCCGCACCATCAATTCGCTGCAGCGCGCCTTCCTGCTCAGGAGCTGCACCAACTCCTTCTACGAGAACCGCACCCGGCCTTGCCTTTTGTTCCAGATCAAGCGTTGTGCCGGCCCGTGCACCGGCGAAATCTCGCATGGCGACTATGCCAGGCTCGTCACCGAGGCGAAGGACTTTCTCTCCGGCCGCAGCCAGAAGGTGAAGACGGAGATCTCCGCTGCCATGCAGCAGGCGTCGGAAAACCTCGATTTCGAACGCGCCGCCATCTATCGCGACCGGCTGGCGGCGCTGTCGCATGTGCAGAGCCATCAAGGTATCAATCCGCAGACCATCGACGAGGCCGATGTCTTCGCCATCCATCAGGAGGGCGGCCAGGTCTGCATCCAGGTGTTCTTCTTCCGCACCGGCCAGAACTGGGGCAACCGCGCCTATTTTCCCAAGGCCGATCCGGCGCTCGAAGCCGGCGAGGTGCTGGGTTCGTTCCTGGCGCAGTTCTACGACGACAAGCCGACGCCGCGCGCCATCCTGTTGTCGCATGGCGTTGAGGACCAGGAATTGCTGGCGGAGGCTCTCTCCACCCGCGCCGGCCGCAAGGTATCGATCTCGGTGCCGCAGCGCGGCGAGAAGAAGGATTTGACCGACAACGCGCTGCAGAACGCGCGCGAAGCGCTCGGCCGGCGGCTCGCCGAGACCTCGACCCAGGCGCGGCTGCTCATCGGCTTTGCCGAGACCTTCGGCCTGGAAAAGCCGCCGGTGCGCATCGAGGTCTACGACAATTCGCACATCATGGGCACCAACGCCGTCGGCGCCATGGTCGTCGCCGGGCCGGAAGGTTTTGTGAAGAACCAGTATCGAAAGTTCAACATCCGCTCGACCGAGATCACGCCGGGTGACGATTTCGGCATGATGCGCGAGGTGATGCAGCGGCGCTTCTCGCGGCTGTTGAAGGAACATGGCGATGCGCCGCAAACCGAGGGCACGGACGAAGCGAAGCCAACTGAATCAGGCGACGATATCGAGGACGCGGGCGGCTTCCCGGCCTGGCCCGACGTCATTCTCATCGATGGCGGCCAAGGCCAGATGACGGCGGTGCGCAAGATCCTCTCCGATCTCGGCATCCAGGACCGAGTCGTCGCCATTGGCATCGCCAAGGGTCAGGACCGTGACGCCGGCCGCGAACGCTTCTTCGTCAAGGGCAGGGACTCGTTCTCGCTGCCCGTGCGCGATCCGGTGCTCTATTTCGTCCAGCGGCTGCGCGACGAGGTCCATCGCTTCGCCATCGGTTCGCACCGCGCCCGCCGCAAGAAGGAGATGGTCAAGAGCCCGCTCGACGAGATCAGCGGCATCGGCCCCGGCCGCAAGCGCGCGCTGCTGATGCATTTCGGCACGGCCAAGGCGGTCAGCCGCGCCGCCGTCGAGGACCTGGTCAAGGTCGACGGCATTTCAGAGCAGGTGGCGAAACTGGTCTACAATCATTTTCACGAGAGCTAAGACCTATTGCCGATATTTCGGCTGGCTAATCGATTCTGGCCTGTTGACCCCCCACATTCGCTTCTGATTTGACTAAGCAGGCAGAAAGAGTTCCCAAAACATGGCCCAGCGCGCGTTCAACCTGCCCAACATGCTCACCTACGCTCGCATTCTCGCGGTGCCGCTGGTCGTGCTGTGCTTCTTCTTGGAAGGGCATCTGAAATCGAGCGACTTCGCGCGGTGGTCGGCGCTCATCATTTTTCTGCTCGCCTCGATCACCGATTATTTCGATGGCTATTTTGCGCGCGCCTGGCAGCAGACCTCGAATATTGGCAAGATGCTCGACCCGATCGCCGACAAGCTGCTCGTCGCCACTTGCCTGCTGCTGCTGGCCGCCGACACCGACCGCCATGCCGGCATCGCCGGCTGGTCGCTATGGGCGGCGATCATCATCCTGTGCCGCGAGATCCTGGTCTCGGGGCTACGCGAATATTTGGCGGCCCTGAAGGTCTCGGTGCCGGTAACGCAACTGGCCAAATGGAAGACCACCATCCAGATGGTCGCCATCGCCTTCCTGCTTGCGGGCCCCGCTGGCGACAAGATCTTCCCGCTGACGACGCAAACCGGGCTGGTGCTGCTGTGGATTGCCGCCCTGGTCACGCTCTACACCGGCTACGACTATTTCCGCGCCGGCCTCAAGCACATCATGGACGAGTAGCATGTCGACGAAGCTCATTTATTTCGCCTGGGTGCGCGAGCGGATCGGCAGACCCGAAGAAGACGTCGAATTGCCGGCCGGCATCGAAACGGTCGCCGACCTGTTGCGCTGGCTGAAATCACGCGGCGAGGAATACGAGCACGCGCTGCAATATCCTGATGTGATCCGCGTCGCCATCAACCAGGAACATGTCGAGCACCGCGAGAAGATCGCCGGCGCGCGCGAGATCGCGCTGTTCCCGCCGATGACCGGTGGCTGAACCATGTCCGCGGTGGTGCCTGTCGTGCGCATCCAGGCGGAGGATTTCGACGTCGCCGCCGAGATCGCCAGGCTGACCCAGGGTCGCAACGACGTCGGCGCTGTGGTGACCTTCTCTGGCCTTTGCCGCGACGAGCAAGGCAGGCTCTCGGCACTCGAGCTCGAACATTATCCCGGCATGGCCGAAGCCGAGATCGGCCGCATCGCCGCCGAGGCAATCGAGCGCTGGCCGCTGCAGGGGCTCACCGCCATCCACCGCCACGGCAAGATAGCGCCCGGCGAAAACATCGTGCTGGTGGTGGCGGCTTCGGCGCACCGGCAGGCGGCGTTCGAGGCCGCGAATTTCCTGATGGACTATCTAAAATCACGGGCGCCATTCTGGAAAAAGGAACACCATAGCGACGGTTCCGAGGGCGGCTGGGTCGACGCCAAGGAGGCCGACACTGAGGCGGCGGGCCGCTGGAAGCAGCCGCCGTCGGAATAAATCCCGACAGCCATGCCCCGATCGCCATGCCCCGACGGCCATGCATTGACCGCAATCCTGCGAGACCTTTGGCCGGAAGGGGAGCAGGATCATGCTGGACAGGATCGCCGAGTTCTTCATCTTCGGGTTTGTGCCGCTTGTCATTGGCATATTGGTCGTGCCGGAGCTTTCCGTGGCCGCTGAAAAGACCCTCAAGGGCGAAGTAACGTATCGCGAGCGCATCGCACTGCCGCCCAATGCCGTGCTGTCCGTGCAGCTTGCCGACGTCTCGCTGGCCGACGCGCCGGCCGCAATCATCGGCGAGCGCAAGGTGGTACCGGCCGGCCAGGTGCCGATCAAGTTCGAGATCAGCTTCGATCCGCAGGTGATCCGGCCGAACATGACCTACGCGTTGCAGGCCCGCATAACCGCCGACGACAGGCTGCTGTTCATCTCTGATGAACGTCATCAAATCGACCCGCTGAGCGATGCACCGCTGACCATCATGCTGAAAATGGCGGCGCCGAGCGACGCGCCGGCGGCAGCCTCCGTATTCGGCCAGAGCTGGCTGGTCGAATATATCGAAGGCATCGGCGTGATTGCCGAACCACAGGCGACATTCCGGATCAGCCAGGCCGGCAAGGCCGGCGGCAGCGGACCTTGCAACGTCTATTTCGCCACTGCCACGGTCGACGGTTCGAAGATCGCCATCGGCGACATCGGCTCGACCTTCAAGGCCTGCGCGCCTCAGGTCATGGCCGAGGAAAAGGCGCTGTTCGAGGCGCTGGCCAAGGCGGCGTGCTACCACATCGACGCCGGCAAGCTTGTTATCGCCGACAAGGACGACCGCGTCATCCTGCGCTTCAACGCCGCGAGTTAGGCCTCTCAAACCGCCGGAGAGTGTATGCGGCCCCTGCAGGGCAGGTGAACTCAACCTCCTTAGCGCCTTTGAACACCATCCCGGCTCTAAAAAAAATCGGCCGTGATGCACGCCACGGCGTCGACGAGGATTGCGATGACCCATTGCGAATCCGTCAAGGCTATCAGGTCGTCGCGAAGCATCGCGTCTTCCGCGCGTTTGCCGGACCCGGCCACCTCGATGCCACAGGGTCAAATCTTCGCAGCGGGGCGGAACTATCGATCACAATGTGTTTCAGCCGGAATAGACCAGGCAGAGGGAGCGTTATCCTCCCGTAGACGGCGGGTGAGGCAAAAGGGACGTTTGTCCCTTCGTTGAAGCCGCCAGAATGGCTGCGGCTCGTTCTGGCCACTCAAAGGAGTCCAGAGATGAAAACGCACCCGCTTATCCTTGCTGCCACAGGTGCATCGCTTCTTGCCTTTACCGGCTTTGCCAAGGCGGACGACCATCTGTTCGACGCCCTTCAGCATGGTCTCAGTCCGGATAGCCAACCCTTCCAGACCAACAAGGCCGGCCACAGCGGCGATCTCGCGCCGGGGCAGGGCAGTCCGTTCACAGGTCACGATACACAGACGCCGGCCACCGACACGGAAGCGGCGAATGAACATGCGAACGTGAAGGAACGCCAGGCGAAATAGACTGGCAGAACCCGCCGCGAGGGGGCGGCGGGTAAGCACCGGCGACGAGCTGTTTCCGGCAGGCGGTCTCAGGCCGTCGTTTGCTTGAACACCGCGCCGTAATGATAGGGCGGCACGTCCACAAGCTTGGCGAGCTTGAGACCGCTTGCTTCGACGGCGACGATGGTCTGTTCTGGCGACAGCCTCAGCTCAGTCTTCGGTCCACGCGGCTCGCCCAGGACCGTGGTTTGCTCGCGCGGGTTCTGGTGCCAGTTGACGATGGCAAAACGACCGGCCGGGCCAAGCGTCGCCCGCACGGCGCGGGCGAGGCGCGGCCGGTCCGGAACGCCGTGGAAAGCGTTGGCCATGAAGACCAGGTCGACGGGCCGGGACACCAGCCTGGCAAGCTCATAGGCGTCGCCTGCCACAAACTCGCAATTGGTCACGCCGCCTTCGGCCAGCCGGCGCCGGACGACTTCGAGCAGATCGGCATCGATGTCGATGGCGATGACGTGACGGGCGACCTTGGCGAGCGGCAGCGTGAACCAGCCGTCGCCGCAGCAGAGATCGACCACATCCATGCCGGGCTTCATTCCCACCGCCGTCAACACCCCGGCAGGGTCGGGCCACAACGCTTCCCACCAGCCGCCGGTCGGCATCTCGGTGCCCTGGAAGAAGCCGGGAATGGTGCTGGTCATGGACTGGTCGGCTCTATTGTCGGGACGGCGTTTGATCCATGCCTCGACCTTAACGCACCCGTCGAGGAGCCTGAACCTGAAATGTCCGCTAACGAAAAAGGCCGACATTGTGCCGGCCTCTTTGATGGGGAGCAGGATGCCGGCTCAGCCGACGATTTCGGTGTCCGAGAACCAGTATTTGATCTCCTGCGCGGCGGTTTCCGGCGCATCGGAACCGTGCACGGAATTCTCGCCGATCGACAGCGCGTGCACCTTGCGGATAGTGCCTTCGGCGGCGCTGGCCGGATTGGTGGCGCCCATCACTTCGCGGTTTTTGGCAATGGCGTTCTCGCCTTCCAGTACCTGCACGATGGTCGGACCTGACGACATGGACTCGACCAGCTCGCCGAAGAACGGACGCTCCTTGTGGACAGCATAAAAACCTTCCGCCTCACGGCGGCTCATCCACACCCGGCGCGAAGCGACGACGCGCAGACCGGCATCTTCCAGCATCTTGGTGATGGCGCCGGTGAGATTGCGGCGGGTTGCGTCGGGCTTGATCATGGAAAAGGTGCGTTCGAGCGCCATGGGTCGTCCTTGTGATGAGAATGGAATTGAAGGTGGCGGGCTCTATACAAGCCGCCCGCCGCCTTGCCAAGGGGAAGCGGATTTGCCCCAATCTCGCGCTGCAACTCGTGGCGGCTTGCTTGCAAGTTTCACTATCGCGTTATCATGATCGACGGCCGCCGGAACTCCCAACCTTCTCGCTCCAAGGTCGGCACGCTGTGTTCCTCGCTTGGATAGCCGACGCAGAAATAGCCGATCAGCGTCCACTCCGCAGGCACGTCCAGGATCGTCGCCATCTCGACCGGATCCAGGATTGAGACCCAGCCCATGCCTATTCCTTCGGCACGCGCCGCCAGCCACATAGTGTGGACCGCCATGACCGCGGAATAGTCTATGGTGGCGGGCATGGTCAGGCGGCCGAGCCCATGCCCTTGCTCGGTTGCGCGGTCGGCGAAAACCGCGAACTGGCAGGGCGCATCATGCAGGCCGGCGAGCTTCAGGCGCGCGTAAAGCGCGGCGCGTTCGCCGCAAAAGGTTGCGAGCGCCTCCGCATTGCAGCGCTCGAAGCATGCCCTGACGGCGGCGCGGCACGCTTCGCTCTCGACGATGACGAAACGCCAGGGCTGGCTCAGCCCGACCGACGGCGCGGCGCTGGTAAGGTCGAGCAGCCGCTCCAGCGCGCCTTCGGGCAGTGGCGTCGGCTTGAACCGCCTGACGTCGCGCCGCCACAGGAAGAGGTTGGCGAGCCCGGCGCGAAAGTCGGCCGGGAATTCTGGGCTTGCGGTCATGGCGCGCTGCCTTTGTTGTGATTGCCCGGTTCACCGGATATCCGTCTTGTTTGCTTCGATCCAGGCGATGATGAGGCGCCTCAGGCGACACTTCGTCTGTCCGCATTGTCGCATTTGGCCGGACAGCAACTTTAGCCGGCGCCGAGCGACGTTCCCGCCGGCAACGCCGTTGCACCCCTATCGGCAAAACAAAACCCGCCGCGGTAAACCGGACGGGTCGTCGGCGCGAATCAGCACCATACCCAAATTAGTAGCATAGCTGCCGGCACAAAGCAAGAACAAAATGTGGCGCCCACGATGAAACTGCCGATCTCACGTCTCAAGCGGGGAGATCGCTGCCGCCGCGACGGTGCGGCCGAGGCCACCATGCAAATCGAGGCATCGCTTGAACCATTGCGCCACGACATCGCTGTCGTCGAGCAGCCGGTAGGGCGTTGCGATGCGCGCCCATTGCAGCGCGCCGAAGACGATGTAGTCGGCAAACAGCGGCGACGGGCCGCCGATGAAGGGCTGATAGCCAAGCATCGAGCGCAGCGGCTCCAGCGAGGCGCGGAAGCCGGCGAGCCCGGCGTCGCGGGTGGCGTATACCTCCTCCAGGCGCTTGCCGAAGCGCTGCTCGCGGTTCTGCCGGAAATAGGCAGCGTTCGCCTCGTCCTGCATGGCATGCAGGTCCAGTATTGCGGCGGTGGTGACGTAGGGGTGGATCGTCAGCTGCGACCAGCGTTCGATGAAGCGCGCCGTCGCCTTGCCGCCGTCGCCGCAAAACAATGTCGGCCGCCCGGGATAGGTCTCCTCGAGATAGAGCGCGATGGCGAAGGAATCGGCGACCACCGTCTCACCGTCGCGGATCACCGGAACGAGCTTCGAGATGCCGCCTTCCACTTTCGGCACCTCGAGGAAACGGGTCGGCACGCTGGTAATGTCGAGCCCTTTATGGGCCAGCGCCATTGCCACCTTCCAGCAATGCGGGCTGAACGGGCGGGCGGTGTCGCGCCCGACAAGGTCATAGAGCAGAATAGTCATTGGCGGCAGCTTCCTTGCAGTCTAACTATGCCCGAAACAGACCCGCGCGAAACAGGGGTCTCGCAGGTCGAGAGAAAAATGAAACAGCACTTCATGATGTTTGCGGCCTACAATCAATGGGCCAATGGCCGCATCTACAATGCCGCGGCCGATCTCCACGATGAAGAGTTCGACCGCAATGTCGGCGTCTTCTTCGGCTCGATGATAGGAACGCTCAACCACCTCCTGGCAGCCGACCGTATCTGGATGAAACGCTTCATCGGCGAGGGCGACGCGCCGGCAAGGCTCGACACCATCCTGCACCGCGCCTTGCCTGGCTTGCGGCTGGCGCGCGAGGCTGAAGACAAGCGGATCATCGACTGGGTCGGCGGCTTGAGCGACAAGGCGCTGTCGGGCCGCTTCTCCTACATGACCGTCTCGGATATGCGCACCGTCTCGCAGCGGCTGGCGCCGGCGCTCGACCACTTCTTCAACCACCAGACCCACCATCGCGGACAGGCGCATGCGATCCTGACCATTCTGGGCAAGCCAAGCCTCGGACTGGACCTGACGTTGTTCCAGCGCAGCGAGGAGGGCAGGGCTTTCGCCTAACCCTGGGGCGGCTGGTGAAGCGGACGGTGGATAGAGGACGATCTGCCGAGATTGCAAAACGCGCCAAAACATTTTATGGAGCGCACGGTCGTGAGGGCGGCCGCTTCAGCAGCATTCAGCAGCAACAGCGAGAATTGGCACGCATGCCCAATGAACCCTTGCGCCTTGTGGCGTTCTTCGCCGTGGTCTTGGCGCTTCTCAACTCCGGTTATTATTTCCATCAGGGCGACATTGTCGCGACCATCTATTTCATGATCGGCGCCATTCTCGTGACCGCGGTGACCCGGATAAGTATCAGAAGGCGGCTGATTTAGGATCCGCCGAACTAAAACCGTCGATAAATGGACGGCATCTCCGGCCGGCTATGATGGCGAAGAGGCTTTTCAGGCGGCGTAGCCGCCATGGCCCCGAGCGACCGGCTTGACCGAAACGGCCGGCTGGGCAGCGGGCCAGAGGATGCCTGCTGTCACTGCGAAAGTGATCAGGGCGTCGCGTGCCGCTTCGGCCGAGATCTCGCCGGCACGGGCCGCCTCGCAGGCCTTTACCGCAGCGCCATAGCTCAGCCGCCGGCGCGAAGGCGGGAACTCGATCAGGAACTCGTGCATCTCGGAGAACGAAGCGATCGTGCGCTTGTAGCCGGCGCCAACGGTTAGGGCGACCGGGGTGGAAAACGTCCTGTCGTGCATTCTGGCCTCTCGAATGGGCGGAGGTCACGGCGGACGCCGTTCTCCGGTCTGGGGGTCGGGCAGAAACGCCGATCGCGGCGCGAGGTTCCATGTTGCCGGGATTTTGCTTTCGTCTGTCACGCTCGACCCACCAATCAGGAATGCCGGCCAGGTCGAGCGGCTAGCCAGTCCACGGCCAGCGCCAAAAGCCCGATCAGGATGCCGAGTGCCGAAATTGCCGACCATCCAAACCATGCCCAGGCAATCCCGGCCAGCGCCGATCCGGCCGCGCCGCCGAGAAAGAACAATCCGACGAACAGGCCGTTCAGCCGGCCGCGTGCTTCGGGATTGAGCAGGTTGACGATCCTGCGGCCAAGTGTCTGGTCGCCGGTGACGCCGATATCGAGCAGCACGGCACTGCCGCCCATGACGATCAGCGGTAGTGTCGATGCATCGACCGTTGCAGCCGCCGCCCAGGCGCAAAGCCCGAACGCCGCGATCATGGCGAGGTGACACAGGATCGTCGTGCGGCGCGTCCATCCGCGATCCCCGGCACGCCCGAACAATGGCGCAACGACAGCGCCGCCGGCACCGACCAGCGCAAACAGCGCAATGCCGCGTTGCGTGAGCTCGAATGGCGGCTGGGCGAGACGAAGCGCTACCGAGGTCCAGAACACGCTGAACGCCGCCATCGCAAGGCTTGCGGTCAGCGCCCTGATCCTGAGCTGTGGCTCGCTGCAAACGAGGCGCCAGAGCGAGGCGATCAACCCGGGATAGGTCATCGCCGACGACACCGGCCGGCGCGGCAGGCAGACGGCCAGAACCACCGTCAGCACCGCCACCGCGACTGCGCTGACGGCGTAGAAGGCCCGCCAGCCCCACGCGCTGGCGATCAGGCTGGCCAGTGGACGTGACAGCAGAATGCCCAGCATCAGCCCGCTCATGACATCGCCGATGACACGGCCCCGCCGCTCCGGCGGTGCCATGGCGGCGGCGATCGGCACCAGAACCTGGATGGCGGAGCAGGCGGCGCCAAGCACGAACAGGGTCGCGAGCAGCATGGCCGCATTCGGTGCCACCGCCGCGACACCGGCGGCGACGGACGACGAGCCGAGCATGCGCACGATCAGGGCTCGGTTTTCCCTAAGATCGGCGAGCGGCACCAGGAGAAAAAGGCCGGCGGCATAGCCGAGCAGCGTGGCCATCGCCACCAGGCCGCCTTCGGCACCGCCAAGCCCGAGCGAAGGCCCGATCAAGCCGATCAGCGTCTGCGGCGCAAACAGATTGATGACGATCACGCCGACGGCGGTTGCAAACAGCAGCGTCGTCCTGCCGCTGATTGTATCGCTGATCTGGGATTCCGCGGTGCGTTCCGTGAGAACATCGGCCATGCCCGAGCTCCAACATTGGTATAATGATTGAATTCATTATGCCGACGGAGTAACATGTCGCAATTAAATAGATTGAATAATGATTATGAGGAAAGCGCATGAACCTGCATGACCTCGAAGCCTTCGTGGCGGTGGTGGAAACCGGCTCTATCGTCGGCGCCTCCGGCCGCCTGAACCTGACCCAGCCCGGCGTGTCGCGCCGCATCCAGAACCTCGAGGAGGCGCTGGGAACGCCGCTTCTCGATCGCCTGTCCAAACCGCTGAAGCCGAGCGGCGCGGGTCGGGATGCCTACGAGCACGCGCGCCGCGTGCTGCGCTCGCTGGAAGACTTGAAGTCCGGCCTCGCGCCCGATGGCGAAATCACTGGTGAATTCCGTCTCGGCATCCTGCCATATCTGTCGGACGCAGCACTTGCCGTTCCGCTCGACCGGTTGCGTAAGGAGTTTCCACGCCTGACGCTGCGCATCACCTCCGGCTGGTCGCCGCGTCTGCTGGAGCAGGTCGCCCGCAGCGAGCTGGATGCGGCCGCGCTGTGCCTGCCCGATGGCGACCGGCCGCCGGAGGAGCTGGTCGGCGACGACCTCGGCGAGCAGGCGGTCCTGCTGATCGCTGCACCCGGCCTTGAGGTGCCGAAACCGGCAAGCCTCGCCGACCTGTCGGCTTTCCCCTGGGTCTTGAACGAAAATGGCTGCGGCTTCCGCCGCTTCATCCGTCACAGTTTCGAAGCGGCGCGCTTGCCGTTTCAGGTTGGCGTCGAAGCCTTGAGCGCCGACCTGCGCATGTCGCTGGTGGCGCGCGGCCACGGCATCGGCATCGTCACCCCGGCGGCCCTGACAGGCAGCCCCTGGCGCGATGCGATCGAGATCCTCGACACGGATTTCCGTCCGCAAGTGCGCGCCTGGGTCTTCCACCGGCCGCCGGCCGGCCGCTTGCAGCGTCCGATTTCCCTGTTCAGCGAGGCGCTGTTTACGTCTCTGCACGGGGCAGGGCCGTTTCTGAAGGCCTGAGCGGCTATTTCCACATGCCGCGCATGCGCGCGCCGAGATCGACGCGCACTTGCGGCTGCCGGCGCGGATCGTCCCTGGCCAGGACGCTGGCCCACGCCACCTGCTCGAAGGCGCCGAGGATTGAGCGCGGGATGAAGCGCGTGCGCGAGGTATAGACATGGCGGTCGCCGCGCGCCGCCTGGCCATGGACGAAAAAGCGCTGCGGCATGACTAGGTGCAGGCCGTCTTTGGCCCGCGTCATCGCCACGTAGAGCAGCCGCCGCTCTTCGTCGATATCCTCCTTGTTGCCGACGCCGAGATCGATCGGGATGCAGCCGTCGACGGTGTTGAGCACGAAAACGTTTTTCCACTCCTGGCCCTTGGCCGAATGGATGGTCGACAGGATCAGATAATCCTCGTCGCGGTGCGGCGGGCCGGCCTCGTCGCTGGTCGCGTCCGGCGGATCGAGCGTCAGTTCGGTGAGGAAGCGCTCGCGCGAGGCATAGCCGGAAGCGATCTGCTCGAGCTGCAGGAGATCTGCCCGGCGCGTCGTCGCATCCTCGTGGATGCGTTCCAGGTGCGGCTCGTACCAGAGCCTGACCTGCTCGATGTCGGCCGGCCATTTTTTTGCGCCGGCGCGCAGGCCGCAATAGAGCGCGACAAAGCCCGGCCAGTCGTCGGCGGCGCGCTGCGGCGGCCGGTAACGGGCAAGCCCCATGGTCTCGTCGAGCGACGTCGCCATGGTCTCGACGATCGCATTGGCGGCCGAAGGGCCAATGCCGGGCAGAAGTTGCAGCACGCGAAATCCGGCGACGCGGTCGCGCGGGTTTTCGGCAAAGCGCAGCACGGCCAGCACGTCCTTGACGTGAGCGGCGTCGAGGAATTTCAGCCCGCCGAACTTGACGAAGGGGATGTTGCGGCGCGTCAGCTCGATCTCCAGCGGGCCGCTGTGGTGCGAAGCTCGAAATAGCACGGCCTGCGTCTTCAACGCTGTGCCGGCCTCGCGCTCGGTGAGTATCGCCTGGCAGACATAGCTCGCCTGCTCGGTCTCGTCGCGCACGCTCACCAGCTTCGGCTTTTCTGTCGATTTGCGCTCGGACCAGAGATTTTTGGTGAAACGCTCCGACGCTTCGCCGATCACCGCATTGGCGGCCGCCAGGATCGTCTCGGTCGAGCGGTAGTTGCGCTCCAGCATGACGACCTCGGCAGGCTGCGCGAACTGCTTGGGAAAATCCAGGATATTGCGCACGTCCGCTGCGCGAAATGAATAGATCGACTGCGCATCGTCGCCGACCACAGTCAGCCCCGATCCGTCGGGCTTCAGCGCCGTCAGGATCGACGCCTGCAGCCGGTTGGTGTCCTGGTATTCGTCGACCAGCACATGGTCGAAACGCCCACCCAGGTGCGCGGCGATTTCCGGCTCGCTGGCCATCTGCGCCCAGTAGAGCAGCAGATCGTCGTAATCGAGCACGTTCTGCGCCTGCTTGGCCTCGACATATCTGGCGAACAGCGCCTTGAGCTGTTCGGCCCAGCCGGCGCACCATGGAAACACCGACCCCAAAACCTCGCCGAGCGGCGCCTGCGCGTTGACGGCGCGCGAATAGATCGCAAGACAGGTGCCCTTGGTCGGGAAGCGGGCTTCGGTCTTCGAAAAACCGAGCTCATGGCGGGCAAGGTTCATCAGATCGGCGGAATCCTCGCGGTCGTGGATGGTGAAGGCCGGGTCGAGGCCGATCTCCAGCGCATAATCGCGCAGCAGCCTGGCGCCGATGCCGTGGAACGTGCCGGCCCAACTCAGCGCATCGGTGATGACAGAAGCATCGCGCCCGAGCACCTCGCCGGCGATGCGCTCGACCCGCTTGGCCATTTCCGCTGCGGCACGGCGCGAAAATGTCATCAAAAGAATGCGGCGCGGGTCGGCGCCCTTGACGATCAGATGCGCGACCCGGTGCGCCAGCGTGTTGGTCTTGCCGGAACCGGCGCCGGCAATCACCAGCAACGGCCCGGCGATCTTGCCGTCGCCATGTTCGACGGCAAGCCGTTGCTCGGCGTTGAGCTTCGCCAGATAGGCCGGCTGGAAGGACGAATCACGGGCGGCGAGGTTCATCGCCCATCAAGCATCGTTTCTGCTTTGTTCGCAACGGTTTGCAGAGCGGGAGTTTGCGCTCGGAAGCGAAGAAGCCTTGCGGCAGAGCGATCGATCAGCGCCCGGGTTCGACGCCCATCCTTGCCGATTGCCGCCGAAGCGCCTCGCGATCGTCTTGCGGCGGCGGCAGCAGCAGCGGATCGAAATCGTCGGGCACGTCGTCAATCACTTTCTTGGCGACGCGATAGGCAACGTAGACGATTGCCCCGGCGATGAGCAAACGGATCATGGCTTCCTCCATTGATTTGGAGCAACCGAAGACGCGGCATTTTGTTCCCCGGCTCCTCGGAGAATGCGGGAAGACACCGATCGCGCAACCAAATCGCCGACGCCTCGTTGTCGGGCGAGAGGAGACTGCGATGAAAAAGCGCTTAATCCTGCTGCTTATGGCAGCGCTGACCGTTGCGGGTTGCGACAATAACATCCAGCCGACCAAGGCCCCCGGCGACACGGTCGAGCAGAACCCGCAGGTCGACAAGAATCCGGTGCCGAAATCGACGACCGGCGGCGATCAGCCCGGCACGCCGCCAAAACAATGACCACCTCAAATGGCGTCGGCACCGGTCAAAGAAGGTGGCCGGCGCCGCTTGGGAGGAAGCTGATGGCGCCGGCCAGGCGGAGATCAGGCCCGCCGCGCATCCAAGGATAGCCGAGTCTTTCCGCAGCGTCATGGTCCGATAGCGTACGGACGCACGCGCCTGTGGACAACCTGCCGGCCACGCCGGTGTTTGTCATCACATGGTTTGTTCATCACATGGAACAAACCCGGCTGTTGCGTGTTTGGGTGTCGATCGGACGCTCCCAAGGCAGCCGTTCACGAAAGAACCCGCTTCCTTACCCCCCCCTCAGGATAGCGGGTTCTTTTGCGTTTTGCGGGAAGTCGCGGTGTCGACGTCACCTCTTTGCTGGTTTTCGCGCCTTATGCGGCGAACCGGGGCTCAAGCCCTTGCGAAGCATGGTTGTCCCGTGCAAAAGCGCGGCCATGCTGATCATCAACGACCTTTCGCTCCGTATGGCCGGACGCCTGCTTCTCGACCATGCCTCGCTGACCTTGCCGGCCGGCAGCAAGGCTGGCCTTGTCGGCCGCAACGGCACCGGCAAGACGACCTTGTTCAAGGCAATTACCGGCGACCTCGCCTCCGAGACCGGCTCGATCGGCCTGCCCAAGAACACGCGCATCGGCCAGGTGGCGCAGGAAGCGCCCGGCACCGAGGAGCCGCTGATCGAGATCGTGCTCAAGGCCGACCTTGAACGGAGTGCGCTGCTCGAAGAGGAAAAGACCGCGACCGATCCGCACCGCATCGCGGACATCCACATGCGGCTGGCCGACATTGATGCGCATTCAGCCGAGTCACGCGCAGCCACCATTCTCGCCGGCCTCGGCTTCGACGATGCGGCGCAGCGGCGGCCGGCCTCGTCCTTCTCCGGCGGCTGGCGCATGCGCGTCGCGCTGGCCGCCGTGCTGTTTGCCGAGCCCGACCTTCTGCTGCTCGACGAGCCGACCAACTATCTCGACCTCGAAGGCACGCTGTGGCTGGAAAACTACCTGTCGAAATACCCGCACACCGTGCTGCTGATTTCGCACGATCGCGACCTGCTCAACCGCGCCGTCAACTCGATCGTCCATCTCGACCAGAAGAAGCTGACCTTCTGGCGCGGCGGCTACGACCAGTTCGAGCGGCAATATACCGAGCAGCGCGAATTGCAGGAGAAGGGCCGCGTCAAGCAGGAGGCCGCGCGCAAGCACATGGAATCCTTCGTCGAGCGCTTCCGCGCCAAGGCTTCCAAGGCGAGGCAGGCGCAGTCGCGCATCAAGGCGCTGGAGAAAATGAAGCCGATCGCCGCGATCGTCAACGACACGGTACGGCCGTTCTCCTTCCCCGAGCCGGTGAAGACGGTGGCCTCGCCGATCATTGCGCTGAATAACGTCAATGTCGGCTATGTCGAGGGTGAGCCGATCCTGAAGAAGATGACGCTGCGCATCGATGCCGACGACCGCATCGCACTGCTCGGCGCCAACGGCAACGGCAAGTCGACCTTCGCCAAGCTTTTGGCCGGCCGGCTGAAGCCGGAGACCGGCAGCATGACGGTGGCGCCCGGGCTCAAGGTAGCAATCTTCGCCCAGCACCAGCTCGACGACCTCCGGCCGGACGAAAACGCCTATGAGCATGTCCGTCGGCTGATGCCGGAAGCGCCGGAATCGAAGGTGCGCGGCCGCGTTGCCCAATTCGGCCTGACCACCGAAAAGATGAACACCGCCGCCAAGGATCTGTCCGGCGGCGAGAAGGCGCGGCTGCTGATGGGCCTGTCGGCCTTCGAGGGGCCGAACCTGTTCATCCTCGACGAGCCGACCAACCATCTCGACATCGACAGCCGTGAATCGCTGATCCATGCGCTGAACGATTTTCCCGGCGCGGTTATCCTGATCTCGCACGACCGCCATCTGCTCGAAGCGACCGCCGACCGGCTGTGGCTGGTGAAGGATGGCGCGGTCAACCCGTATGACGGCGATCTCGAGGACTACAAGACGCTGGTCACCGGTGTCTCCGGCGACCGCCGCGGCAAGCGCGAGGCGGACAAAGCGTCGAAGGCCGACCGCCGCCGAGACGCAGCCGCGCGCCGCGCCGCCTTCGAGCCGCTGGCCAAGGAAATCCGCGCCACCGAAGCGCTGATGGACCGCCTCCGCAAGCGCATCGACCTGATCGAGGACGAGCTCGCCAATCCGGCCGTCTACGAAAAGGACCCCTCGACCGCGACCCAGCTGGCCAAGGAACGCTCACAGCTCGCCCAGACGCTCGCCGGCCACGAGGAAAAATGGCTGTCGATGTCGGCCGAGTATGAGGAAGGCACGGCGGAGTAGGGGCAGCGTAATCTCCCCCTTGTGGGGGAGATGCCGGCAGGCAGAGGGGGGCGCTGTCCCGGCGACCTCTCAATTGATTGCGTCCTCACGCCGGTCTCGGGTTTGTCGTAGGATGAACAAGGTAGGCGATCCTTCGCGCGCCCCTCTGTCCTGCCGGACATCTCCCCCACTTGGGGGGAGATTGGCTAATCATCTGGCCCTACACGCCATGCACGGAACCGGCTACCCTCGTTCCATGAATCAGCACGCCAAGCTCAAAATCGGCCATTCGGCCTGTCCGCATGATTGTCCCTCGACCTGCGCGCTCGAAGTCGAGCTGCTCGACGCCAGGCGTATCGGCCGCGTCCACGGCGCCAAGGCCAACAGCTATACGGCCGGCGTCATCTGCGCCAAGGTCGCCCGCTATGCCGACCGCGTCCATCACCCCGAGCGCTTGCTGAAGCCGTTGGTCCGTGCCGGCGCCAAGGGCGAGGGCGCCTGGAAGGAAGCGAGTTGGGAAGCCGCACTCGACCTTGTCGCCGAAAAATTCATCGCGGCCGAGGCAAAATATGGCTCGGAGACGGTCTGGCCCTATTACTATGCCGGCACGATGGGGCTGGTGCAGCGCGACGGCATCGAGCGGCTCAGGCACGCCAAAAAATACTCCGGCTTCTTCGGTTCGATCTGCACCAATCTGGCCTGGACCGGCTGGATGATGGGCGCCGGCGCGCTGCGTGGCCCCGACCCGCGCGAGATGGCAAAGTCCGACTGCGTGGTGATCTGGGGCACCAACGCCGTGGTCACGCAGGTCAACGTGATGACCCACGCCGTCAAGGCGCGCAAGGAACGCGGCGCCAAGATCGTCGTCATCGACGTCTATGAGAATGCGACCATGAAGCAGGCCGATCTTGGCCTGGTGCTGAAGCCCGGCACTGACGGCGCGCTGGCCTGCGCTGTCATGCACGTGCTGTTCCGCGACGGCATGGCCGACCGCGCCTATCTGGAAAAATACACCGACGACCCGCAGGGGCTGGAGGCGCATCTCAAGACGCGGACGCCGCAATGGGCCGCTAATATCACCGGGCTTTCTGTCGACGAAATCGAGACCTTCGCCCGGCTCGTCGGCACGACGAAGAAGACTTACTTCCGCCTCGGCTACGGTTTTTCGCGGCAGCGCAACGGTTCGGTCAACATGCATTCCGCAGCCTCGATCGCCGCGGTCACCGGCTGCTGGCAGTATGAGGGCGGCGGCGCCTTCCATACCAATTCGGGCATCTTCAAGCTCAACCAGGAACTGCTGGAGGGCACACGGATGCGCGACCCCGCGATCCGTCATCTCGACCATTCGCGCATCGGCCCGGTGCTGACCGGGGCGGCGGATGCGCTCTATGGCGGCCCGCCAGTGACGGCGCTGCTGATCCAGAACACCAATCCAGTCAATGTCGCGCCGGAGCAGCGGCTGGTGAAGCAGGGTTTTCTGCGCGACGACCTGTTTTCCTGCGTGCACGAGCAGTTCATGACGGACACCGCAAAACTCGCCGATGTCGTGCTGCCGGCAACGATGTTTCTCGAGCATGACGACGTCTACAAGGGCGGCGGCAACCAGCACATCACGCTCGGGCCGAAGCTGATCGACCCGCCGGAAGGTCCGCGCACCAACCATTTCGTCATCGAGGAGCTCGGCAAGAGGCTTGGCGTCGCCGATCGTCCGGGCTTCGGCATGACCGAGCAGCAGCATATCGACATCATTTTGGGCAAGCGCGGGCTGGGCAGCTTTTCGAGCCTGAAGGACGAGAAATGGCTTGATCTGCAACCGGATTTCGAGGCCGCGCATTTCCTCAACGGCTTCGGCCACGCGGACGGAAAATTCCACTTCCGCGCCGACTGGACCGGGCAGGCGGCACCCAATCGGCCACCGAAAAGCATGGGCCTCTTCGGCCCGGTGGCGCGCCTGCCGGAATTTCCGGACCATGTCGACCTGATCGAGGTGGCGGACGAGGCGCACCCGTTCCGGCTGACCACCTCGCCGGCGCGCAATTTCCTCAATTCGACCTTTGCCGAAACGCCGGTGTCGAAGGCGAAGGAGGGCCGGCCGGAACTGCTCTTGCATCCCGACGATGCGGCGGCACTCGGGGTCGCCGACGGCGGCCGTGTCGAGGTCGGCAACCGGCGTGGCGAAGTGGTGCTGCACGCAAGATTGTTCGACGGCATCAAGCGCGGCGTGGTGGTCGCCGAAGGCATCTGGCCGAACGGCGCCCATGAGCGCGGCGAGGGCATCAACGTGCTGACCGGCGCCGACGCGCCGGCGCCCTATGGCGGCGCTGCCTTCCACGACAACAAGGTCTGGCTGCGCCCGGCCAATTGAAGCGTCGGAACGATATGTCCATCCAGCCGTTTTCGCGTGGCGGGTGGAGGCATGGTCATGGCAGAAGCGTTGGCGGCGCCGGACCCCATCGGAAGGACACTTTCGTCCGGCGAACTCGTAACCACGATGTCGCACTTTCATCGCGCCGAGATTCTGCGCATGGCGGGGTGGCGCGACCGCCTGGACCTGACAAGCAATTGGGCGATAACTGTCGTGGCGGCAATGCTGTCCGTATCGCTTTCCACAGCCAGCGCTCATCACGGCGTGCTGCTGTTTGCCATGCTGCTTGTTCTGCTGCTGCTGTGGATAGAGGCGCGCCGATACCGCTTCTTCGACTTCTACCGGGCCCGCGTGCGCCAGTTCGAACGGCATTATTTCGCGCAGATATTCTCGCCGCAGCCGGACTTCGCGTCCGATTGGCTGCTGATCGTCGGCGAGAGCCTGCGCGCGCCGAAATTCCTCATTTCGCAACGAGCGGCTTTGGCGCGCCGCCTGCGTCGGAATTACATCTACATGCTGCTGATCCTGCTCCTGGCCTGGATCCTCAAACTGTCGACGCCAAGTCTTCTGACCGAAGGCGTCCGCGTCGGCTTCGTCGGTTCGATGCGTGAGGCCGTCACCGGTGCTGCCTTAGGCCCAATCCCTGGCGCCGTCATCGTCGTGCTGGTCGCCATCCTCTATGCCGGCCTGCTGGTGACAGCCTTCCTGACGGAGAGCGACGACGGCGAACTCTCCTTCGGTGACGTCCACGTCTAGCAACGCAACGCCCTGTCGCGCGTTGTTGGGCACGTGCATTGGGCGATGGGGGTTTCATGGTTTGGCAGGCTCCGACACGTTCCAGCCTGGCGCTGCTGGTTTGGGCGTTCGTCCCCGCAAGCGGGGCCTGGGCGGCGGAGACGCTTGTTGCCGGAACCAAGGCCTCGGGAATGGGCGGTTCGGGCGAGGGCGCTTTCGTTGCCGAGATCGTCCTGCTGCTGCTTGTCGGGCGTGGCCTGGGCGAAGTGCTGCAGCGCTATGGCCAGCCGGCAATCATGGGCCAACTGATCGGCGGCATCCTGCTCGGTCCGTCGCTGTTCGGTTGGCTGTGGCCGTCCGCCCAGCACCTGATCTTTCCCAGTGATCCTGCGCAAAAGGGCATGATCGACGCCGTCTCGCAGCTTGGCATACTGATGCTGCTTTTGCTGACCGGCATGGAGACGGACCTGCGGCTGGTGCGCCGGGTCGGCGCGGCATGTTTTTCCATTTCGGGGACCGGCATTGTGGTGCCCTTCATCTGCGCTTTCGCGCTTGCGCAATTCCTGCCGGACGCACTGCTGGCCGACCCGACCCAACGCACCGTCGCCGGGCTGTTCCTGGGCACCGCGCTGTCGATCTCGTCGGTCAAGATCGTCGCCATGGTGGTGCGCGAGATGAACTTCATGCGCCGCAACCTCGGTCAGGTGATTATTTCCTCGGCGATCATCGAGGACACGATCGGCTGGCTGATCATCGCCGTAACCTTCGGCATCGCCACCAACGGCAGGCTGCAGTTCGCGCCGCTGGTGACCACCGTCGCCGAGGTGGCACTGTTCATGGTGTTCTCCTTCACCATCGGCCGCCGTCTAGTCTTCACCTTGATCCGCTGGACCAACGATGCCTTCCGCAGCGAGTATGCGGTGATCACCATGATCCTCATCATCATGGGGGTGATGGCGCTGATCACCAACATGATAGGCGTCCACACCGTGCTGGGGGCGTTCGTCGCCGGCATCCTTGTCGGTGAATCACCCATCCTCTCCAGCCACATCGAGGGCCAGCTTCGCGGCGTCATCACCGCGCTGTTCATGCCGATCTTCTTCGGCATGGCGGGGCTTTCCGCCGATCTCACAGTGCTCGCCGACCCGACGCTTGCCATGCTGACAGGCGCTCTCGTGGTCATCGCCAGCATCGGCAAGTTTGGCGGCGCGTTCATCGGCGCCAGGCTCGCCGCCATGTCGTTCAAGGAAGCGATCGCCGTCGGCAGCGCAATGAACGCGCGCGGCTCGACCGAGGTGATCGTCGCCAGCATCGGCCTGTCGATGAACATCCTGTCGCACAATCTCTTCACCATGATCGTCACCATGGCCGTGATCACCACGCTGGCCATGCCGCCGATGCTGCGCTGGGCGCTTGGCCGGCTGCCGGTTGGGCACGACGAGCAGCAGCGTGTCGAGCGCGAGGCGTTGGACGAATACGGCTTCATTTCCAGGCTGGAGCGGCTGCTGGTGCTGGTCGACGACAGCAGGGTCGGCAAGTTCACCGCCTATCTCGCTGGACTGGTCGGCGGAGGCAGCGGCATGCCCACCACCTTGCTGCGCCTGAAAGACGGCCGAATTGACAGGCCAACCGACAGCAAGGGGCAGGAGCGCACCCTGAAGGAAATCAAGAAGGGTGCAAAAAAAAGCGCCCAGGCGGTGAAACGGATCGAAGATACGCTGGTCGACAAAGTCCACCTGACGGCTCGCACCGAATCGGAAGCCACCGGTGAGACGATCGCCGAAGAGGCCCGCAAGGGATACGGCCTGCTGCTGGTCGGCCTCGACAATGTGCTGACCATCGATGGCGCCTTCGCGCCGACCCTCAACGACATTGCCGGAGGATTTGACGGCCCGCTTTGCCTGGTCCTGAACGGCGGCAATGCTGCCGAAAAGATGCCGACGCTGAAGGCCGGCACCAGCATTCTCGTCCCCGTCAACGGTACTCAAGTGGCGCGTCGCGCCGCCGACTTTGCGCTGGCTCTAGCCCGTCCAAACCGGGCGCGGGTCAAGATGCTCTACGTCTCGCAAAGGGCAACCAAGGGCCGCAGGTCGACATCTGTGTCGCATAGCCGCGAAGAGGCCGTTCTGAAAGACATCGCCGACTTGGCCAGCCGCTACGGTGTGCCTGTAGACACAGCGTTCCATACCCGCGTCACACCCGACAAGGCGATCATCCGGGAGGTGGCCAACGGTGCGGCGATCGTCGTAATGGGGGTCACTCAACGGCCGGGTGAGAACCTGTTCTTCGGCGAAACCGCCGGCGCTGTTCTGGCCGCCTGCAACTGCCCCGTCGTACTTCTGGCCAGCGCGCGGCCCAGGCATGACGCCGCTGGCGCCGAACCGGTAGCTGCGTGAATTTCATCGCGCATTGGTCCGGCAGCATAATCGAACCGAACGGTTCGTTTCTGTTGACGGAGCGTATAGCATCGGGTGAACGCCGGCTCACGAAACGTTCGCGCCGCAAATCACCAATGTCGACGTAACCGATTGATAATAAACCAGAAGATTGTGGCAAAAGGGGCCGTATGTCGGATTTCAAGCGGCCAATTTGGCGCACCGGCACAAAATTTTCGTGATTGGAAACGACAGCCCCGCCGACCCATCTCGGGCTGGTCCGAGCGACGCGAATTCCTCCCAAGGCACGCCACTTGACGAACAGAACAGAGAAATACCGGAGTACCTGAAATGACCAAGATCGCTCTTACCGCCGCCGCCATCCTGGTTGCCACCGGCACTGCTTTTGCCTTCAGCGACCATTATGGCTCGGACAATTTCAACCAGCCGGCCGCCCCCAGCGCGAATGTCGACAACAATTTCACCGGTTCGATCCGCAAGCCGGTCACGACTGAGCATACCAAGACGACGACCGAGTCCGTCGCGCCCGAATCCGGCCAAGGCATCTGGGGCCGCTGATTATCACAGCCCTGGAACACAAAGAGCGGCCGGCTTGGCCCGCTACTCTTGCTTTTGCGTATCAACGTGGACACGCGCCGGATCGAATCCCACGCCACTCGAATACTTTGATTTGCAGGTTTCATCTGTAGCCGCAATCTCGGTTGCTGAAATCGTCCAGCAACGTGCGCTTCGGGTGCGTATTCGTCGGTGCGGGCAGCACTCTCATCTCGAATGCGTCGAAAGCAACGACACTCTCACGAATGCCCAATACATTGGAGTACCTGATATGACCAAGATTGCTCTTACCGTCGCCGCCATCATCCTCATCGCCACAGGCAGCGCCTTTGCCGGCAGCGACCACTATGGTTCGGACGGCGTCAACCAGCCGGCCGCGCCTGTTGGCAATGTTGACAACGCGTTTACGGGCTCGATCCGCAAGCCGCTGACGGCTGAGCACAATGCCGTCGACACCAGGGCGACGACCCAGTCCGGCACGGCTCAGTCCGTGGTGCCCCAATCTGGCAGGGGCAACTGGGGCCGCTAGTTCCTCAAACCCCGGAGCACAAAGAGCGGCGGGCTTGGCCCGCCGTTCTTGTTCGCGGAAGAGGGTCGGCCGAAAAGTCGGCGATCCTTCCCACCCCCCTCCGGCCTGTCGGCCAATCTCTAGCGCAGATCCTTCGGCCAAATGCAGTGCGTCAGCCGGGCACTGCCAAAAGTAAGACCGGCCCAGTCGGCGTCGACGTCGAAACGGGCCAGGGCCGCGGTCGGAAATTTTTCCGCCAGCTTTTTGAGCGCCGCATCGTCCGATCCGGCGCCGGCAAGACGGCTTGCGAACTCCTCCAGCCCGGGATTGTGTCCGAGCACCAGAAGCGTACCGATCTTGGCATTTGCCTGCCGCACCTTGGCGAGAATGTCCGCCGCCGCTGCCTCGTAGAGCGCCTGGGCAAATTTGGCCTGCACCTTCGCCGGCAACTCCGCCGAGACCAGCCGCCACGTGTCGCGGGTGCGCAGCGCCGGCGATACCAGCGCCAGCTCCGGCAGCCAGCCGCGCCGGGCCAGTTCGCGCCCGACCAGCGGCGCTGCCTTCAGCCCACGCCCGGACAGCGGCCGGTCGAAGTCGATAAGATCGGGATCATCCCAACTCGACTTGGCGTGGCGCAGGAGCAGCAGTTGCTTCATAATCCGGTCCTGGAGAGACAGACGCGCGTTGGATGAGAAATCCTCGAACGTCAGGCGATCTGCTTGTCGGCGGCCTCGCGCAAGACCTCTTCACCCCATTGGTTCAGGCTCTTGCCCGCGACTTCCGCAGCCAGCGCCACTTTCGAGTGGACCGAGGGATCGACGCGCAGCATGAGATTGCCGGAATAGGGTTTTTGCGGCGATTTACCGATCTTCGCACAGGTTTCGACATAGTCGTCCACGGCTTCATGAAAAGCAGCCTTCAGCTCCGCGACCGTTTCAGCGTGGAACGATACACCGTCGCGAATTCCGGCAATCCGGCCGAAGAAAATCTCGTCGTCATCATCATAATCGATACGGGCGGAATAGCCCTTGTAGGTCATCGCATTCATGGCTTCACTCCGATCCTCGACAGGAATTGGCGAGCATCTCTCACCTGATATCGTTTCGCTTCCTTTGACGGATGCGGCCGATGGAAGGTTTCGACCTCACGGTTGAACACGAAGCGCACGCGCGAACCGTTTCCCTCGATCACTTGGCAACCGACCGCAACCAGCAGGGTTTCGATGGCGATCCATTCGATGCTGCCCGAAACCGGATCCGTGAAGATCGCCCTGAGCACACGCTTGTGCTTGCTGTTCATGCAAGCAAATTAGGCGAGAAGGGTCCTAATTGCAATCAAAATTTGATTGCAATTAGGATGCATCTTACGGCGTAATCCGCGCCAGGTGCTCCAGATCGGTCTCTTCGCGCAGCGGGTCGGGCGCTATCACCACCGACGTGGCGTTGTCGGCATCGTCGGCGAAGCGGGAAAACACCGTGCGGCCGGCTTCCATGCGCGCCTTGCCTTCGGCGACCAGCCCCAGCGCCAGCGGATAGAGCTGGTGCTCGGCCTTGAGCACGCGCGCCGCCAGCGAATCCTCGTTGTCGCCTACCATCACCGGCACGGCGGCCTGGGCGATGATCGGGCCGTCATCCATGTCGAGCGTGACGAAATGCACCGTGCAGCCATGGATGCGCATGCCCGCGCGGATAGCTCGCGCATGCGTATCCAGGCCCTTGAAGGCAGGCAGCAGGGCAGGGTGGATGTTGACCATCCGGCCCTGCCATTTCTCGACGAAGCGCGCACCGAGGATGCGCATATAGCCGGCCAGCGCGACGATCTCGGCGCGAAACGACAAAAGGGCCGCGTCGATCGCCTCGTCATGCGCTTCCTTGCTGGAATAGTCCGAGCGCGAAATCACCTTGGTGGCGATGCCGCGAGCCGCGGCGATGCCGAGGCCGGCGGCATTGGCGCGGTCGGAGATGACGCCGACGATCTCGGCCGGATAGGCCGGGTTGCCCGCCGCCGCGATCAGCGCCGTCATGTTGGAGCCGCGCCCCGAGATCAGCACCACCGTGCGTTTTCTGGTCATAGGCCGATCGAGCCCCGATAGATCACCCCGGCGTCGCGGCGCGGCACGATCTGGCCGATCGGCGTCACCGTCTCGCCGGCTTCCTGCAGCACGGCGGCGACCTGCGCCGCCTGGCCCGAGGCGACGACCAGGATCATGCCGATGCCGCAATTGAAGGTGCGCATCATCTCTTCCGGTGCGACCCCGCCGGTCTTGGCCAGCCATGAGAACACCGGCGGCACCTCGATGGCGCCGAGGTCGAGCTCGGCCGAAAAATCCTTGGGCAGAACGCGCGGAATGTTTTCGGGAAAGCCGCCGCCGGTGATATGCGCCAGAGCCTTGATGCCGTGGGTGTTGCGGATCGCCTTGAGGATCGACTTGACGTAGATGCGGGTCGGTTCGAGCAGCGCCTCGGCCAGCGTCGCTTCGTCATTGAACGGCGCCGCATCGTTCCAGCCAACGCCGCTTACGGTGACGATGCGGCGGACCAGCGAAAAGCCGTTCGAATGCAGGCCCGACGAGGCGAGGCCGAGCAGTACGTCGCCCTCGACGATGTCGTCGGTCGGCAGCAATTGGCCGCGTTCGGCGGCACCGACGGCAAAGCCGGCAAGGTCGTAATCCTTGCCGTGATACATGCCTGGCATTTCCGCCGTCTCGCCGCCGATCAGCGCGCAGCCGGCCTCCCTGCAGCCGGCGGCAATGCCGCCGACGATCGCAGCACCCTGGTCGGGATCGAGCTTGCCGGTGGCGAAATAGTCGAGGAAGAACAGCGGCTCGGCGCCTTGCACGACGATGTCGTTGACGCACATGGCGACGAGGTCGATGCCGATCGTGTCGTGCTTGCCGGCATCGATGGCGATCTTCAGCTTGGTGCCGACGCCGTCATTGGCGGCGACCAGCACCGGGTCGGTGAAGCCGGCTGCCTTGAGGTCGAACAGGCCGCCGAAGCCGCCGATCTCGCCATCGGCACCCGGCCGGCGAGTGGCGCGCACCAGCGGCTTGATCTTCTCGACCATGAGATTGCCGGCATCGATGTCGACGCCCGCTTCGGCATAGGTGAGCCCGTTCTTGCGCTTGCTCATTTCCGGCGCCTGCTCATCTGTTGCGCTTGCCTGTCGCTGTTTTCACTCGCGTGCGGGCTCTTCGCATGAACGGTTTTGCCCCGCAAGGCAAGCGCGCGATTAATGGTGTTTTCAGTTGGATGCCGGGGGAACCGGGCGCGATACACTCCAACAATAAAAAGAAATGCCTGCCAGAATTGCGGCGAGGCCACCGACGGTGGCAAGAGACCTGATTTCACCGTCGAAGGGCAGGGTTCCATACGAGAAGCCGGCGCCGATCAACGTCGCCGCGGCAGCCCACAGACCTGGATTTGCAGCGACCGACCTCGCGAAAACGAACGCCACGACAGCGGCCGTCAACCAGAGGGGCCAAGAGACGACCACCCCTACGGCCAGATAAAGAACGAAGGCCGAAAGAAGATCTTGCGCTGCCACGTTGCGGTGCGGGGCTCCGAAAGATGCGAAGACCAACAGACTTTCCGTCAGCCCGGCCAGATAGCAAAGCGTGACGCGCCAAGCGATTGTGATTCTCTGTGCCATCGTCGTTCGGCAGTTACGAAATAAGCTATTGCTCCCGGGCTCTTCGCATGAACGGCCGCACCTCGCAAGGATAGTGGCGCTGAAACTGCCGATCTCCCCCAGCACCACGGCATTGATCAGCGCGATGCCGCGCATCGCCTGCAAGGCGTCAACGACCGGGCGCTGGTTCCATTCCGGGAGCAGGCTGAGTATCTGTTCCTC
>NZ_JAMYQT010000052.1:0-34729 GCF_040320985.1 Mesorhizobium sp. M0571
CGCTCCCCCCCCCTCTCGAGGTCCGGCCTGCTCAGGGGGCGCGCCCCCGCCCTCGCTCCCACACCCCCTCCCTCTCCACCCCCCCACCGGGGCCCCCGGCCCCCCCCCCCCCCCCCCCACTTCCTGTTGCCGGACTCCAGCTTAGCGAAGGGTGAAATTACATTCATGAACCCCACCATCAAAGTCGTCCGATGCGCCGAGCCCGGTAGGCTGATGTTCGAGGAGCAGCAGGCACCAGGCACTCCGCCGGAAGGCTGGGGCACTGATCAATGTCGCCTATGTCGGGATATGCAGAACCGACTACCACATCTTCCAGGGCAGGCATCCTTACCTCGCTTACCGTCGGTCGAGGAAAGGAGGATCGCCCCATAACTCAGCCGCTATGAACTTGAGGTTACCGGAGCGCATTCCCATGTTCTCTGCACCAAGCGAGTACGGCAAATCTACGAAAGACTGCGAGAGGGGCAGGTTTTCGACTACCCTATTGCCTTCGTCATCCCTGCCTACGCTGTAATTCAGGATCTGAAAAAAACGCGATTGGCCAGGATGGACAACAAATTCGCCAGGCGTCGCGATAGTGGTGGAGCCTCCGTAATTCGATATCGCATTGGAATCACGTTCATAAGGATGACCAAGGCCAAGCGGAACTCCCCCGAGCCTCTGTCCCAATTGCAGAACAATCATCTTTGCCGTCACAGCTCCGACGTTTCGAATCCCGAGCCGAATTTGAATGCCAGCGGTGGCGGCTTCACCTCCTGACCGGCTGATCGAGCGGCGAGAGAATTCAGTCTCGAGTTCAATATCAGGCGTGGCAGTTCGACGAAAGCATCCTCGATGTCGAAGTGCTCCATCGCGTAGCTGCTCGAAGCCGACCGCTTGAAATACTGCTTCGTCATGTTGCACATGTGGGGACGGCGTTTGGAGCGAGGTGTGTCAATCACGAGATACCCCGCCGTCTTGTCGCTGACAGAACCGAAGCCGTTGACCCTAATGCCGTCGTTCTTTGGCTGAAGCAGATCTCCAACCGCAGAGCTGACGGCACTAAGGGCTGCTTCCCAATTCGGGACCGGATCTAGCGCCAGCGCAGAATCGACACCATTGAATTCGCCCTGCAGTCTACGCCGACGACAATAAGCCCCCAGCCGAGTTGCTGAAGGCAGACATGGCCTTTGCGAGTGAACGGCGCCCGTCCTTTGTCAGCTTTCCTTCGTCGTTGAAGAGCGCGCCCGGCTTTCCTACGGCCGAACCCTTGAAGTCGAGCTGCAGCGTTTCTTGCGCTTCCTGCAGGATTGATTCCTGCAGAAGGGCCTCGCCTCCAACAATGGCTTCATCAAACGTCATCCTGCCCTCTCTACGACCGCCGAGGCCAAGCAGCATATCCCCTTCGCGGCCACCCATCCATGTCACGTCCATGTCGCGTGGACCTGCCGATAGTCGCAGGAAACTCTTGGAAATCAACGGTAGCAGCTTGCAACATGGTGTGACATGAAAGGACCCCTTGCCAAGGTATCCTTCCAATCAAGATGTTGAATTTACTAGCAGAAACTTGGTAGCGGGAGACCGCTACATCGCAACACCCACTATCGACGACGCCTTCTTCTACTATCGACGGCATGCGGCATAGCAGAAAACCACGAGTCTGGGGTCCAAAGGCAATGATCGGAAAAATGCAGTCTTGTTCTTGATGGGTCTCGGCGGGAGAGAGCCAATGAAATAGTAATTGGACTGTCTGATTGTATTGTTTAAGTATCGATAAGTGGTGATTATCGATAGTGAGAAGGCCGCCAGAGAAAATCCCCTGCAAGTCAACCTAACATCCAGATAGCTTGACTATGGCGAATCAACTATCATGAAACCAATGGCTTACGACATCAGCGACTTGTCCCTGAAGACCCTGATCGGGCCGGTTTCCCGCGCGACCGAGGTTTTGGTCCGCCTCGACGAGCGGGTCGCTCGCTCACCGGTCCGCGACGGTTTTGTCGAACGCCAGCATTTTGCTGACGCGGCCGCTGCCCCTCTCGTGCACCTCGAGGACCTTGTCCTGCACGACGCCCATATGGACATTCGCACACCGACCCACGAACTCACCCGCGCACATGCGGTGCCGCCGGCGGATTTTTGCGCAGAAGCCGGACTGGGCGCTCAGCCGCGACGGTTTTTTGGCGCTGACCGGCCGCGGCGGCGCGATGCCGGCATCGGGGCCAAAAAGCCGGGACGGGGAGGGCGCCGACCCCGTTGAAGCCGGCGGTCGGGATGACGCTGAGGACGACCTGCTGGCCGAAGAATTTGCCGAGATCGATGCCGTCCTGGCGCGCTCGTCAAAGATTCTCGGCGGCGCCGACGTACCTGGTCGAAAGGAGGAAACGTCACAACGTGACCGGCCGGAGCCGCAAAACGGCCTGATCTACGATCTCGACTGGAATGAAGAAGAACGCCTCGCGGAATGGCAGGACTTATTCTGGCAGGACATCGAGGTGCTGCAGCATGCCGCTTGGCTCGGGCCTCTGCTGATTGCCGCGCTGCTGCGGCAGGAAGGTCTTGCCGCCAACCATCTCGCCTGCCTGCATCTCGGCGCCAAAAACATTCCGCGCGAGCGGCGGCGAGCGCGCAATCGGTCCGACCGGTTGCTGGCCTGCCTCGATGCTATCCACGACGCCGCGCTGGTCGGCCTGAAGGAACACGATCGGCTGGTGCTGGCAAAAAGCCAGATGGAGCGAAAACTCCGCGACCGCCGCGCCAGCTCCAAACTGTCCGACGTGGTCGAACTCGTGCTGTCACGGCCACTCGTCTCGGCAGGCATGATCCAGGAGCGGCTAAAGGTGACAAAACAGGGGGCGCTCAATCTGGTCGGCGAGCTCGGGCTGCGCGAGATGACGGGCAGGGGAAGGTTTCGCGCGTGGGGAATTGTCTAGGCGCTCAGTCCACCGAGTGACGGACGCGGATTCCGGCTTCACAATCTCATTGGTGCAGTTGCGGCCTGCTGTGCGGCTGAATGGGGCATTAGCTGGAAGGGTAGTGCTTACAGAAAGCAGTGTGTTCGGTTTATGTAGGGTCAACGATGAGTCGGAACACGGAGGCGAACATGCGGGCGGCGACGTCAACGCGCGCTACGGTGTCGATCCCGGCTTCAGCTTTTACACCCATGTCTCCGACCAGCATGGACCCTATCACGTCAAGGTCATCTCGGCAGCGACACACGAGGCGCCCTACGTTCTCGACGGCCTGCTGCATCACGTTAGCAATCTCTCGATTGCTGAACATTTTACTGATACCGGCGGCGCGACCGATCATGTGTTCGCGCTCTGCGCCATGCTCGGTTTCCGCTTCTGCCCCAGATTGGGCGACTTTCCCGATCGCCGGCTGATCCCAATCGAACATCCCGCTGTCTATCCAAAGATCGCGCCGCTTCGCATCCGTGCCGACTCATCCGCGAACATTGGGATGAGGTGATGCGCCTGGTCGCCACGCCGCGCCGTCGGTGATGCTGAGGAAGCTCGCCGCCTACGAACGCTAGAACCAAGTGGACATCACCCTCCAGGAGATCGGCAAGATTGAACGGACGCTGTTCATGCTCGATTTGCTGGAACATCCGGCGCTCCGTCACCGCTGCAGGGCCGGGCTGAACAAGAGCGAACAACGCCATGCTCTCACGCAGGCCATCTAGACATTCCGCCAAGGGCGGATTCATCGATTCCAGGTGGCCGCTCCGCAATCTGCCGCAAGAAAACGATTCCCTATGTTCGCCAGGCTCTCCTTTGCATTGATCAGCGGAATCCATATTCCGAGTTCGGCCGGACCAGATCTATCGGCTAGCGGAAGTCCGCAGCGGGGTCGTTCTTTCGCGCTCCTCCATGCGCACGCCGATTAGATGCTGGCCTGCGCCTTGTAGAGGTGGGCATAGGCTCCGTCGGCAACGATCAGGGCTTCATGGGTCCCCTGTTCGGCGATCCCCTGTTCGGTCAGCACCAGGATCCGGTCCGCATTGCGAACGGTCGAAAGCCGATGGGCGATGACGATCGTCGTCCGCCCTTCGGCAAGGTCGAGCAATGCGGCCTGGACGGCCCGCTCACTTTCATTGTCAAGCGCGCTCGTAGCCTCGTCGAAGATCAGGATTGCTGGATCCTTGAGGAACGCCCGGGCGATGGTGAGGCGCTGCTTCTGGCCCCCGGACAGTTTCACACCGCGCTGTCCGATATCCGTGGCGTAGCCATTCGAGAGCGCCATGATGAAATCGTGAGCATTGGCCGCCTTTGCCGCCGCGATGATTTCGACTTCCGACGCATCCGGCCGCCCGTAGCGGGGGTTTTCCGCCACCGTACCGGCGAACAGATAGACGTCCTGCTGCACGACACCGATGCTTTGCCGCAGTGACTTCAAGCTGATGTCGCGGATGTCGGCACCGTCGATCAGGATCGCGCCTTCACTCACCTCGTAAAAGCGCGGGATCAGCGCGCATAAGGTGCTCTTGCCGACGCCGGAGGCGCCGACGAGGGCCACGAACTCGCCGGGAGCAATATCGAAGGACAGTTTTTTGAGAACATGTGGCCCGTCCTCTTCGTAGCGGAAGCCGACATCGCGAAACGCCAGGGCGCCGCACGGGCGGGCGATGTCGGAGGCACCCGACCGATCCACGATCTCCGGCTCCACCTCCAGGATCTCCATCGCCCGACTGAAGCCGGTGTAACCCTCCTGCCAGAGCCGCACGAAATTTGCCAGGCGTTTGACGGGATCGACGAGCACCGCGACGCACAGAAGGAAGGTCAGCATATCCGCAACGCCGAGCTCGGCATTGACGACCCGGACGGCGCCCATGACGATGACGGCGACCGTGATAAGCTGTGCGAAGGTCGTGTTCCCGACCGAGAAGAAGGCCTCGCTCCTGTCGCCTTCCCTGCGGCTCTGAAGAAAACGGGCATTCTCCTCGTCGAAGCGGCTGATCTCGAGTTCCTCATTGGCAAAGGACTGGACAACGCGGATACCGGCGAGCGAATCCTCGATGTGTTCATTGACCGCCGCGATCCGCTCCTTGCTGAGCCTTAGCGCCCGGTTCATGCGGCGGTTGAAATGCAACGCGTAGAGCACTGCAAAGGGCGTAGCCCCGAGAATAAGCAAGGTGAGCGGCAGGTCGATATAGGCCAGGAGGAGGATTGCGCCCGCGAATTTGAAAACCGCGATCGCCATATCCTCAGGTGCGTGATGGAAGAGCTCGCCTAACGAAAACGAGTCGTTGGTCATGCGGCTCATCAACTGGCCGACCCGCTGGCGATCGTAAAAGCTGAACGCGAGCTTTTGGCAGTGTTCGAACAGCTCCTTACGCAGCTCGCTCTCGATCTTCGCGCCCATGACGTGGCCCTGATAGTCGACGAACAGGCTGCCGAGCAGTTCCACCGCCACCAGGGCTAGCATGGCCCCGCCCATCAAATAGATCTGATTGAGGGCTTCCGGTGCGTCGGGAAGCTGGACCAGATGCTTGGTGACGTAGCTGGCGCAGAGAGGCAGGAAGAGCGCTGTCACCGAAACCAGCAGCGCGCAGGCGAGATCGGCCGCCAGCAGCGGCAGATGCGGCCTGTAATAGGACAGGAACTTCCTGGCACGCGAATACGGCTTGCTGCGCGTAGGTCGCGTTCTGGGAATCGGCTTATCTGTTGAATCGATTTCAGCCGTTGGGCCGATATTCGCTGCACTCGGCAGCCAGGGTTTCCGGTCGCTACGGGACGTGCCTCCTTGCAGGGCGGCGCTTCGCAGTCGTGTTTGCATTACGCTTCATGTCCTGTTTGTGATCTCCTTTCTTGTTGGACATGGACGCTCTCATCGTACTCTCCCCGTTCGGACGCCTGCGGCGGGGCGAAATATGCATTGCGCTCCCTCGAAAATCAACCCTTTCCATAACCAAGGCGGTCCGGCATCGGCTGTCCGGCGACGCGGCCACAACGCGAAAGTCAGCTCACCCGCATGATCCAGGACAGGTTAAAGGTGACAAAACAAGGCGCGCTCAACCTGGTCGGCGAGCTCGGGCTGCGCGAGATGACGGGCAGGGGAGGTTTCGCGCATGGGGAATTGTTTATTCCACAGCAATTCGCTATAACTTTACGAAATTATCGAACTTGACGAACTTGCGCTCTGCAACCGTATTGGTCAGCAGGAGGTTCTCACCATGGCCGCTCCAAAACGCAGCAATCATGGCGGGACCGCATCGCACGCGGGAGTCGCCACCTTGAGGTTCACCACAAAGCTTCCGGCACAGGCAGACTTCAAGAAGGTATTACTTGAACGCTATCAGGAAGCGATCGCACGCAGCCGCAAGATCGGCCACCGCGTATCGTTCCGGGTAGAGGTCGATTCGGCGGCCGATGTGCAGACGATCACACCGGTCGAGGAGCAACCGATCGCTTCGGACGATACCTTTCCCGTCGAGGACACGTGCAAGCCCGATGCCGAACTCGAGGCGGCACTTGACGAATCGCGCGCGCGTGGCCGCAAGCGTGTCGCCGAAATTGTCGCCGGGGAGGACATGCTGAGCGCGGATGCCTTTGCCAAGCTGCTCGGCACGTCGCGGGTGACGGTCAACGCCAGGCGGCAAAGCGGTCAGGTGCTCTGGATCGATGGCGCCAAACGCGGTTTCCGCTTTCCTGTCTGGCAACTCGACAAGGACGGTCGTCCCTTCGGCGCTTTGCCGGCGCTGCACGCCATGTTGGGCAATAACGCCTGGGCCGTCTATCGGTTTCTGGTGTCGCGCCATGGCGCCCTCGATGGGCGGACCGGCCTTCGAGCCCTTCAACAAGGCGATGACGCCTCGGTTTTGGCCGCGGCCGAAGGCACGGCCAGGGGCGATTTCGACTGAATGCCCGGCGTTCCACCTCCATCCGATTTCGCGCGCGCAAAGCTCGAGATCGAGACCAGACGTTCGGTCGCATCTACTGGAGCACCTATCCTGATCCATTGGGGTAAGGGAAGCCACCGAGCCGGTTCAGCGATCCGCGGCGTCGTGTTTCTGCCAACCGCTTCGGCGTTCTCTACCTCGGCGACTCCCTGAAGGTGTGCTTCCTAGAGACCGTGCTCCGCGACCGCCGCGAAGGGCTTGTCGACGATCTTCAAATAGAGGAGGTGGAGCTGATCCGACGGCGCTATGCGGAGATCGCGACCACGACAGACCTACGCCTGGTCGACCTCAGAGGCGACAATGCCGTTCGGATGGGTGTGCCGACCGATATCGTTCGGGCACAGCGCCAGAACCTGGCACGCCGGTGGTCACTGGCCTTTCACGAGCACCCATCTGAGCCCGACGGGATCATTTATCCGTCGCGCCTCAATGAGGCGACCAGTCTTGCCATTTACGATCGCGCGGTACCGAAGCTTCAGGCGAAGCGTGTTATGACCCTTCTCGGCGCGCGAGGGCTGGCTCAGGTTCTGGAGGATTTCAGGGTGGGGTTGGTGTGAACGACCGGTGTTGGGGCCGGTAGCTGTCCGTCCGGTTCGGGGCTGCAATAGGAAATCAGGGGACGTTATCGATGACGCAAATCAGAGCCATGACTGAGCAGGACGTGCCGTCGGTATCGCTGCTCATTGGAGAGTCTTGGCGCAGGACGTACTCGCCAATCATGGGTGCCGAGACCGCGGCCCGGATTTCGGATGAAGATCACACGCTGCAGCGGATTGCGGCGGAACTGACAGACACCAACAAAATGTCGTTCGTGGCAGAACGGCCAGACGGCTCGATTGCCGGCTACGCGATGGCTAAGATGAATGAAGCCGGCGACGTCATGCTTGACCGGCTCCACATCGATCAAAGCGAGTACGGCACCGGGCTAGCCGCTAATATATTGCACGCTGTCTTTGCCGCCCATTCCGGCATCCCGAGCATCGCACTCGAAGTGCTCGAGGGAAACGACCGGGCAATGGCCTTTTACCGCAAACATGGTTCGAAGTGGTCGATCGCAGGGCCGCGTCGCACGGTGCAGAAGGCCATGCATCGTTGATTATGCGCAAACTGCTATCTCGCGCCTAGTCGGAACTCGCGCATCGAACAGTACATCACGTCTTCCGTCCCCAGCGCACCGGCGGCCTCCCCGCTCGCAATCCAAATAGACGTCTTTCAGCTGTTTGATTGCATGTCAGCGTGAGCGAACGCGAGGTCCTGAGCGTCAGAAGCCGACAATGAAGCCGGACTGATTGCGATCAGCACGGTGCCGAGCGTCACAGGCGCGAGGGACTTAACAACTGACATGATCATTTTGAGATCCTCCCCAGCTCCCGTCGGTCAACATTCAGTCCTTGGGGTCGCAGGTGTAGTGCCGTTCGAAGATCCCGTCCGCGCGCCGCTGCTTGTCGAAGCCGCGATGTAAGGCTCGATCGCGCGCTCGTGGACCAGCCAAAGGGGATCTCGGCCGAGGCGTAGCCACTGCCGGCGGCCAACCGTTTCGGGATCGAGGCCCAAGCGATCCTGGTGCGCTCGATCGTCGTGCCGGCCGCGCCTGCCTCCGCATGACGGATGGCGCGGCTTCGCAAAGCGCACATGATTTCGTCACGTGAGATGCCGATGTCGCCAAGAACGTCATCGGGTAAACGGCTCAACTGGTCCGTTGCCGACAAGAGAGCTTTTCGCTCGGCGCGGAGGCGTAAACACATGCGAAATGGACCAATGGCGGCAGCATGAATTATAACCATGATCAGATCGTCCCTTCATTGATCTGAATTGACCGGTACGGAACGGCGCGAACGGCACTCCGGGCGAGAGCGTCAGCCGTCCGCGAGGCAAGTTAGGCGTAGTGGTCGATGGATTGGTTTTGCCGCGGCGTGCCCATACGGCGGGCGGTGGCTGGCCCCGGGCCACGCATGTAATAAAGCTCCGGGCGGTAGCGCGGCGCGACGAATTTGCGAAACCCCGCAGCAAGTTTTGTGACGGGAGCCAAGAATTTCATGACTGTTCCCTTTCCCTTCGCCGGCTTGCACACGAGCCGGCGGGCCTGACGTTGCAACAAGGATATGACAGTCGAACCAGGCTCGGCTGTGGGAATTCCCACACCGGGGAGAACATTGGCGAAATCCGCTCCCAGTTTGCATCCCGGAAAGCGGGGCCTGCGGCCATCAAATTTCCTTGGATAGGGAGTAAGGTGAAGTACACTTGATTGAACAAGAGACCGTTGTGACAGGCTCTCTGGCCTTCATCTCAAGACTTTGCGATGCCGACCTCGCCGCGCTGACCAAACGGTGGCACGAGCGCAGCTATCGACACAACGAGCTAATCATTTCCCACGGCGACACTGGTCGCGATGTCTTCTTCCTGCTGGAAGGACGGGCTCGCGTGACACTGGTTTCAGCGGACGGCAGGGAGATAGCGTATCGCGATGTCGAACCGGGTGACATTTTCGGGGAGCTCGGAGGCATTGACGGGATTGCACGCTCTGCCAGCGTAGTCGCGCTGGAGGCAACCCGCGCTGCACGGCTGTCCGGCACAGCATTCCGGGATATCGTGATGACCCACCCGACTTTTGCCTGGATGCTGCTTGAGCATCTGTCTGCCCAGCTCCGGCGCATGACCGAGCGGGTATTCGAATACAGCACTCTGGTCGTGCGAAAACGGCTGATCGTCGAGCTCCTGCATCGGGCGGAGAAAGCCGCACTCGTGGATGGCGAGGTGTCCATAAGCCCGGCACCGACGCATTCCGAGCTGGCGGCAACGATGAGCACGCACAGGGAAGCGGTCTCGCGCGAAATGAGCGACCTCGCGAAGAGAGGCCTGATCGAAAAGCGCGGCAGCAGGTTATTGCTGCATGACGTCTCGGCACTACGGGCGCTGGTCGACAAGAAGGAATAGCGAAGGCTGTCGCTGCGGCGGGGGGCACCGCACGTTTCATACTCCTCGGCCGCAAGTGATTATTCCTTCCGGCAAACCGGGCAACCTAGCGTGCCAGCCCGCGGGTCGGGTTTTGATCGCTTCACCCCTTGCAAGAATCATGACTCGGCTTCTTGATGCGGGCACGGAACGTTATCCCCAGCCTGCTTGCAGACTTACAAGGGCGGATCGAAGGGTGAAGCCGCATGGACGTTAAATACCAAATCTTCGTCAGCTCGACCTATGCCGATTTGGTGGACGAAAGACGGTCGGTCATCGAGGCCGTTCTTAACCTCGGGCATATTCCTGTGGGGATGGGAGGCATTCCAAGCCAGCGACGACACTCAATGGGATTACATTAAGCGGCGCATCGATGACAGCGACTACTACGTACTCATCGTAGCAGAGCGGTACGGCTCAGAGTTGAAGGGTAAGAGCTACACCCAGATGGAGTACGAGTACGCGGTCGCCCAAGGCGTGCCTACCGTGGCGTTTTTGCTCGAAGGCGGTGCTCGCAAGACGTGGGCCGCGGAAAAGGTCGAGTTCGAGAAAAAGGCCAAACTCGAGAGATTCCGAAAGCTGTATGAAAAGAAGCTCGTCAAATATTGGCGCAACAAGGACGATTTGGCGGGTAAGGTTGCGATGGCTATTAGACGTTATGACCGTGGTCTGAGCGGCGGTCCGCCCTTAGTCTTCGCAGCTGTTAAGCAAACGGGGGTTGCTCGGGAGTGCCCAGCCGAGCCCCAAGCGAAGAAAGGACGGGCCATGGAGCAAAATAACGTTTTTTACGTCGGTGTCGATGTGTCGAAAGCCAAGCATGCTGTCGCGATTGCCGAGGGCGGACGCGGTGGAGAGGTCCGGTATTTCGGCGAGGCGTTCCCCGCGCGTCGTCACCGGAACGTCGTAGCCGTGAAGCCGAACCGTGACGGTCCCGTCATCGTGAACAAGCGTCACCTCGCCAGTCATCGTGATCGTGTCGCCTTCGGACAGTTTCGCCATCGGCATCGCCCTCGCAAAGGCCGCCGCTGAACTGGACGTGGAAAGCGCCATCATCGACGGTGAGATCGTCGTACGAGACTGGCCTGTCTGACTTCGGAGCCTTGCGGAAAGCCATCACTCGACGCCAGCACGACCTCTATTCGTCGCCTTCGATCTTCTGCATCTCAATGGTCACGACCTGCGCGACATGGCGCTGGAGGACCGCCGCGAGATCCTTGCCGAGATGATCCCGGACGGTGGCCGTATCCAATTCAGCCAGGCGCTTCCCGGCGAGGCTAAGGCGATCTTCCACCTGATAGACCAGGCGGGGCTCGAAGGCATGGTGTCGAGGCGCAAGGACAGCAAATACCGGAGCGGCAATTCGACGGCTTGGCTCCAAGGCTTACAGCATCGATGAATACGAGTTGCTCGGCGTCGAGCGTGAACCCGGAAAGCCGGCTTTCGCCCTAATGGCCGAGCGTGGCACAGGACGCTATGTCGGGAGCGCCTTTATCACCTTGAACCGGGAGATGCGGGAACGCCTCTGGGAGCGCGTACAGGAGCATTCTGGGCCTGCGCCAAACGGGATGAAACGGCCGGCGACGCAATGGGTCAAGCCGGGGCTGATCGGCCGCGTGAAGCATCTCCACGGCGAGGAGAATCTGCGCCATGCCTCGCTGCAGGATTTTCGGGAGGAAGACTAGGGTAAAACTCAGTCATTCTGGCTATGCCGCGAATGGCCGAGATGGGTTAATTGCGGGCAACGGCGAGACTGGACTGAAGGGCAGCTCAGGGTCATGGCGGTGAATTGACCCGGAGCAAGCGAGCTTCCGCTTAGCGTCGATTCCGGCGGCCTGGTTTTCGCAAAGTCCCGGATTAAAGCGCTGTTTTGCGTCTGATTTTTGCACCGTCCCACAATAGGCAGTTTCGCGACCACCGCAACCATGGCGGTTGCTGCGGCGTATTTCTGACCCAGGCTATGGGGCTATCCGCTTGTCCGAATTCTGAGCCAGAGCGCAATGAGGTATATCTAAATGAGCCGAGCGGGAGGGGGATATGCACATTGCTCGTGTTTATCTGCGGGTCAGTACGCAATGGCAGGATCTTGATCGCCAGGAATCGATCATCGCTGAGGCGAGGGATGCCGGGTACTACATCGCCGGCGTCTACCGCGAGAAGGCATCCGGCGCTCGCGCCGACCGGCCGGAGCTGCTTCGTCTAATCGCGGACCTTCAGCCGGGGGAGCGGGCGGGAATATGCCGGACGCCAAGCTGACACGAACGCATTATTGTCTTCCGGTCTGGCGGCAACAGTATCAGCAGGACGGCGAAGCTGACCGGCTGCAGCGAAGCGCAGGTGAAGCGCGTCTGGGTTCGACATCAGAAGGAAAGCGGGAAGCAGGAAATGTCGTAACAAAAATTGAGTTCTGCGACTGTGCAAAAGACAGTTGCAAAACCGTCGCTTTGATCGGGAGTTTTCGCGACAAGGGAAGGTCGCGAGAGGTGGATTTCTTTGTAGCTTCCTCGATCGGAGGAGAAAGAAGCGCCAACTGCGGATGCTTGAAGCGACCGCTCCGTTGGCTCAAAGAACGTTCCGCTCCGCCGGGTTTCGCTCTATCAACTCCGCCACAAGGCGTTGAAGCCGCCAGAGGCTGCTGTCATGTATGCCTTTGGCTTCGAGGTGAGAAACTGTATTGAACAGGTATTCGGCCCCGCTTCCCCAATGACCGCAGGCCAGGGCCAGGACATCGGCAACGGCTTCAAGCGACTGACGACCGGCATAGAGAGGTGACGCGCGGTTCATCACAAAGGCCAAGGCCGAGATAGGCCCGGAAGCGGTCGCCACCGTGATCCACCGGGGCATGCTGTTGGCCGGCTTGTAGGTGAATTCGCGTCGAAAGAGTTTGCCGAATTGGCGTTCGAGGTTGTCCTTTGGCAGGTCGTACAGGACGCCGCTGCATTGCCCCCCACGATCGAGGGCCATCATAAGGCCTGGCTGCTCCGGCGTGCCCCGAAAACGGGTCATGCGAAAGCAGAAAGCGCGATGCCACCCACGAGCGAGGCCTCCCTGCTCACCGATATGCTCGATCTCCGGCTTCCAGATCAAGGAGCCGTAGGCGAACAGGCGGGTCGGTGCTTTCGGGGCCGGATGAGTTCGGATCATTTGCTCGACCCAGCTGTCGTAGTCGGCATCGGTGTGTAGCTCGGCACCTGGCGTCAACCCCTGGTCGTGAACGACCTTGTGGACCCGCGCGACGTGGTCCGCGGTCAAGGTCAGCTTTCTCATTTGGCTCGGCATCCCGTGCTCCATCGGATCAAGATCGCGTATCCTTGGCAGATGCTACGGGCGTTGCAAGGTACGAACCGATGCACGGCGTGAATGCGTCATCTTTGCCCCTTCACCGATGACAGCAAAGCGCCCCGCATATTCGCCCTCGAACGATTCCATGTGGTTTCGGCAATCTAGGTTTGGGAGACGCTTTTCTACTCACTGTGAAACCCTGACCAACAGCTTACCGAAATTGCGGCCCTTGAGAAGACCGATGAAGGCCATCGGCGCGTTCGCGAGTCCCTCGACAATGTCCTCACGATATTTGACCTTACCCGCTTGGAGCCAGGCCGAAACGTCCCTGCGGAAGTCGTCGATCTGCGCGTCGAAATCAGAAACGATAAAGCCTTGGACCGTCCATCGCTTCGTCAGCACTGCTCTCATGAACGCAACCAGACGGTCTGGACCAGCCGGAGGTCCTACATCACTGTAGTGGGCAACCAAGCCACAGACGGGGATGCGGGCAAAATCATTGAGAAGTGGAAACACGGCATTCCAAACATGCCCGCCAACGTTCTCGAAATAGATATCGATGCCGTCCGGGCAGGCGGAGCGCAACTGCTCCGCGAGGTCGGCAGCATGATGGTCCAGCGCGACGTCAAAGCCGAGTTCTTCCCTGACATAGCGGCATTTCTCAGCGCCGCCGGCAACGCCAACCACCCGGCAGCCGTGCAATTTCCCGATCTGGCCGACCAATGAGCCGACCGGCCCGCTGGCCGCTGCAACCACAAATGTTTCGCCCTGTTTCGGCCGGCCGATATTGAGCATTCCGGTATACGCTGTCTGGCCTGGCATTCCGAGGACGCCGAGGGCCGTCGAAATGGACCCAACATCCAGGTCAACCTTCCGCAATCCCGTGCCGCTTGAGACAGTGAATGTTTCCCAGAAAGGGGAGAACGCGCGCTGCACGAGATGCCGAACTACGGCTCCTCGCACCGGGTGGTGATCATGGCGCTGGTCAAACTCAACCGGCTGGACGAGGCGCAGGCGGCGACGCGGCGGCTGATGGAGGCGTTCCCGACCTACACGCTCACTCTGCAGAGACAGATCAACCCGTGGCTGGACAAGGTGTTCGCCGAGCGTTACGTCGAGGCGCTGGGCATCTCCGGCGTGCCGGAGTGATCGTCGCGGCTGCAAAGATGCCCTCTCCTGCGCGTCACGTCCGGCGAGGCGACGTCCCTTGATCCCGCGTCGCTTCTGGAAGGATAGTTCTCTGGCCGGCTTGTCCGAGGACTGAGCGAGTAGAGCAGCCGTGAACAGCCGGCGAGCTCTCTGTTGGGTTCGCGTCGAACTTCCGGTTTCCACCCGAGTCGGCCTTTCAACGCTCACCTCGGGCTTTATGTGGCTCAGGTTTTTGAACCAGCGGACCGCGCCATGACTTGTCATTGATTGGGTGACTGCCGAACGGCCAATTTCGCCTGTAAGGGCGACGTTCAAGTTGCCGCGATGATTTTGAGGCGGTGCTGAACTGGTCGCTATAGCGCGGTCGCTGACGGCAGCTTGGTTAGTTATAGAGGTCTACACCGGCAGAAACGTGCTCTGCTGGCCACCAAGCTCGATCATCTTGCGGGAGGCAGCCCACCCATTTGACCAGTTACCCGTCTTGTAACATGCGGTCGAGTTCGGCCGGAAGGCGGATGGAAGAGTATTTCGCGAACCAGCCGGGAAAAGGGCGGTACGTTGGCTTCAGGTAGAAAACTAGTGAATCGTATTGCTGATGGCCAACAACGGAACTCATTCGAGACTGCTGGGATGGAGATGGCTTTGGATGGGCCTATCATGGTAAATATCGGAATGACGCAGCGTTCGCCGCAAGTGTAGCGAAAAATCGGCAGAAACTCTCGAACGTCCATCGCAATGGCCGAAGACAAATTGGAACGGCGGCTCGCCGCGATCCTAGCCGCCGACATCGCCGGCTATTCGCGGCTGATGGGGGAGGACGAGGAAGGAACTCTGCGAGATCTCAGGGCCGTGGACGAGGAGGTTCTGTCTCCCCAAACGGCGCAGCACCAGGGGCGCATCTTCAAGCGCATGGGCGATGGCTTCCTCGCCGAATTTCCCAGCGTAGTGGAGGCGATGCGCTGCGCGCTCGCCATTCAAGGCGATATGGCGGCGCGCGCCGCGGCCAGCCCCGGTGCCCGCAAGCTCGCGTTTCGCATCGGCGTGCACCTGGGCGACGTCATCGCCGATCGTGGTGATGTGTTCGGCGACGGCGTCAATGTAGCCGCGCGCCTGCAGGCGCTGGCGGAGCCCGGCGGCATCTGCGTGCATCGTTCCGTGCGCAACGAGGTGCGCGATCGCTTGCCTGTCAGGTTCGTCGACATGGGCGAAATCGAGGTCAAGAACATCGCCCGGCCGATCCGCGCCTTCCGGGTGACGCTTGACGGCGTGGCGGCCGGCACCCGAGCGGCCCCAGGTCGCAAACCGAAGTTCGCCCTACCGGCAATCGCCGCGGCGCTGCTCGCGTTCGTCGGGTTGGCCGTGGCGGCCCTCTGGCTGAGCGGCGCGCCGCGACCTGATGCCACCGATCCGGCAGGCGCCGGCAAGCGGTCGATCGCCGTCCTGCCCTTCGCCAATGTCAGCGGCGATTCCGACCAGGACTACTTCGCCGACGGCCTGAGCGACGGTCTCATCACCCAGCTCACCGGCCTTTCCGGCCTCTTCGTCATCGCCCGCGGCTCGGTGCTACCCTACAAGGGAAAGACCGTCAACCCCCAGACGGTCGCCGGCGAATTGGGCGTTCGCTACGTCCTCGAAGGCAGCGTGCGCAAGTCCCAGGACCACTTGCGCATCAGCGCCAACCTGGTGGAAGCCGAGACCGCCCAGCAAATCTGGGCCAAGCAGTTCGATAGGCGCCTCGAGGACATCTTCACCGTGCAGGACGAGGTGATCAACGAGATCGTGGCGGCGCTTGCGGTGGAGCTCACCTCCGCGGAAGCGGCTGGGCTGACGCGCATTCCGACCGCTAACCTCGAGGCCTACGATTGGTTTCTGCGCGCCGAAGCGCAAAGCTATTATGTCGTCGACGCCACGACGCAAGCCCGGGCCTTGGCCGCCTACGACAAGGCGATCGCACTCGATCCTTCATTCGCCGATGCCTATGCCGGCTATGCGCGGGCATTAGCGGAAATCTGGCGGGCCGTGGGGGACCAGATCCTCTCAGCGACAGTCGCCCGCAAGCGCGCCTATGAGGCCGCCGGCAAGGCACTGGAGCTCGATCCCAACAATGCGCGGGCCTTCGCGGCGCTTGCCACCTTCCAACTGGCCGACGGCCGCCATGACGATGCCATCGCCTCGGTGCGACGCGCAGTCGCGCTCAATCCCGGCGATGCCGAGGCCAAGGCGAACCTCGCCATGGTGCTGGCCTATTCCGGCGAACTCGACGAAGCGGTGGACACCTTTGCCCAGGCGATGCGCTTGAACCCGAAACCGCCGCCCGGCTTTCTTCAGGTTGCGGGAATCGTGCACACGCTGGCTGGGAAATACGATTTGGCACGGGCCGAGCTCGAGACGGTTATGGCTGCCTGGCCGACCTCGGAAAACACCCATGAATATCTGGCTGCCACCTATGCCGCGCTCGGCCGAACCGACGAGGCGCGGGAGCTCGCTGCCTTCTTGACAAATTTACCATTCGGCAACTTGGCCGCCATTCGCATTCTCTACACTGGCTTTTTTCGCAATCCCTCCGATCTCGCACGCTACCTCTCCTTACTCGCCGAGGCCGGCATTCCCGAATGGCCTCTCGGCTACCGGGGCAACGAGCAGGTTCGCGTTCGTGGCGAAGCCCTGACTGCTTTGGCCGTAGGTCGTGGCTGGCAGGGAGTTACGGCCATCCGACGCAGCGAAAAAGTACCATTCTTTCTGCAGGTCACCAAAGACTACCGTGTCGCCTATCGCGGCGCCAACACCTTTCTGACCGGGCTGGCGCGAATCGAGAACGACCAGTTCTGTCTGCAATTCGAGGCGAGCTTCCGCGGGCACTGGCACTGCGGCGCGGTCTATGCGGACAAGAGCGCCGGCCTGGACTACGCGCTGGTTCTGCCCGACACGCTTCGCTATTTCTCTGTCAAATAGCGCGTTCTATTTCTGCAGCTCGGCATGCACGGCCGGCCAGTTAGTGTCCGCCTTGGGCCGGTTGGCGGCAAGGTCCTCGAAGCCCGCGCCGGCGGAAAGATAGAGCTTGCCGTCGATGATCTGCCAGACCTCCGGCTCGATGTTGACCGTCATCTCGTTAAAGGCGACGCCCTCGCTGCACAGGCCGCCATATTGCGGCGCGTAGTCCATCGGGCTGGCATCGAACAACTTCCGGTTTTCGTCGCTGGAGAACTGCCAGGTGGCGCCGAGCCATTCCGATTGGAACTTCTCAGAGCCCTTCACCGCCCGTTTTTCGGTGAAGTAGGCAACCGTGTCGTAGCCCTCGATGGCGACGCTGCCGAAGTAGCCGGTGTTGACCTCGCCGGCCAGCGCCGGCATGGTCCAGACGGCAGCGATGCAGAGACACGTCAATCCGAGGCGTTTCATGGTGCTCGTCCTTTCATTTGGAGACTTAAGGTAGACGCGCCGTTTCGGCCGCCAGCTTCAGGCACTCCCCACTCCACCCACCCGCTACCTTCGCCGGCTGGCAACGGCCACCGCGCGCCAGCAGGAAGGCGATTGTCTCCTTCCGCGCCTTGAATCCGGCCCGGGTTAACGCCGTAAAGCCGTGCCGCTCGGTTGCTTCCGAATCCGCACCGGCCGCCAGCAGCATCGCCAGTATGTCCGGATGGTTTTCTTCGGCGGCGACGATGAATGGCGTCGTCTTGAATCGGTTCTCAGCATCGCTAGGCGAAGCCCCGGCCACCAGCAGCTGCCGCACACATTCCGCGCACCCCGCATAGGATGCGCCGTGCAAAGCCGTCATTCCCCGGTTGTTCCTTGCCACGACATCGGCACCGCGTTTGATCAGAAAGGCGACGGCTTCCGGCCGGCTGGCGAGGCAGGCTACGACCAGCGCGGTCTCACCGGTGGGGTTTTTCTCGTCGATGGCCGCGCCGCCATCGAGCAGGGCCTTGAGTGCCGTTTCATCACCGGATTGCGCCGCATCATGAAGGGATCCGGCCATCGCGGCTGTCGCCGTCAATCCGAACCAGAACGCCACCGCAGACAGTGGTCTGAGCATATCGCTTCCTGCTGAATGAACAATACTAGCACGCTGACCGTTTCCTGGTCCAGCCCGGCGCTGCGGAGCTGGGGTTCCGTTCACAGCTGTACCAGTGATGCAGGCCATCGCCTCGCAGAACCAGGACGCTGGAACCATCTCACCTTTGAGCGATGATCCCTTCATCAGCCTGCCAGCCGCGGCGCGCTGATCTGCCCGGCCTGTGCCCGAGAGCACAGCGATCGAGCCGTCACCTAACCCACGTCACGGGCGCGATCCACTCGACTCGAATGCTGCTCTGGCTAAGCCGACGGTCTGCTATGGCACGGCACGCGACGTTGATGTCTCAACACGCGAGGTCCGGATTGGGTCAGATCGCGTCATGCGACGCTCGCAACTGAACGACCGCCAAAAGGGTCGAACTCGGTCGTTCAGAGCGATTTGGATGGTTTTGGCGGCGAGAGCAGCCGGCCAGGAGGAGATCCCGAACTTTGAACGAAGTTGTCGGCCGGGCGCGCCTGATACGGCCCCTCCTCTCGAACCCGACCTTCGACCCTGAACGGGGATGGTGATACACGCCCGTCCTTCTGGTATAGTGGCACGATCACCCAGCGGAGACGTTGCCATGTCTAAGCACTTCGTTCATGGGGCAGTGCCGCCGACAGCTCAGTCGACGAGTTCCGCAAGCTGGCGAGTTCCCATCTCGGCCAGTCGAACCATTTCGTGATCGTCAACTACCTCCGCAAGGCAATCGGACAGGAGAAGGGCGGCCATATCTCGCCGCTAGCAGCCTATGATGGGAAATCAGACCGCTTCCTCATCCTTGATGTCGCACGGTATAAATACCCTCCAGTGTGGGTGAAGACATCTGAGCTTTTCGATGCCATGAACACCCAGGACTCCGACAACGAGAACAAGACCCGCGGCTTCGTCCTGGTATCGGCGGCTTCTGTTCAATAGTGATCACCGCCTTCAACGCGATCATCCGGTCTGTGAGCGAGGGGTCACGCGCATTGATGCGGGGCCCCACAAACCATCCCGCCCCCGCCCGCCGATGAACCCGGTGGGTGCCGACCCGGCATGCGCTCGCCCCGGCGGCGGTGGTCTCACACGCTGGCGTTCTAGGGTCAAACTCTACCAACTGGCTGCCGCCAATGGCCGAGATGGATGGTTTGTTGCTGTTCGCCTCGTCCACTGGAACGAGTAAGGTGCGTTGATTCCGGCCGCCTGGTTTTCGCAAAAGTCCGGATCAAAGCGACGGTTTTGCGTCTGCTTTTTGCACCGTCCCACAATAGGCAGTTTCGCGACCCCCGCAACCATGGCGGTTGCTGCGGCGCATTTCTGACCCAGCTTATGGGGCTATCCGCTTGCCCGGAATTCTGAGCCAGAGCGCATTGAGGTAATCTAAATGAGCCGAGCAGGAGGGGGACATGCACGTTGCTCGTGTTTATCTGCGGGTCAGTACGCAAGGGCAGGATCTCGATCGCCAGGAATCGATCATCGCTGAGGCGAGGGATGCCGGGTACTACATCGCCGGCGTCTACCGCGAGAAGGCATCCGGCGCTCGCGCCGACCGGCCGGAGCTGCTTCGTCCAATCGCGGACCTTCAGCCGGGGGAGGTTGTCGTTGCCGAGAAGATAGACCGCATCAGTCGTCTGCCTTTGCCTGAAGCTGAAAAGCTGATCGAAACAATTCGGAATAAGGGTGCTCGTCTTGCCGTACCTGGTGTGGTGGATCTTAGCGACATCGCGGCCAGCGCTGACGGCGTTGCCAAGATCGTGCTCGAGTCCATTCAGGAAATGTTGCTGAAGCTCGCCCTGCAAATGGCTCGAGACGACTTCGAGGATCGTCGCGAACGCCAGAGGCAAGGCATCGAATTGGCAAAGGCGGGCGGGAAATATGCCGGACGTCAAGCTGACCTGGTGACACACGAACGCATTATTGTCTTCCGGTCTGGCGGCAACAGTATCAGCAGGACGGCGAAGCTGACCGGCTGCAGCGAAGCGCAGGTGAAGCGCGTCTGGGCTCGACATCAGAAGGAAAGCGGGAGTTGTCGCAAAAGTTGAGTTCTGCGACTGTGCAAAAGTCAGTTGCAAAACCGTCGCTTTGATCGGGAGTTTTCGCGACAAGGGAAGGTCGCGAGAGGTGGTTTTCTTCCGCAGCTTCCCTCAATCGGAACGAGAAAGAAGCGCCACTTGCCGCCATTCATCGTTTGGCCAGTGAACTGTCGCTTTCGATGCACAGCGGTCGTTCCTGGCAACGCGCGCCGTTCGCGCGCTGGCGAGCAGCGGCCCTCGCCTTTCTTTGCACAAGGGTGTTCTATGGCTGCCCGAGAGGCTTTGCCTCCCCCGCCTCGCATTCCGACAATCGCACAGGTTTGGCGAGTTTCGCCAGCGCCTCGGGCTTGGCGCAAGCCGGAAAGCCGGCGAGCGGCATTGTTTCAATAAACCGGCTGCGCTCTTTAGTGCTCAAGCCGACTTCATTAATCATGCTCTCGACGGTCAGGTCCGGGTATTGCTTGAGAGTTTCCCTAACCGAAGCATTCGCCTCATCCATTCGACCCAGAGCCGCAAGGGAGCTGCTAAGCACCACCCACTTCCACTTGTCGTAGTTGTTAGGCGTCATGCGCTCCAGCATCTTCAACGCGTCCTCATATCGGCCGGCCATAAAATAGGCAGGGGGCGAAGAAGTTGGACGTCCACATCGGGTAGTTCGGGTCGAGCCGCATTACTTGGTCGACCATCTGAGCGCCGCGTTCGGGTTCATTGAAGCGTGCCGCATAGCCGGTATAGAATGTCAGGATTTCGGACGAACCAGGAGCAAGACGAAGGGCCGTGTCCAGCTCAGCCTTGGCGCGGGCGTTGTCGCCCTTCTGGCTGAGGCTCATACCAAACACGGCGTGTGCCTCAGCGTCACTTGGATCGAGCCGCACCGCGCGTTCGGCCACATCGGCAGCCGCCTTGATCTCGCTCTCGGGATTGATACCGAAGCCAGCCAATATACCATGAGCATGATAAAGTTCTACCCAGGCGCGGGCCAGCCCGGGGTCCAGCTCAACGGCGCGGTTGAGAAGCGCGATGGCCTCCTCCTCATCCGCTATGGTGATCTTTTCAATCTTCTCGGTCCCGAGCAGATAATAATCATAAGCATTCAGGTTTTCAGGTCGTTTACGTTTGGCCGCGGCCCGCCCGGCCGCCTGAATCAACCCTACGCCGCCGCCCAGACGGTTGGTGACTTGCTCTGCGATCTCGGTCTGGACGGCGAAAACGTCCTCAGCGGGCCGGTCCCAACGATCCGACCAAAGATGGTTGCCGGTTTGTGCATCGATCAACTGCGCGGTGACCCGCACCCGCCCATTTTGCCGCTGGATAGAGCCTTCCAGTACGAAGCCGACATGGAGCGCACTTGCTACCTGGCGGGCATCCACCGGCTTGCCTTTGTAAACTTCCGTCGAATTCCGGGCCACGACCTCAAGTTCGGGAAACCGCGCGAGGTCGGTGATGATATCCTCAGTCAAGCCATCGGCCAAACGCCCGGTGGCCTCGTCGCCGCCATAATTATTGAAGGGCAGCACCGCGACCGACGGCTTGGCCCCCAGTGGCGCGGGCTGAAAGAACCACCAGGTCCCTCCACCCGCCAGAGCCAGCACCACGAGGGCCGCCGCAGCCGTCCTGGTCCAGCGCGGCATCGCCTTGCGAAAGGTCCAGCGCGCCCGCTTGCCATCGAGCCTCAGCCGGTACATCCGCACGGGGCGGTTGATATTCTTGACCTGCTGCTCGCCAACGAAATCGAGTGGCCAATCAAGCTTGCCCTGCAAATGGTCGTAGGCCGTACCTGACACCATTACCCCGCCCGGCTCGGCAAGCTGCTCTATGCGAGCGGCGATATTGACGCCGTCGCCATACACATCGCCATCAACCAGCGCCACATCGCCAAGATTTATCCCGATGCGGAACACAATCCGCTCATGCTCCGGCAATCCACCATTGCGAACGGCCACAGCTTTTTGAATTTCGGCCGCGCAGATCACCGCATCGACCACGCTGTCGAAGGCGACAAGCGCGCCATCGCCCATCAGCTTGACGACGCGGCCATGGCGCTGGGAGATGGTGGGATCAATCAACTCAGCGCGCATGGCCTTCAGTCGCGCGATGGTGCCGGCCTCATCAGCCTCCATCGCCTTCGAGTAGCCAACCATATCGGCCGCCAGGATCGCCAGCAGCTTCCGATTGAGAGGGGGAACCGCCATATGCGCCTCTTTATGGCACAACCCTACACCCATGGAAGCGTCGGAGCCAGAACGCGCCGTTGGCCGCGCGGTGAATGACCGCTCGTCAGCCGTTCCTGACTTTCGACCGGGTGCGGATGAACGTCTTCAACGGGTCAGATTTTCCCGTTCCTGAACCGGGAGGACGCGCCACAAACTGCCACTTGCTGGCCACGGCTGAACAGCCGAAGCCGGCCCCAAACGGGACCTTCGCCAAGGGCAAGCCAAATGAGCAACGTTGGCGCTCGGACTATGCGGTTGTCGGCGCACCCTCAGGTGAGCGCTTGCGATCTTTGCTCATACCCGAGAAGACTCCATAAATCTGCGTCACCGAACCCGGTGGATTGAAACTTCAGCGTCTAGCTCCAATGTTTGGAGAAGTGTCCTGGCGGCCTGTAGATCGGCTGTGTCGAAGTCCTCGATAAACCAAGATTGGACCGGCGAGAGGACTTCGAGGGCCTGAGCCCTATGTCCTCGCTCGGCGTGTAGCCGTGCAAGGCTTGTGGCGGCGCGGAGCTCCCACGACTTCGCCTTTTGAGCCCGCGCGATCTCAACCGCTCTGCAGAACTCGATCTCTGCTTCCTTGACTGCGCCCCTTTGCCAGAGCAAGTCGCCGCGGAGGCGGTGAAGCTCCACCTCGTACGCTTTCTCGCCGTACTGGTCGACGGCCCGGAGTGCCTTCGAGAGTACGTCCATCGCCTCCCCGACTTTACCTGCCGACGCAAGCGCCCAGGCGAGGTGGCCGAGATGGGCCGTCCAAAGGATCCGAAAGTTGATCTTGTCCATGCCGGACATCCCGGCACGCATCAGTTCGAGTCCGTTGTGGTGTTCTCCATGGCGCACTTGCGCCAGGCCGCAGTAGAATTGTCCCCATGAGATGTATGATCTGAGGTCGTGCTCCATGCAGAACTCGAGGGCCTCATCGGCGTCGGCGCCGCCTGGCCGCGGCCCCTCCTGGAAGAAACCCCAAAGCACAGAGCCAAAGCTGAGGGAGAACCCGGTTGTCATTCCATGGTTGATCGCTCTCGCCCATTCCAGCGAGCGCACCGCTGCTTCAGTTGCCCGGTCGGGATGGCCAAGCGACCACAGCACCAAAGCCAGGACCGAGAGGGCCCAGACGGCATGGTCCTGTGAGTAGCGAAGGTCCGTGACGTTGCCTGATCCTGGCGCATAGAGCCTGACTGCTCGCTCGAGATGCGGCACGGCCTCCTCTAAGGATCCTGTCAACCAAAGCGCGATTCCGTTCATGCGGCTTGCGAAGGCAGCAGCTTCGGGGTCGTCATCGCTTTGCGCCAGCGCGAGCGATTGCCTGGCAATCTCCAGCGCGGACACCCAGTCGCCACGGACCGCGGGCACGGTCCAAGCGCCATACAGCACTGCCATTTGTTGCTTTGCGGGGACGGTCTCGTCCAGGAGCGCGCGTGCGCGGTTGTAGACCTTCAAAGTCTCGTCAGCCGCGTGTCCTTTCAGAGCCCTCGTCGTCGAGCCGAGCGCCATTTGTAGTGGTAATTCGCGACGGTTGCGCTCTTTACTTTCCGGCAACGTAACGAGCTGGCGGATCGCTCGCTCGAGATGCGCGGCCGCTTCTGCATTTGCAGAGCGCTCAAGGGCACGCTCGCCACCCTTGCGCCAGTAATCTATCGCAGCGTCGTCGAGGCCTGCCTCTGCGAAGTGGTGGGCAAGAAGTTCGGGCTGTGAAGTTACGATTTCAGGGAAGCCTGCCTCGAGCACATGGCCGATTCTGGCGTGCAGATCCCGCCGCCGGGCGCGCAGGAGCGTGTTGTAGGCGGCGTCCTGCACAAGGGCATGCTTGAAGATGTAGCTGGCGTTCGGAGGCGTCCCGCGACGAAATACGAGGCCTGCCTCGGTGAGCTGGTCGAGTGCACCGGTCAGTTGAGCATCTGTACGGCGCGCAACTGCGGCAAGCAGTTCGTAGGAAAACTCGCGGCCGATCGCGGCGCCAATCTGCGCGATCTCTTTCACCGGAGCGAGGCGGTCGAGACGGGCCATGAGTGAAGCCTGCAGGCTGGCGGGAATCGCCAACGCCGGGAGCGGCTGATCGAGAACGAACTGTTCCTCCTCCTCTCGAAGCATCCCGCTCTCGACAAGCATGGAGGTCAGTTCCTCAGCGAACAGCGGTACTCCGTCGGTACGGTGAACGATGTGGCCCAGAATCTCAGGAGGCAATGGCTTGCCGCGTGTGACCCCTGCGATGAGTGCGCTCGTGTGGTGGGGCAGCAGCCTCGAGAGGGAGGTCGCTGAAACGGCAGGCTGGCCAATCCACGAGGGTTGAAACTCAGGCCGAAATGTCACGACGAGCAGGGCAGGAAGGCGAGCGATTTGCGACACCGCGCGATCGAGCACCTCAAGCGATGTCGCATCCGTCCAATGCGCATCCTCGAAGAGGACGAGCAGCGGTCGATCCCTTGTCAGCGCCTCGAACAGCCGAGGCCATAGCGAGAGCATCATCTCGCGCTTGCGCGGCGGATCGGCCGTGACCGGCGCGATGCTCTCATCGGCTATGCCGAGGAGGTCGGCCAGGAGGGAGAGCGTGTCAGGCGGTGCCGCGGGAAGGGCGCCGACCGAATTCTTCAGCTTATCGAGCCTGGCCGCCGGACGGTCATCCCGCGCAAAGTCTGCCCAACGCTCCAATTGCGCGATGAAGGGATACAGCATGCTGTCGCGGTGATGCGGTGAACAGAAGTAGCGCAAGGTCGTAAGCGGATCGTCGCCGACGTTATCCTGTATTGCAGCGATGAGGCGGGACTTGCCAATACCCGCTTCGCCGGAGACAAGCACGACCTGTCCTTCGCCGGCCTTGGCACGCTCCCAGCGGCGCCGCAATAGGCCGAGTTCCTCGTCGCGCCCTATCATTGGAGTGAGCCGCGTCGCGTGCAGTGCCTCGAAGCGACTGTTGATCGTGCTCAGCCCAGCCACTTCCCACGCCCGTACAGGGGTCGGAAGGCCCTTGACCTCAACAGCACCGAGATCACGCCACTCGAAAAGCTCGCCAACGAGCCTTCGCGTCGTATCGTCGCTCAGGACGCTTCCGGGCCTGGCCATTGCCTGGAGGCGGGCGGACAGGTTGGGCGTCTCACCCACCACCCCTCGCTCCTGTGCGCTGCCGTGGCCGATCAGATCGCCTACGACTACTATACCGGTTGCTATACCGACTCGCGCTGAGAGCCTAGTCTCTCGCCATTTAAGACGGCCGATCCGCTCCACGAGGGCGAGACCGGCCCGCAGTGCCCGTTCGGCATCTTCCTCGTGCGCGTGCGGATAGCCGAAATATACAAGAACGCCGTCGCCCATGTACTTGGCGACGAAACCGCCGAGTTTGGTGACTTCCTCAGTCACGGCGGCTTGGTAGTCGCCAATCACCTGGCGGAGATCCTCCGGATCGAGCTCCGCCGAAAGCGTCGTTGATCCGACCAGATCGCAAAACATGACTGTCAATTGGCGACGCTCAGCCACGTCGCCATCGGTGCCCTTACCCCGGTCGGGATTCTCCGACTGGGTGTAGTTGCCGCTCGAGACAGGTCTGTCCGCGAGCGTGGCCATCGCCGCAAGCAGCTTGCGACGATGGCCGACGAGGCTGACGCCGAGCTCCTTGAGATCTTCGGCAGTCAACTCGCGCAAGGTTTCAGCGTCGACCGCGTTGTCTTCAAAGGCAGCAGCGTATTGACCAAGTCCCAAGCTGCGCAGCCAGCTGCCAACATCCATGGGTCTCCCCCCATCGGAATCGTCACGGCAAGTTGTTTCAGTCTACCTCAATATGCTGCCGAGCGAGCGACAAAAACTCAGGATACTGCGGTCGTTTCGATCACGTCTTGAGCACTTGACAAAGCGCCGGGAGGATGGTCGCTGAAGTTGATCCTAACCGCCGGATTGAATGATCTAGTTGGGGTGATCGAACCATTTCGGAACGAGCGGTTTTTGACCCGCTGCGGACCTTCCTGAAACTCAATCGAAGGTCCACTTCGGGTCGAGGTCGTGTGAAAACGCGATTGCAGATTGCGTATGACGGGTGCTGTTTTGAGCGTGGCAGCGATGAGGCTGCTGGCGGGGCGTGGATCAGGCGGCGATTGCCGTCATCATCGCTACGTCAACGAACTTCTGGCCGAACGTGTGCCGGCCCCATTGCGGGAAGCTCTGCCCAATGGCCTCGACGCGGCTCAGCGGCACGCAATATCCGCCGCCGCTGCCAAACTCGAGGAACTTACGACCGCAACGATCCACGCCTTCTGCCAGACCATCATCTCAAGCTACGCGGTCGAGGCTGATATTGACCCAGGCGCGCAGATGCTGGATGCGGTCCAGGCCGCCGCTGCGTTTGACTCCGTATTCGAGCAATGGCTCAAACGGCGGCTCAACAGTCCGGAGCGGCCAAGCGATCCGATCGCAGTCTTGTCGCGCCAAGACCCCCGCCGCGTTGTCTCCACCCTTCAGGAACTGGCGCGCTTTCGTCTCAAGCATCGCGATGCGCGGGCGCTGCCTGCCGACTTCACCGGCCATCCGGACATCGATCTGGTCGAAGCGGTCGCGGATTTCCGGCGCTGGATAGTCGCTCAACCCGTCGAGCCCAAAACGCTCGAGCTGCTGGGCGAGCTCGAGACGCTGGCAAACTTTTACGCCGGCAGCTTTGAGACGCCGCCCGATTTTCCCCGGCTCTGGGCGCTCGCCCATCCGATTCGAGTTTCCTGCATGCGGAAGAACACATTCGATCTAATCAGGCCAAGACGGAAATCGGCCTGGGAGAAGGTCGCCGGCAAGAATCTGGGCGACCAGCTCAACGAGGAAGCTGGCCAACACTTCGACCGGGTCGACCACTGCTACCGAGTGGTGCTCGGCCGCATCGCCACGGCACTTGTTGCAAGTCTGTCCGATGAACTCGACGAGGTGCTTGACGACTACGCCGCGTTTAAACGCGCGGCCGCCGTCCTCGATTTCGACGATCTTCTGGAACGGGCGCAGGCTCTGGTCGGCGACCATGATGCCGTGCGCCGTGCTCTCGGGATCCGCTACCGCCATATCTTCGTGGACGAGTTCCAAGACACCGATCCCATCCAGTCAGAAATCCTATTTCTGATCGCCGCCGAAGACCGCGCGCCGCACTGGCAGGACAGCGTCTTGAAGCCTGGGGCGCTCTTCATGGTCGGCGACCCGAAACAGGCTATCTATCGGTTCCGCGGCGCGGATGTCGGATCTTATGCGCAGGCGCGTGCCGCAATCGAACGGCGGTGGCCGGACAACATCATTCAGATCACCGCGAATTTCCGCTCCCGACCGGACATTCTCACCCATGTTAACCGCTGTTTCGAGACGCCATTTTCTGGCGTCGGGCAACCTGGCTATGTGGCGCTCACGGCGACCATAGATCCCCCTACCCACGACCTTCCGTGTGCAGCCAGGATCACCGTCGACGTGCCGCCCAATTCGCGGTCAGAGCACATCCGCGATGCCGAGGCAGAGGTCGTCGCTGAACTCTGCATGCGGCTCATCGGCAATCTGCACGTTCGCGACGACGACGGCTTGATGGTTCCGCTCACCGCCGGCGGAATAGCCCTGCTTGCGCCGACAGGCACCGAACTCTGGCGCTTTGAACGCGCGCTGGAACAGCGCGGCCTGCCGATCGCGTCCCAAGCGGGCAAGGGCCTGTTCCGACGTCAGGAAGTGCAGGATATGCTCGCCTTGGCTCGTGTGCTCGCCGACGCCGGCGACACCTTGGCCTTCGGCGCACTGATGCGCGGCCCGCTAGTCGGCCTGACTGACGAGGAGCTCCTCGATGTCACGGCGTCGCTCCCCCAAGATCCCGATCGCCCAAACGCCATCCCGCGCTTCTCGCTGCTGACGGACCCAGTGACGTCACGCATCCGATCGCGCGGCGGACGCTTTCGGTCCTGCGGGACTTGAGAGCGAGAGCGCGAACGACGACACCGGCGTTGCTTTTGGCCGAGGCTGCCGAGCGGCTAGCCATTCGACCCATTCTCGCCGCGCGCGAAGGCGATCGCAGCGCCCGCGCGGCTGCGAACGTCGAAGCGTTCCTCGAAAGGGCGCGGCCTTACGGCGTCACAGGCCTCAAGCGGTTCGTCCGTGACATCACCAAGGATTGGAAGCAGGGAGTTGCGGCGAGCGAGGGTCGGGTCGATGCAGAAGGCGATGCCATTGAAATCATCACCATTCACAGCGCGAAAGGGCTGGAATGGCCGGTGGTGATCCCGATCAACACAGCCACCTTGCTCCGCTCGCGCGAGCCGTTCGTGCATCGCGCATCGGATAATACGCTGCACTGGGTCATAGGCGACGTCGTCCCGCCCGATCTTCTGCTGGCGCTTGCGTCGGATGATGAAAGCCTTGCCCGCGAACGCGAGCGCCTCTGGTATGTCGCGTGCACTCGGGCTCGCGAACTCCTCATCGTTCCTGAGCTACCGCAGGCGGAGCAGAGGTCCTGGGCGCGAATTGTCCACCTGGCCCACCATGACCTACCGCTGCTGGATCTTTCGCGTTTTGCGCCGGCGGCACGCCCTGTGGTGGCTGATCCGCCAAACGGACAGACGCTGGAGATTTTCGAGGCGGAGCGCGCGGCCATCGCCGCCGCTTCAGTCCCGCTCAGATGGCTTCAGCCGAGCAACCAGGATCCCGATCGCATGCCTGTGACCGAGGCGATCGTGATCGATTCTGGCGAGGCGCCGGAGACGGAGCTGCCAATCGGCGCAGGACGTGTCCGAGGACTCGTCTTGCATAAGGTGATGGAGGAGGTCCTGACTGGCGAACTTGGTGAAGACCTTGCCGGGTTCGCCGATCGCGCCCGGGAGCTTATCGCAGAACTGGTGATCGATCGCGAAGACGAGGCCGGTCTTCCCGAACCCGACGAAATCGCCTCGACCGCCTGGCGAACCCTGGATCTTCCGGAGATCGCCGCCCTGCGACCGCGTCTCGTCCCAGAATGGCCGATCTACGCCTTGCTCGCCGATGCAAGCGAACCCACAGCGCTTGCCGGACGGATTTGATGCCGTCGCATTAGACGACGGTCGCGCCGCGGTCGTTCTCGACTGGAAAAGCGACATCGCGCCGACGCAGGAGGACATGCGAATTCACGCAGGTCAACTCGAGGACTACCTGCGAACAACCGGGGCTCGCCGCGGCGCGTTGGTCTATATGACCCTCGGCACTGTGCGATGGGTGCAGCCTGGTGACCGCGCCGATTGAAACGCATGATGTCGAATTCACGCATTTGACCCGAAGCGGACACTCATGGGTGGGCAAGCATCAGCCGCTCTGCCCCACAACCAGACCTCGCGAGCAGATCTCCGGACAATCGCCCAGGCGGTCGAATTCGGTTTTGACCTTAGATGGCAGCTTAGCTCGGCCCGCTCGTCGGCCCAGGACCTGCTAGTTAGCCTATCGATGTGCGGTGACCTAGAGAATAGCAGCAGCTTCGCGGATGACCGAGGTTTCTAAGCCTTCAGCGATCTCGCTAATCCGAAGCTGACTCCGCCATTCAGCTCGGAGCTCCTGGCCCGAACCTTTTGAGAGCTTGACCAACTCGGTTGCAGCACGAACCGCCAACCAACGCGCGCCCTGGCTTATCGCAGTATCACAGGCTTTGGTTAGGACTTCCATCCCTCGGGTCACATCCACCTTGGCGACCAAGCAACCCTGAATACGTTCGACTTCAGCCTGCGCCCATCTCTCGTCGGTCTTGTCCATCGCCTCGACAGCATTCTCGATCGCCATGAGACCCTCATCGATCCATCGATGCTGGAGGCAAATGTCCGCCATCGACGAATAGAAGTGTGGCAAGTGCAGCTCCGAGCCAGTCGAGCGCCATCGGTTAATGCCATCTCGCAGCATTCTGAGCCCTTCGTCGGGCAGGTCGCTGCCGATGGCCCAGCCGAGCAGAGTGCGAGCACCGCCGGACCAGGATGCCAGTCTGCGGTCGTCAGCTAAAATGAGCATCCGTTCAGCGATCGCACGGCACTCGGCCGGCTCATTGCGGAGACGTCGGGCAAGAGCGAGGTTCATGAGGATAAATGCCAGATTGAGCGGATGATCGAGCCGCTCCGCGGATTCAACGCTTGACGCGCAATTGGCGAGCCCGGTATCGACCCGCCCTCCCAAGACCTGCGCGATGCCTAGATAGCTGCGACAAATCGAGGGGGCGTCCTCTCCATATCTTACGACATCGAAATCCCTATCGGAGGTCGCCCAGGCGTTGATTCCAGCCTCGGCTTCCCGTGCAGCATCCCCAATGGCGCCGAGATAGAAATAGGACGTGGCGAGCGCCCGATGTGCCAACGTCGTTTCCTCAACGTTTTCTCCGCCCGAGGTTTCGGCAAGGAGTTGCTTGGCCAGGTTTCGACTCCGGTGAAGGTCAGGCCGGTCAAGGTAGAAGTTCCAAAGGGAGCGCCGGACAAAAAAGAGGTTGGAGCTGAGGCCCGTGGATATACAAAGCTCTTCGGCGCGAAGAAAGTTCGCTTCAACCTTCTCCGACGCATATCCAGCCGACGCGTTCAGCGGGACGCCCATTTCAATCCGGATTCCGAGTTCAAGCTCATTTGCATCGCCCGAGTGAGTGACCTCTTCTAAAGCGTCCAGGGCGCTCGTGAAATGCGCGACTGCCTCCGCATTGGCAGATCGCGCGGCGGCGGCGCGCCCAGCTTGGAGGAAGCATTCAGCTGCCTCGCGATACCGCCTTGCCGCTATTAGGTGATGTGCAACCAGCTCCGGTTCGACCGTCAACTCCAAGCCGAGTTTGTCCGCCAGCCTGCTGTGTATGTCCTGGCGCACCGACTTCAACATGCTGTGATAGGCAGCATCGCGAACGAGCGCGTGCTTGAACGTATATCGTGCGTCCGACCCCCTTCCGCGGCGGAAGACGAGCTCGGCATCCACAAGCTTATCGAGTGCCTCTTCCAACTCGACAGCGCTGAGCCGCGTGACCGATCCAAGGAGGTCCTGGCGGAATTCGCGGCCGATGCATGCCGCCATTTGCGCAACTTCCTTGACCGGCTGCAATCGGTCGAGGCGAGCCATCAGCGAATCGTGCAGCGTTAGCGGAATGTCGAGATCTGCCGACCTGGCATGGTCTTCCTCGAAGACGGCGACGCGATCGAATTGGTGGGTTTCGAGAACACTCTTTGTCAGCTCTTCGATGAACAGCGGCACACCATCAGTCGTGGCGATAATCTTGTTTACAATGGTGGGTGGTAATCGAATATCGCCAGCGAGCTTCTCGATAAAAGCCGTGGTCTGTTCACGGCCAAGGCGATTAAGCGCCAATTTGGTCACTATGGGATGTCCGCCAAAACCGTGTTCGAAGCTGGGTCTTGTGGTCACCATCATCATGACCCGAGCGTTCTGAATCCGGTCGACGCATTGATCCAACAATTCGAGCGTTGTCGCATCAATCCAGTGGATGTCCTCGATCACGAACAGCAAAGGCCGCCTTGCTGCAGCGCCAAGGATGTCATCCACTAATCCGTCAAGCGTGCGCGCTCGCAGTTGCTGCGGATTTAGGCCCGCCAGAGCATCGCTCTCGTAGCATTTAAGATCGATCAGGGAGGCAAATATGGGCAGCAACGGATTCGCTAGGCCTTTGGTGCGCTGGAGCTTTCTGAGCTTCTCCCCATCGTCGTCGGCTTCTTCAATACCGATAGCGCGGCGAAGGTGCTGAACAGCAGGATAGAGCGGCGAGCCGGAGTAGTATGGGGAGCACTGATAGCTCACCCGCGCAGGGTTCTCTTGAGAGACTGTGTCTATCAAGGCACGGGTGATGCGAGATTTGCCGATGCCTGCCTCGCCGCTAAGCAGGACGAGCTGTCCTTCACCTCTCTTCGCTTGCCCCCAACGTTCAAGAGCGAGGCCGAGTTCGAGGTCTCTTCCGATCATGAGTTGAGGCGCGCTCGAGAGGCGCGCGTCATAGCGTATCTCGACGGCCCGTTCCCCAACCACCACAAACGGTGAGACAGGGACTGAAATTCCCTTCAGTTCTAGCGGACCCAGGCTCTCGACCGCGAATACTCCGCCGAGCAACTTTCTCGTGCTCTCGGAGACCACAACACACCCCGGCTGGGCCAGGGCCTGTAGCCGGGCGGCGAGATTGGGGGTTTCGCCAACAACGGCTTCTTCTCGTGCGGACCCCGTTCCGATAACGTCTCCGACGACACACAGTCCCGTGGCAATGCCCGCTCTGGCTGCGAGCGGCACTTGCGCGGGAGTACGCAAGTTAGCGACAGCTGTCACTATGGAGCGTCCAGAGCGGACTGCCCGCTCGGCATCCTCCTCGTGGGCGTGTGGCCAGCCGAAGTAGCAAAGGACGCCGTCGCCCATGTATTTGGCGACATAGCCGTCATAGCGGGCGACCTCTGCGGCGACCAACGATTGATACGCGATTATGACGGAGCGTAAATCCTCGGGATCGAGCGTCGACGCTAGGGCGGTCGATCCCGTGAGGTCGACGAACATGACCGTGAGGTGCCGCCTTTCGGCCTCATTCGCTTCGCGCTTTGGCGCTGCACCGTGGTGAGCATTCCGCTTAGCCTCTTCGCTCGCCGGGAGTGGTTGGTCCGCCTGATGCGAGAGCTCAGCGATGGCGGTCAGGATCTTTTTCCGGTGACCAACAGATTTTACGCCAAGCTCCCTAAGGTCATCGTCGGAGAGCTTAGGTAGAATTGCCGGATCAATGTCGTTGTCAATGAATGCGTCGGCATACTGCTCAAGGCCCAAGCCTTGCAGCCATGAAGCGATCTTCTTGCCGCCCTGCTGATGATCCATCGAGACAGTCAAACGCAGATACTCAAATTGTCAATCCGACCGCCTAAGAATGCGTCGCCCTTTGTGGTCAGGCGCGGACGAGCTTCGTCCGCGCTGCACCAAAATGCTCACAATCCGATTGCCCGGGCTAACGTCAGCTCCTGGCGCGTTGTGCCGGTTCGGAACCGGGTGGACCTGGGAGAGGATCGTCAATCAACCTTGGGTCTGTTACATAAGAGTGCAGTGTGGAACTCAACGGCGGCTCATTGGTTTTGCGGGTTCAGCTCGTGGAAAAGGTCCGTCGGCCTTCCATGAATGCGGATTTCCGCATCGCCTACCTCGATTTGGTCGATGACCGCCGGACAGGCGAGGCGGACCGTATCTCGCCCGAGAGCACATTCGCGCGCATAATTTCGACGAACGCGGTGATCTTTTCATCCGCACTGAGAAACCTTGCATTTGACGGATACAGTGGTGCTACGCTTGCGGAGCCCCCGGGGTGTCTCCACGCGGAGATATCGTAGTGAGCCGATGCTATTGCGCAAGTTTCGCTGCACTCCGGGTGGCTATATCGCCCAAGACAGCATGAAGAAGTGTTCCAACTTCCTGTTCCGCGAGCCCGGGTGCAATTCCTGATTCGGACAGTTGAACGAGAATTGTCTTGGCGGTACTGCGCCAGAAGGCATTCGCGTCCTCCCCGTTCTTGGATTCCAGGACTCGCGCGATACCTTCGACCAACTTCCGCCGCCGATGCAGCGGAAACGCGCTTATGTTTGAATCACACATCGTTCACCTCATCCTTCAGTCCCGCGAATAAGCATTGGCGGGCTAAAAAATTTGGTTAACAGCGCTTTTTGACAGTGGTCAGCAATGGAATAAAGCGTCCGCTAGGCTGGGTGGACGGTGCCGCGAACAGCCACTGGACGCGGCGGCATGGGCGAGTTTGAGTTCCTGTTCAAGAAGTCCGTCGAAAATGATAGGCGGCGGGGGGATCGCGCAGGGAACGATGCGGTACAGCCGATCAGGCCATCTTAGGGCAGGCAGGCTCTAGCGCCGGCAGTGGTGGAATTCACTCACCGAGGCTGAGCGCGCGGATTCGGCACTGCCCGCCGCGCCTTGGGCAGCATATAAACGTCAAGGGCGGCTCGATCTACAACCTGCTGAGGGAATCCACTAAACCGCCAGTGACTTCCGCCGTGATCGCAGCTGTAAAATTCAAACGACCGGATTCGGACCTCAATGGGCCTTCCGCCAGAGAAATTGAAGGCTAACCCCTGACCCCTAGCCGAGGTACGTCTGCCGCGAGGTGGAGGGCAGCTTTGCGCCGCATGCACGAACCCGCTTCGCGGGAGTGTCGCCTGGTTCTGAGATGGCGCGGTATTCATAGGCCTTGAGCGGGTAGAGCCCGCGATCCGACCATGGAGTTCCCTTC
>NZ_JAMYQT010000053.1:0-34489 GCF_040320985.1 Mesorhizobium sp. M0571
GGCGGGGGGGGGGGGGGCCCCCGGCCCCCCCCCTCCGCCCCCCCCCACCCCCCCCCCCTGCAATTCCCCCCCCCCCCCCCCCCCCCCGGGGCGGGGCCCGCCCCCCCCCCCCCCACGACCTCGGGCCTCGGCCGGGCGGCAAACCTATCCCAATTGCCCCAGCACCGGAAAATTCTCGAGCAGCCAGTAGGACACCGCCTGCACGCCGCCGGTCAGGAAAAACACGCCGGCGACCACCAGCAGCGCGCCGATGGCCTTTTCGACGCGACCAAGATGGACGCGGAATTTTCCGAGAAAGCGCATGAAAGCGCCGGAAAACAGCGCCGCGACGAGGAACGGGATGCCGAGGCCGAGTGAATAGGCAGCAAGCAGCAGCGCGCCCTCGCCCACCGTTTCACGGCCGCCGGCAAGCGTCAGGATCGGCCCCAGCACCGGGCCGATGCAGGGCGTCCAGCCAAAGGCGAACGCCAAGCCCATGACATAGGCGGCGATCAGGCTGGCCGGCTTGCCTTGCGACTGGAACCGCGCCTCGCGTGAAAGCAAAGGGATGCGCAATATGCCGAGGAAATTCAGCCCCATCAGGATGATCAGCACGCCGGCCGCCATTGCCAGCGGCTCCTGCCAGACGCGCAGCAGATGGCCGATCGTCGAGGCGCCGGCGCCGAGCGCGACGAAGACCGTCGAGAAGCCGAGCACGAAGGCGATGGAGGAATTAACCAGCGCGCCTCGCGCACCGGCCTTTGCCGCAATGCCGGCCTCGCCGCGGAAATCGTCGACCGACACGCCGGCCATATAGCACAGATAAGGCGGCACTAGCGGCAGCACGCAGGGTGACAGGAACGAGATCGCTCCCGCCCCGATCGCGCTGACATAGCCGACGTCCAATGCCATTTCCGTCTCCCGGTGACTGCGCAGCCATATAGCCGCGACTACGGTCGTCCGCCAATCACCATCGCGTGGCAAGTCGTCGCCCCCGCCGGGATCGACGGGAAACGGCCCGGGAAGAAAGGGCAGTCAGGCAGCGTTGATCAAACGAAGCCGCGTTATTCCGCGCGCTTCGTTGAAAATCTTCCAGGGAGATGTCCATGAAAACGATCGCAATCTGCATGGCTGCGCTCTTGCTCGGCACCGCCGCGTCCTTCGCCGCCGAGGCGTGGAAGGAAGCGGAAGTCGGCGGCACCAAGATCTACACTGACGCCAACGGCATGACGCTCTACACCTACGACAAGGACAAGACAGGCAAGTCGAACTGCTACGACAAATGCGCCGCCAATTGGCCGCCGCTGAAGGCTGAGGCCGGCGCCAAGGCCGAAGGCGAATGGACAATCGTCGACCGCACCGACGGCACCAAGATGTGGGCCTATGAAGGCAAGCCGCTCTACACGTTCATCAAGGACAAGAAGGCCGGCGACGTGACCGGCGAGGGCGTCGCCGGCGTCTGGCATATCGCCAAGGCCGACTGAGCCTTGAGCCTCTGATCCGCCCAAACAGGCGGAAATGCGGCTGGTCGCCGGGAAGTCCACCCAACCACCCCCGGCGGCCAGCTCTTCGGCATGGCAATTCCTATGATTTCCGGGCAAATGCCGGGCCTATGGGCACCCATCCGATTGGGCGTTTCACAGCGTCTGTTCAAGCAGGGCTGGCGCGTGATCGATGTTTCTCTTATATCCGCGGGAGAGTTTGTCCCGTTCTCCAGGATCAATTGCCGGGCTTGTCCAGCGATAGGCGGCCCATTTCCCTTGTCCAGGATTGCGGAAAATCGCATGGCGCCGCTGGGTTGCGCATTCGGTGCAGGGCCGCATTTTGGCTGCTTGGCCTTGACCGGATGCAAAAGCGCGGCCATGTGAGCGACACATTGAACGAGATTTCGTCGCGCGCAGCGGAATTCTTCTGCCGCATCACAACTGATATGAGACCGTATGGACGTCGTCGTCGTCGAATCGCCGGCTAAGGCGAAGACAATCAACAAGTACCTCGGCAAGAACTATAAGGTTCTGGCCTCGTTTGGCCATGTCCGCGATCTGCCGGCCAAGGATGGCTCGGTACGCCCGGATGAGGACTTTGCCATGTCCTGGGCCGTCGACACCGCGTCCGGAAAGCGTCTCGCCGACATCGCCAAGGCGGTCAAGGACGCCGACGGGCTGATCCTCGCCACCGATCCGGACCGCGAGGGCGAAGCTATTTCCTGGCATGTCCTGGAGGTGCTGAAGCAGAAGCGCGCGCTGAAGGACAAGCCGGTCAGCCGCGTCGTCTTCAACGCTATCACCAAGGCGTCGGTGCTGGAAGCGATGGCCAATCCGCGCCAGATCGATGGACCGCTGGTCGACGCCTATCTCGCCCGCCGCGCACTCGACTATCTGGTCGGCTTCACGCTGTCGCCGGTGCTGTGGCGCAAGCTGCCCGGCGCCCGCTCAGCCGGCCGCGTCCAGTCGGTGGCGCTGCGTCTGGTCTGCGACCGCGAATCCGAGATCGAGCGCTTCATCCGCGAGGAATACTGGCAGGTCGCCGCCATCCTCGGCACGCCGCGCAAGGAAAATTTCGAGGCGCGGCTGACCGCCTTCGAGCGCAAGAAGCTGCAAAAGCTCGATATTTCCAACAAGGCGCAGGCCGACGACATCAAGGCGATGCTCGAAGGCGCCAGCTTCAAGGCGCTGTCGGTCGAAGCCAAGCCGACCAAGCGCAATCCCGGCCCGCCCTTCACCACCTCGACGCTGCAGCAGGCCGCCTCATCGGGTCTTGGTTTTTCGGCCAACCGCACCATGCAGGTCGCGCAGCGGCTCTATGAGGGCATGGAGATCGGCGGCGAGACCACCGGCCTGATCACCTATATGCGAACCGACGGCGTACAGATGGCGCCGGAGGCGATCTCTGCCGCACGCGATGCGATCGCCAAGGAATTCGGCCCGAAATACCTGCCTGAAAAGCCGCGCGTCTATTCCGCCAAAGCCAAGAATGCCCAGGAAGCGCACGAGGCGATCCGCCCGACCGAGTTCATGCGCACGCCGGCTTCCGTCAGGCAGTATCTCGATGCCGACCAGGCGCGGCTTTACGAGATGATCTGGAAACGCGCCATCGCCAGCCAGATGCAGCCGGCCGAGATCGAGCGCACCACGGTTGAGATCGAGGCGATCAACGGTTCGCGTACCGCCGAGCTTCGTGCTGTCGGCTCGGTCGTTCGCTTCGACGGCTTCCTTGCCGCTTACATCGAGCAGAAGGAAGAAGATTCGGAAGATGAAGAAAGCCGCCGCCTGCCCGAGATCCGTGCCGGCGAGCAGCTCACCCGCGAGGCGATCAACGCCACCCAGCACACCACCGAGCCGCCGCCGCGCTATTCGGAAGCCTCGCTGATCAAGAAGCTGGAAGAGTTGGGCATCGGCCGGCCGTCGACCTATACGGCCATCCTGAAGACGCTCGAGGATCGCGATTACGTCACCATCGACAAGCGCAAGCTGGTGCCGCAGGCCAAGGGCCGGCTATTGTCGGCCTTCCTCGAAAGCTTCTTCGAGCGTTATGTCGAGTACGACTTCACCGCTTCGCTCGAGGAGAAACTCGACGAAATCTCTGACGGCAAGCTCGCCTGGAAGGACGTGCTGCGCGACTTCTGGAAGGATTTTTCCGGCGCCGTCGCCGACATCAAGGAGCTGCGCGTCACCGACGTTCTCGACGCCCTCAACGAGGAGCTGGCGCCGCTTGTGTTTCCCGCGCGGGAAGACGGCTCCAACCCCCGCATATGCCCGAAATGCGGCACCGGCAACCTGTCGCTCAAGCTCGGCAAGTTCGGCGCCTTCGTCGGCTGTTCGAACTATCCAGAATGCTCGTTCACCCGCCAGCTCGGCGACGCCGCCAATCCCAATGGCGAGAACGGCAGCGGCGAAGACGGCACCAAGGTGCTCGGCAAGGACCCCTATACCGCCGAGGAGATCACGCTGCGCAATGGCCGGTTCGGCCCCTATATCCAGCGCGGCGACGGCAAGGAAGCCAAGCGCTCCAGCCTGCCGAAGGGCTGGACGGTCGATTCGATTGATCACGAAAAGGCGCTCGCCCTGCTGTCGCTGCCGCGCGATGTCGGACAGCATCCGGAATCCGGCAAGATGATTTCGGCCGGTCTGGGACGCTACGGGCCGTTCGTGCTGCATGACGGCACCTATGCCAATCTCGACAGCATCGAGGACGTGTTCTCGATCGGCCTCAATCGCGCCGTCTCGGTGATCGCCGAGAAGCAATTAAAAGGCAAAGGCGGCCGCAATGGCGCCACGCCCGCTGCATTGAAAGAGCTTGGCGAGCATCCTGCCGGCGGCGGCAAGATCGTCGTGCGCGACGGCAAATACGGGCCTTATGTGAATTTCGGCAAGGTCAATGCGACGCTGCCGAAAGGCAGGGATCCGCAATCGGTGACGATCGAGGATGCGGTGGCGCTGATCGCAGAAAAGGAAGCCAAGGGCGGCAATGGCGCCAGAAAGCCCTTCCGCAAAGCGGCCGCGCCTGCCAAAAAACCGGCAGCGGCAAAAAAACCGGCGGCCAGGAAAAAGGGATAGGACGGGTTGGCGCGCAAAGTCTCCGGAAGAAGCCACGGCGATCTGCGCACCGCCGATACCCGCGCCAAGGTGAGGGACAATTACCGGCCTTCGCGCGACGAGATCCTGCGTTACATTGCCGAAAATCCTGACCGCGCCGGAAAACGCGACATCGCCAAGGCGTTTGCGCTGCGCGGCGAAGACCGTGTCTGGCTGAAGGACATGTTGCGCGACCTGCAGGACGAAGGCCTGCTGACCAAGGAGCGCAAGCGGCTCGCCCGTGTCGGCGCCCTGCCCCACGTCGCGGTGCTCGACATCTTTGGCCGCGACGCCGACGGTGCGCTGCTGGCGCACCCGACCGAAGCCGTGGGCAATGGCGAACCTCCGGTCATAGCGATCCGCGTGTCGCGCGGCGGCAATGGCCCGACGCCTGGCATCGGCGATCGCGTGCTGGCCAAGACCTTTCCAACCGACGATCCGGCAGGCCCGGCCTATACCGGCCGGGTGATGAAGATCTTCGAGAAGCGCACCGATGCGGTTCTCGGCGTTTTCCGCGTGCTGAAGGACGGCACGTTCCGCATCGAGCCGGTGGAGCGGCGCCAGCCTGAACTGGTCGTCGACAAGGAGTTCCAGAAGGGTGCCAAGAACGGCGATCTGGTCGAGGTCGAGCCGGCGCGGGCCTCCCGGTACGGGCTGCCGAGAGCCAAGGTTCTGGCGGTGCTGGGTTCGCTGACCAGCGAAAAGGCGGTCTCGATGATCGCCATCCACGCGCACGACATCCCGCATATTTTCCCAGCCGACGTCATCGCCGAGGCGGAGGCGGTCAAGCCGGCGACGCTTGCCGGCCGCGACGATTGGCGCGAGCTGCCGCTGGTCACCATCGATCCGGTCGATGCCAAGGATCATGACGACGCGGTGTTGGCCACGCCTGATACCGACGAGAAGAACGCCGGCGGCGTGATCGTCACCGTCGCCATTGCCGATGTCGCCGCCTATGTGCGCTATGGCACGGCGCTCGACCGCGAAGCGCTGAAGCGCGGCAATTCAGTCTATTTCCCCGATCGTGTCGTGCCGATGCTGCCGGAGCGTATCTCGAACGACCTCTGTTCGCTGCGCGAGGGCCAGGATCGTCCCGCGATAGCGGTGCGCATGACTTTCTCGGCCGATGGCCACAAACTCAGGCACTCCTTCCATCGCGTCATGATGAAGTCGGCGGCGAAACTCGCCTATCAGCAGGCGCAAGCGGCGATCGACGGCGCACCGGACGACACGACTGGCCCGATCCTCGATGCGGTGCTGAAGCCGCTATGGGACGCTTACGCGATCCTGAAGCGCGGCCGCGACACGCGCCAGCCGCTCGAGCTTGATCTACCCGAGCGCAAGATCCTGCTCAAGCAGGACAGCACCGTCGACAAGGTCGTCGTGCCGGAGCGGCTCGACGCGCACAAGCTGATCGAAGAGTTCATGATCCAGGCCAATGTCGCCGCCGCCGAGACACTGGAGGCGAAGCGGCAGGCGCTGGTCTACCGCATCCACGATTCGCCCTCGCTCGCCAAGCAGGAATCGCTGCGTGAATTCCTGCAGACCCTAGGCCTGTCGCTGGCGCGCGGTGCGCAGATGCGGCCGAACCAGTTCAACGGCATCCTCGCTCGCGTGCGAGGCGCCGACAATGAGGGACTGGTCAATGAAGTGGTGCTGCGCTCGCAGAGCCAGGCCGAATATTCGCCCGCCAATATCGGCCATTTCGGCCTCAACCTGAAGCGCTACGCGCATTTCACCTCGCCGATCCGCCGGTATGCCGACCTGATCGTGCATCGTGGGCTGATTGCCGCACTCGGCCTTGGTCCGGGCGGCCTGACGCAGGACGAGGCGGAACGGCTGGAAGAGGTCTCAGCACTGATCTCGGCGACCGAGCGCCGCGCGATGGCCGCCGAGAGAGACACGGTCGACCGGCTGATCGCCGCCTATCTCGCCGAGCGCATCGACGACCGTTTCGACGCCCGCATCTCGGGCGTCACCAAATCGGGACTGTTTGTCCAATTGCCGCAGTACGGCGCGGATGGCTTCATTCCGGTTTCAACGCTGGGCGGCGACTACTATATATACGACGAAACTGCCCGATCGCTTTTCGGAGAACGCACCGGGAAGGGCTATCAGCTTGCCGACCGCGTCGAGGTTCGCCTGATCGAGGTGGCGCCGATGGCCGGCGCGATGCGTTTCGAGATGCTGACCGAACCAAAGCCGCTGCCCGGCTCCAAACGGTCGTTCCACAAGGCCAAAGGCCGCGCCCGGGCGTCGCAATCGCGTACCGGCTCGCGCGGCAGGAGACGGTGATGCCAAAAGAACTGCAGGTGGAAGAACTGGTTTTCGGCGGCGAGCATCACTCCGGCCGGACCGCCCGGCCGCTATGGACGGCAATGAAGCGCGGCATGCTTGGCCGCTGCCCGCATTGCGGCGAGGGAAAGCTGTTTCGCGCCTTCGTCAAGACCGTCGACAAATGCGATCATTGCGGCGACGAGCTCCATCACCATCGCGCCGACGATCTGCCGGCCTATCTTGTGGTGGTCATCGTCGGCCACATCGTGCTCGGCGCTTTCATGGGTGTCGAGGCGACCTCGACCCTCTCCACCTGGCAGCACATCGCAATCTGGGTGCCATTGACCATCATTCTAGCCGTCGTCCTGCTGCAGCCGGTCAAGGGCGCTGTCATCGGCCTGCAATGGGCATTTTATATGCACGGCTTTGGTGGCGAAGAAGACCTGATCGAGTCGCATCCCGAGGCTTGAAGCCATCACTGGCGCAATCGGCTATGGATGAAGCCCACTTTCGCATGAGAGAAGATTCCGCTAGGTCGAGCGCATGGACGGCATGACCAAGGCGGAAGTCGACAAGGTTGAGCGAAGCGCAATCGCGCTCGACAGCCAGCCAATACGCCCCCGTGACGCCGCGACGCTGATCCTGCTCGACCGCAAGGACGGTGAGTTGCTGGTGCTGATGGGCCGTCGCCATGCCCGCCACGCCTTCATGCCTGGAAAATTCGTGTTTCCCGGTGGCCGCACCGATCCGGCCGACAGCCGTATCCCCGTAGCCACTGCATTGCACCCTGACGAAGAAGCGAGATTGACCGCGGGCATCGGCCGCACCAGCGCTGCCCGCGCCCGTGCCATTGCTTTGTCGGCGATCCGCGAAACCTATGAGGAGGCCGGGCTGCTGATTGGCCAAAAAGGCACCTTCGCGACCGCCAAGCGCGACTGGCAGGGCTTTGTCGAACACAGTGTTATTCCATCACTGCAAGCGCTGCGCTTCGTCGCACGCGCCATCACGCCGCCCAACCGGGTGCGCCGCTTCGATACGCGCTTTCTCGCCGCATGGCGCGACGACGTCGCCGTGGAACTGCCGGGTGGCGGTCCGACCAACGAGTTGGAAGACGTCGTTTGGCTGCCGCTGGCCAAGGCCAGTCAAGCCGACGTTCCAGACATCACGCGCACGGTCCTGGAGGAGCTGGAAACGCGGCTCGCCCAGGATCCGCTGCTGAGGCCCGGCGGTCCCGTGCCGTTCTATCGGCTTGTCCGCAATCGCTTCGTCCGCGAAATTCTCTAGAGCAGCCAGGCATTCCATGACAGTCGACACCCAGCCGCAGAGCGAGGAACGCGTACACTGGCTGCCGATGGTCGCGGCGATCTCTTCGATCAGCGTCGTCGGCATCGCCATCGGCCTCGGCATGCCGCTGCTCAGCGTCATCCTGGAAACGCGTGGTCATTCGGCGTCGATGATCGGTCTCAATACCGCGGTCGCCGGCCTCGCCTCGATCGCCGGCGCGCCGCTCGCCACCCCGCTTGCCATGCGGTTCGGGGTCGCCTGGACGATGCTTGCCATGATCGTCGCCGGGGCGCTGGCCTTTGTCGGTTTCCATTTCGCGCCAGCTTTCTGGATGTGGTTTCCGCTGCGCGTCCTGCTGCACGTCGCGCTGACGGTGCTGTTCATCCTCTCAGAATTCTGGATCAGCACCTCGGCGCCGCCACACCGACGCGGACTGGTCCTCGGTATCTATGCCACCGTGCTGTCTCTCGGCTTTGCCGCCGGGCCATGGCTGTTCGCTCATCTCGGCAGCAGCGGCTTCCTGCCCTTCGGCGTCACCATCGCTTTGGTGACGCTCGCTGCCATACCGGTTCTGGCAGCACGCAACGAGAGCCCGACGATCGTCGCCGACGGCGAAACCAGCAATTTCCTGCGTTATATCTGGCTGGTGCCGACGGCGACCGCGGCCGTGCTGGTCTTCGGTGCGGTCGAGACCGGCGGCTTTGCGCTGTTCCCGGTCTACGGCAACCGCATCGGCTACTCCGAGGCCGACGCAGCTCTTTTGCTCACCATGATCGGGCTCGGCAACGTACTGTTGCAGATCCCGATCGGCATGATCAGCGACCGCGTCAGCGACCGCCGCTATCTGCTGATGGCCTGTGCCAGCGTCGGGCTTGTCGGCACCGTCTTTATGCCGTTCTTCGCGCAGAATTGGCATTTGATGGCCGCGCTTCTGTTCGTCTGGGGCGGCGTGGTCGCCGCCATGTACACGATCGGTCTGGCGCATCTCGGTTCCCAGCTTTCCGGCCACGAACTGGCCTCCGCCAACGCCGCCTTCGTGCTCTGCTACGGCGTCGGCATGGTGCTTGGCCCGCAGGCAATCGGCATCGGCATGGACGCTTTCGGGCCGTCGGGCTTCGGTTGGGCACTCGGCCTGTTCTTCGCCTGCTATATCGTGCTGGTCGGCACCAGGCTGCTCCGCAAAATCCTCTGAGTGGGCCCGCCGCCGACATCGCTCCCACTGCTGACTAACTACTGACACCACCATGTCAGGAGCGCTCGCGTATATGCTCCCTCAAAGTGCATAAGCAGGGAGACCTCGGATGATCGACAGTGGCTTTGAGACGAAATCGCTGCGGATGGAATTGCTGCTGCTGGTGACCTTTCAGGCACCGGCCGCCGATGTCGACCGCATCATGGAGGCGGTGGTCGCGATCGCGCCGCTCAGAATGGGCAAATATGACAGCAATGCCTTTCAGTCAGCGGACGGCATCGAACGCTACCGGCCGCTTGAAGGTGCCGCCGCCGGCGCCGAGACGGAATTGCGCAGGCGGCCGGGCACTGTCGAGGTGTCGTTCGAACTGCCCGACGACCAGAAGCTCGCCGCTCGCGTCGTCGAAGCGATTTACCAGGTTCACAGTTATCAGGAGCCGGTGATCCGCATTCAGCCGCTGCTTGCCAGCCGCTCCAAGGGTCTCGACGACCGCGCCAACCCGAACCGCTGGTGGAACACGACTGGAGATTGGAAGAAGGCGCTGCAACCGGAAACCGTCGCGGCGGAGTGACCGGAACCTGGTCGTATCTCGGTTAGAATTTGGCTGTCAGGAAGCCTGCCTATGAATGATGAAGCAAACCGCAAACCGGCAAGCGATCCCCATGAACTGGCGCGGCTATTGGTTTCTCGCGAGCAAGCGGGAGACGCGGAAGGAATGGCTGCTCTTTACGAACCCGGTGCCACCCTCGATATCGGCAACGGACAGTTGGCCTGCGGCAGAGACGCCATCCGCCGATTTTACGCTAGGTTGGTGACAGCGGGGCGAAAGTTTGATCTCGGAGATCAGCGTCCGGCTATCGTCAACGGAGATTTGGCGCTCACTTGCACGCGCCTTCTCGATGGCACGGTGACCGCGGAAATCGCTCGCCGGCAAGCTGACGGGAACTGGCTTTGGGTGATCGATCAGCCGTCCATCGCTCGATACTTATAGGCAGCATTCAAACTGAGACCCCACCCGGCACCTGCCTACGAGGGCCGAAGTCATCCAGGAGCTTCCCGGGGCTGTCGGTAGCTAATCAGGTTGTCCGGCTTTGATAGCACATCAATTGTCCGTTTCATCCCCAGCCTCCATCGGCTGGCAATAAAACCGGACAACTCGTCTGCTACCTAATCCGGACAACTCATCTGCTTACGACACAGAACCTGGACAAAGGGTTGACTTTCCGGGCGCGTTCTTTATGTGTCGCGCCAAGTTTCCCGCGTCCGGGTGTTTCCCCGTGCTCCAGCGGCCAAAACTCCACGAACATTTAACGGACGAACATCATGGCCAAAGCCGCAAACATCAAGATCAAGCTTCTGTCGACCGCCGACACCGGTTTCTTCTACGTGACCAGCAAGAACAGCCGCACCAAGACGGACAAGCTGTCGTTCCGCAAATACGATCCGGTCGCCAAGAAGCACGTCGAGTTCAAGGAAACCAAGATCAAGTAATCTGGTTTTCTCTTGCAGTACCGAAACGCCGCCTTCCGGGCGGCGTTTTTCGTTTCGGGAATTTAGGACTAGCCGATGCGATCGCCGCTTGCTGGATCGAACAGATGCAGCGACGCCGGGTCGGCCGACAGGCGCACGGCCTCACCCGGCTTCACGCTCGCCCGTCCCATGGCGAAGACGCAGACCTGCTGGCCGGCAAGCTTGGTATAGAACTGCGTCGATAGGCCGAGCGGCTCCACCACGCCCACCTCGCCTTTCAGCGCGCCATTGTCGGCAAGCCGGATATGCTCGGGCCGCAAGCCGACGGTGACCGCGTCGCCATCCCTGAGCGGCAGACCGTCGGGCAGCCTCAGCTTCTGGCCGTCGGCCAGGACGGCATCCGACTTGTCGCCCTTTTTAACCGACGCCGGCAGAAAATTCATGCCGGGCGAGCCGATGAAACCGGCGACGAACATGTTGATCGGCCGATCGTACAGATCGAGCGGCGCGCCGACCTGCTGGACGAAGCCGTCATGCATGACGACGATGCGATCCGCCATGGTCATTGCTTCGATCTGGTCGTGGGTGACATAGACCGAAGTGGTCTTCAATTGCTGGTGCAGCGCCTTGATCTCGGCACGCATGTGGACGCGCAGCTTGGCATCGAGGTTCGAAAGCGGCTCGTCGAAGAGAAACACTTTCGGGTCGCGCACGATGGCACGGCCCATGGCGACGCGCTGACGCTGGCCGCCGGACAATTGCCGCGGCAAGCGTTGCAGAAGCGCATCGAGCCCGAGTCGCTTGGCGGCTCCGTCCACCCTTGCGTCGATGGCCGGCTTGCCGGCCTTTCTCAGCATCAGGCTGAAGCCCATGTTCTTCGACACGTCCATATGCGGATAGAGCGCGTAGGACTGGAACACCATGGCAATGTCGCGGTCTTTTGGCGCGATGTCGTTGACCAGGCGCTCGCCAATATGGATTTCGCCATCGGAGACCTCCTCCAGCCCGGCGATCATGCGCAACAGGGTCGATTTCCCACAGCCCGACGGGCCGACCAGGACGACGAACTCGCCGTCGGCGATTTCGAGATCGACCGAGTGCAGGACGCGCACGGCTCCATAGTCTTTGCGGACTTTTTCGAGTGTGACGGATGCCATGATCTATCCCTTGACGGCACCGGCGGTAAGGCCGGTGACGAGGTAGCGTTGCAGGAAAGCAAAGAAGATGCAGACCGGGATCAGCGCCAGGATGGAAGCCGCCATCATCTGTCCCCAGTCGACCGCGAATTTGCCGATATAGGTGAGCAGGCCGACTGCGAAGGTCTTCTGGTCGTCGCTGGAAATCAGCATCAGCGCAAACAGCAACTCGCTCCACGCGGCGGTAAAGACGAAGCCGAGCGTCGCACCCATGCCGGGCAGCGTCAGCGGCACGATCACCTTGCGCATCGCTTGCAGGCGCGTGCAGCCGTCGATCATGGCTGCCTCTTCCAGATCCCTGGGAATGCCGTCGAAGAAGGACTGCATCAGGAAGGTCGCAAACGCCGTATTGAAGGCGGTGTAGATGATGACGAGGCCGGTCAAGCTGTTGATGAGACCAATCTGCCCCATGATGCGGTAGATTGGTGGAATGACCATCACCAGCGGGAAGGTCTGGGTGAGCAAAAGCAGGATGGCCAGGGTCGCCTTGCCGCGGAAGGAAAATCGCGACATGGCGTAGCCGGCAAGCGTGGCAATGACCGTTACGAAGGCTGCCGTTGACACCGAAACGATAACGCTGTTCAGGAAGTAGCGCGGGAAATCGGTGGCTTCGAGCACGGTGACGAAGTTCTGCAGCGTCGTTTGCGACGGCCAGAAAGTGATGCCTTCGGAATAGAGCAGCCGTTCGGGCGTAACCGAGATCTTCAGCGTCCAAAAGATCGGGAACAGCGCGAAGCCCATATAGGCGCCGATGGCGCCGTAAAGGCCGATGCCGCCGAGAATGCGCGAGGAGACGGAGCGTCCGGCAATCATCAGACGTGCCTCACCAGTGAGCGGCGGATGCCGATCAGCGCAACCGCGTAGACGATGAGCAGCACAAGCAGCAGCACCGCCACCGCGGAGGCATAGCCCTTGTCCAGCGACTTGAACGCGCTGACGTAGATATAGACCGGCACGGTGGCGGTCGAACCGGCAGGCCCGCCTTCGGTCATGACGAAGATCAGGTCGGCGAAGGTGGCGATCCATATCGTGCGCAGCATGACGGTAATGATGATGGTCGGCGCCAGGAACGGCAGCGTCACCTTGGTGAAGCGCTGCCACGGCGAGGCGCCGTCGATCGCCGCCGCCTCATGCAGTTCCGACGGGATCGACTTCAGCGCCGCCAAAAGCGTGATGGCAAAAAAGGGAATGCCGAACCAGACATTTGCGACGATCGGTCCCCACATGGCGGTCGAGGGGTCGGAGAGCACATTGGTCGGCTCGGCTTTCAGCCCCAAGCCGTAGAGCCAATGTGGCAGCGGTCCGATGATCGGATTGAACAGCCAGGCCCAGGTTAGGCCCGAGAGGAAGGACGGTACCGCCCAAGGCAGGAACACCACCGCCTGCACGATCTTTCTGCCCCTGAACGGCGTGTCGAGCAGCAGCGCCAGGCCAAGGCCAAGGAAGAATTGGAAGAACAGGCTGGTTGCCGTCCACCACAGCGTGTTGACGAGCGCCTGCCCGAGCACAGGATCCGACAGCATCGCCTGATACTGCCCAAGCCCGACATATTCGGATTTGAAAGCCGAGAACTTGCGGAACGAGTAGCCGATACCGATGACCAGCGGCACCAGGAGCACGACGACCAGCAGCACGATCGCCGGGCTGAGATAGAGCCAGGGTTCGATTGCGGCGTGAGACAGCCGCTTGCGTCGTGGCTTGCCGGCAGGTCGTATTTCGGACACGGCATAGGTCATACGGACAGCTCTGATCTGTTGGAAGGGAGCCAACGTCGATGACAGCGTCCTTCTCCCCGTTCTTCACGGGGAGAAGATGCCGGCAGGCAGATGAGGGACAGCACGAACCTTGAAATGCTTGCGCCGCGCCTCATCCGGCCCTTCGGGCCACCTTCTCCCCGTTAACGGGAAGAAGGAAAAGCTGCGCGCCTATTTCTTGTTCTTGGCCAGCCAGTCCTGCTGTTCCTTGGTCAGGAACTTGGCCCATTCGTCGGCCACATCCTTGGCCGCCTTCTGGCCAAGCAGCACTTCCTGAAAATTCTTGATCGCCACCTGGTCGACGAAATTGCCGAGGTTTTCCAGATGCGTCGGCGGCGTCACCATCTCGTATTTGTCGCCGTTGTTCAGTTCCTCGAACCAACCTTTGAACTGCTCGGTCCTGAAGTGGGCGTCCTGGTCGGCGCCGTTGTGGATCGGAATGACGCCGACTTCCTTTGCCCATTCCAGATTGTCCTTGGGCGACAAAAGCGTTGCCATCAGCTTCCAGGCATCGTCCTTGTGCTGGGAATTGGCGAACATTGCCCAGCCGGCATAACCAAGCGTCGGGTAGGATTTGCCGCTCGGCCCGACCGGCATCGGCGCCACGGCGAAGTCGTCGGCGCTCATCTTGTCGGCGATGCCGAGCAGCGCGTCGGGATCCTGGTTCAGCATGGCGCAGGTGCCGCTATAAAAGCCGGTGACCGTCTCGTTGAAGCCCCAACTCACCGCATCCTTCGGCGCCAGACCGTTCTTGTACATGTCGGCGAGCATCTGCAGGCCCTTAACCGAGCCTTCCTCGTTAATGGTCGAGGTGCCGTCCTCGTTGAAATAGCCACCCTTGCCGGCGGCGATGTTCATGAACATGTGCATGCCGTTGAAGGCGCCCGGGCCGCCGCGCAGGCAGTAGCCGTATTTACCCGGTATCGCGGAGATCTTCTTGGAGTCCTCGACGAATTCATCGAGCGTCGCCGGCGGACCGTCCAGGCCGGCCTCCTTGAACAGCTTCTTGTTCCAGAACAGCGCGTTCAGGTAGTAGCCGTAAGGGATCATGTACTGCTTATTGTTGACCGTCGAGCCGAACTGCTTGGCACGCTCGCCCAGCGTTTTGGCATCGTCCCATTTGGCCATGTATGGCCCGAGATCCTCGAGCTGGCCGTTCGTCGCATAGAGGCCCATCCAGCGCTCCGGCATCTCGACGATGTCGGGCGTGTCGCCGGCTTGCACCATGGTGAGGAACTTCTCGAACGCCTGGCCCCAAGGCAGCGATACCAGCTCGACCTTGACGCCCGGATTGGCCGTCTCGAACTCGGCGATCTGCTTCTTGAGGAATTCGGTGCGCGGCGGACTGGTGATGACCTCGACCATCTTGACCGTGGAATCGGCCAGCACGTTGCCGGCGGAAATCGCCAGACCCGCGACGGCACCAAGAAGGATGCTCAGTTTCTTCATGTTCAGCACTCCCATTTTGAACGGCTCCATTTATCTTTTTGCTTTGTCGAAGGCCTGGGCAACGTCAGCCCACAGGTCTTCGACACTCTCCAATCCGACACTGAAGCGGATGGTTCGCGGGCTGACGCCGAAGCGCGCCATCGAATTCAGGCCCGGCGTCTGCTCGAGCGAGGCCTTTGCCGGAACGACCAGGCTCTCATGGCCGCCCCAGCTGACGCCGATGCGAAAGAGTTTCAGCGCATCGACGAAAGCCGGGATGTCGACGTCTTCCGTCACCTCGAATGAGAACAGCCCGGCATAACCGGCAAGCGTCGCCTTGCCTGGATGGTTGGAATAGGCCGGGTGGTTGACCCGCTCGACATGGCCATGTGCCTTCAGCCGTTCGGCGATGGTCAGCCCGCTTCTCATGTGATGCGGCAACCGCAGCGGCAATGTGCGCAGGCCACGCAGCAACAGCCATGCCTCGAAAGGCGAAAGCTTGCCGCCGAGATAGGAATAGGTCTGTTCGTTGATGTGTCGGATGTGGGCAGCCGAACCGGCCACCACGCCGGCGACGGTGTCGCTGTGGCCGCCGAGATATTTCGAGGCCGAATGCAGCACCAGGTCGATGCCATGTGAAATCGGCTTCTGGAACACCGGCGTCGCCCAGGAATTGTCGATCGAGGTGACAATGCCCCGCTCCTTCGCCAGCCGCGCCAGATGCGTTATGTCCTGGAGCTCGAACATCATCGACGTCGGGCTTTCCAAGTAGAGCAGCTTGGCGCCGGGAAGCGCCGCGGCGACTGCGTCCGGATCGGAACCGTCGACATAATCAACCTTGATGTTGAGCCGAGGCAAAAGCCGCTCGAACAGCCGGTAGGCATCGCCATAGCAATTGCGCACGACAACCATGCGCTCGCCGGCACCGACGAATGCAAGCACCGTGGCGCTGATCGCCGCCATGCCGCTGGAAAAACCGCGCGCGGCCTCGGCGCCTTCGAGAGCGGCGACACGCGCCTCGAACTCCATGACGGTGGGGTTATCGCCGCGCGAATAGATCGGCTGACGTCGCCTGCCGGCGAATGTATCGGCCATCTCGGCATAATTGGCGAAGGTGAAGAGCGAGGTCTGGTAGATCGGCGGCACCACCGCACCGCCGGGGAAAGGCTCGTCATGGGCAAGGAGCGTCGCCGCTTCGGCGAGATAGTCGTGTTCGAAACCGGCGGGATGGTCGTTCATTTTTGGCCCGAAAGTTTGAGTTTGGCTGCGCCGCGCTTCAGATCGTCCTCGACGGTGGCGATCAGCTTGAGCGCCTCTGCCCGGGCTCCCTCCGGATCGTGCGCGGCGATGCATTCGAAGATGGTGCGGTGGAAGGGGAAGCTGGCGTGGCCGAAATCACGCACGCCGAGCGGATGTTCCCAGAAACGATGGAACAGTTCGTGCATGGCGGCGATGATCTGCTCGAACAGCGGATTGCCGGAAGTACGGTAGATCGACTGGTGGAATTCCCAGTCCTCCTCCGCCGACATGCCGGCGCGCGTGTGAAAGGCCTGCTCCATAATGTCGAGCTTGCGCGCGATCTCGGCGATCTCGGCCTGGCCTGCGCGAACGGCGCAAAGGGCGGCGGCTTCCGCTTCCAGTGCGCGGCGGATCTCCAGCGTCTGCATCAGGCTCGTGAAATCATTGCCGCCCGCCAGTGTCAGCGGCATGTGCAGCATGTCCAGCGAAACCGCTCCCTTGAGATAGGTGCCGCTGCCTTGCCGCCGCTCGACCAAGCCGAGCCCTTCCCAGCGCGTCAGCGCCTCGCGCACCGTGTTGCGGCTGACCTTGAGGCGCTCGGCAAGAATGCGTTCGGTCGGCAATTTGTGGCCCGGCCCGAGGGCTTCCTGCATCACAAAGCCGGCCAGAGCCTTGAGCACCGCGTCGTCGCGAGCAGTCGCCTGTATGGGAGAAAGGCCGAATTCGGTCATGCCGAGGGGTTCACCAAATGGCTCAATGGTCCAACCAATTTCTACACAGAAGGCGGGCTCTGTCAATCGGCTGACGACGCGCGCCCCTTGCCTCGGCTTGCTGCTCCCAGCGCGGGATTACTTGCCACGGCAAAAACCCAGCGTCTTCTGTACCTTGGCGCGGAGTGCTGATGTTTTCGGGAATGGGGGCCGGCCGGCGTTTGGCAGCGGTACGAGGAGGCCACTATGTGCCAGCGCCGGCCGGCCGACCCCACGGACCCAGGAGATGCGGCGGACCTGAGCATCATGGGGTATTCTTCGGATCGAACCGGCAATCTAGCCTCGCGCCGGTTCCGTCTAGAGCTTCACATTTGCGCAACAACTTATGGAAATCAACCGTTTCTTAACCAAGCCTCGCAAATCGCTTGGATTAAGGTAAATTCGTAACCCTGTTGGGTTGACCGACTAATTGGTGTTCGGCGCTACGCCGCCTTGGCGACGACGCGATTGCGGCCGCCGCTCTTGGCTTCGTAGAGCGCAAGGTCGGCGCGTTTCATCAGCGCCGAGACCGTGTCCACCCCTTTCAGCACCGACGAAACGCCGACGCTGACGGTGACTTCGACGGCTTTGCCTTCGGCGCCGACGGGAAACGGCAACTGGGCGATTTCGGCGCGAATACGCTCGGCGACCTTTTCGGCCACCGCGCCGTCCGTGTCCGGCATCACCACGACGAACTCCTCGCCGCCGAAGCGGCAGGCCAGGTCGATGCCGCGCACATTCTTGCGCAGCCGTCGCGCGAATTCGCGCAGCACGTCGTCGCCGCCGTCATGGCCGAACGTGTCGTTAATAGTCTTGAAGCGGTCCAGATCGGTGATCATCACCGACAGCGGCCGGCGCCGCGCCACGGCGCGGTCGAACAGCGTCTGCAGATGGCTGTCGAGATAGCGGCGGTTGTGCAGGCCGGTCAGGGCATCGGTCACCGCCATCTCGATGGTCTGGGTGACGCTGGCGCGAAGCTGGTCGTTGTAGCGCTTGCGGCGCACCTGCGTGCGCAGCCGCGCGGTCAACTCCTGCTGGTCGATCGGCCGCATCAGATAATCGTTGATGCCAAGTTCAAGGCCACGGATGATGCGCCCCTCCTCGCCCTCGTCCGCCAGAAGGATGATCGGCAGGAAACGGGTGCGATCGAGCGAGCGCAATTGCGAACAGAGCCTCAGCGGGTCGAAGTCGGCGAAAGCCGTCGAGATCATCACGCACTCGTAGGGCAGCTCAGCAGCCTGAAAGAAGCCGGCATGCGGATCGGTGGCGACGTCGAGATCGGCGCTGCCGCGCAGCATCTTCTGGATGCGCTCGAAGGAGGACTTACGCTCATCGACCAGCAGCACCTTTGGCACTGCGTCGTCGGCAGCGAAGTTGCGGCTCAAAAGCTCCTCGATGCCGATATTGCGCGTCGTCGAGGCGCGCAGCCGCAGCTCGTCGGTCAGCGACTTCAGCCTGACCAGGCTCTTGACGCGCGTCATCAGTTGCAGATCGTTGACCGGCTTGGTCAGGAAATCGTCGGCGCCGGCCTCGAGGCCCCGCACCCGGTCCGAAACCTGATCAAGCGCGGTGATCATCACGACCGGGATGTGCGATGTCGCCGGGTCGCCCTTCAGCCGCCGGCAGACCTCGAACCCATCCATATCAGGCATCATCACGTCAAGCAGCACGACGTCGACCTTGCCGTTCTCGCAGATCTCGATCGCATCCGGCCCGTTGGTGGCGGTCAGAACCTCGAAATATTCGGCAAGCAGCCGAACCTCCAACAACCGGACATTGGCTGGGATGTCGTCGACGACGAGGATCCGCGCGGTCATTTCACAAAGCTCCGGCTCGGCTGCAAAGGTACATCAGGCATCGCCCAGGTAGGATTTGATGGTTTCGATGAAACGCGGCACCGAGATCGGCTTGGAGATATAAGCCTCGCAGCCGCCCTGGCGGATGCGTTCCTCGTCACCCTTCATCGCAAATGCGGTGACGGCAATGACCGGGATGACATGCAAATCGTCGTCCTCCTTCAGCCATTTGGTCACCTCGAGGCCGGACACTTCGGGCAGTTGGATGTCCATCAGGATGAGGTCCGGTCTGTGCTGCCGCGCTAGATCCAGCGCTTCCAGGCCGTTGCGTGTGCGCACCGTCTCGTAGCCGCTCGCTTCGATGAGGTCGCGAAAGAGCTTCATGTTGAGCTCGTTGTCCTCGACGATCATAACCTTCTTAGGCATCGATTTCCCGTCCCGGCTGACCCTTTTGTCCAAGGATGCCGTCATGCGCCCTCGCCGGTACGCATCAAACCCTGCTTCACTATACAGCGATATGATTGACGAAACGGAAACCGGCCGCGGCAAAAGCCGCCGGATTCCACCTCGATCGCCGCATTGAAGAGCTTGCCGCAAGCGGCGCTTGCGATTACTGCGAAAAGAGACTCATTTCACTCCAAAGAAGGTAGTGATGGCAAACTCAGCGTCAATGCGCGAGGAAGCGGAAACCCTTGCCGTGAAGGCATTGGGCTTCGTCGCCGCCGATCCGGAGCTGCTGCCGCGTTTCCTGGCGATCACCGGCATCGAAGCCCATTCCATCCGCCGGGCGGCCGGCGAGCCGGGATTCCTGGCCGGCGTGCTGCAGTTCATCCTCGCTCACGAGCCGACGCTGATGCGTTTTTCCGAGGAGACCGGAACGCCGCCCGCCGCAGTCGGCAAGGCATTGCGGGCGCTCCCGCTCGGCGACGACAATCATGAGCATTCGATATAGGCGACGATCCCGAGACTGCGGGCAGATCGAAGAACCTGCCGCAGACGACGGGCCACTGCTGGTGCTTTACGGCGTTGCCTCTTCCCCACTGTCGTCAGTCCCGACGGGGTCGGCCGGCTTCAGCATGGCGCCGTTGACCGTCACCGAACCGTCGGCTTTGGTGTTGATCACCCATTCCAGCCGGCCGTCCGGCAGCGTCTTGCCAAACCCTTTGATCGCCAGCGCGCCGGTAAAATACTGCGCGGCCTGCGGGTCCGTCTTCGCCGCCGTCTGCAAGGTCTCCACGATCTTTTCGTATCCGGTGATGTCGACAGTCACGTCCGCATCCGGCTTCTTGCCGGGGAACGTCATCTCGCCTTCCATCGCAATCTCGATGTTGCCGTTCTTGATCGTGCTGTGTCCGAGAACGACCTTTGGCGTCTTGGCCAGGAAGTCGGCGGAGATCTGTTTGCCAAAATCTGCCGGCAGCGGTGGATCCTTTCTGAAATCAAGGGTTTCTATGGTTTTCTTCGCTATGCTGTCCAGATCGATGTTGGCGCCGCCGAAGTTGAGGTCGATATCCGTCGGCAGCAACGCAACGCTCCAGCTGGGCAGCACCTGCTGCGGCATTGTCAGGCCGGAAACCTTGAACGCGTAGTTGATCTTGCCGTCCTTGGCGATGCCGTCCATGCCGACGGCGGAATTCAATTGCTTCGCACCGAACTTGCCGACCGGGCTCTCCACCACAAAGTCCTTGAAGCCGTAGGTGCCGTCGATCCGCTCCCACAGTGGCAGTGCTGCCGTCAGAAGCGATTTGAACTCCGCCTCATTCGCCTTGAATTTGGCTTCATCGTCAGTCGCCACGATGAAAGCAAGCAGGTCGAGCAGCGGCTTTGTCCGTAAACCCTTGCCGGTCGCATCCACGGAAAGTTCAGGCGCTTTTACAGCAGCCGGAAAACTCAACCCACTTTTGGGATCGTTGACTTTGATCGTTTCGGCGAAGTTCGTTATTTTTTCCGTTACCGTGAAATCGATGCCGCCATTTGCGGATTTGGTCGAAGCTATTACGGCAGTGCCAGGACCGACCGTGACATCCGCCTGCTGCTTGGGCTCTCGGGTGGTCATCGTCATGCCAGCCATCGAACCGGTTGCGCTCGCGAAAGCGGCTAGGTCGGGGTCATAAACTCCGGTGAACTTGTTGTCCGACACGGAGAAGTCGATGTGCTGCGGCCCCTCAGGGCCACCGAAATCGATAGACCCCTTGGGCGACACGTCCGCCGAAACGTCCCAGTGTCCATCTTTGCGTGGCTTGACCAGCATGAAGTAAGGCGTGATGTCGAACTTGAAGGCTTGCTGCTTTGCCATCAAATCCGTGACTGGCTTGAAGTCGAATGCCAGCTTGTAGGCATCGCCGTCGACTGAAATTTTAACGAACCCGATATCGAACAGCTTCTTGCCGAAATAGTGCGCCAGATCGTCGGAAAGCTGCTTGGCGCCTTGGCTGTCGACCGCCTGGCCGAAGGCCGGTGCGCTGCAGGCAAGAAGTAAAACAAATGGCAAAACGCGCTTCATGTCGATCCTCACTTAATCGCACCGTTTCTATCACTGGTAGGGAAATACCATCACAGCCGCAAGAGAAGGCCCATGTGTTGCGGCATCGCTTACAGCACCAGCCGCACCAGCGGCCGGCCTGGCTTGCGCTCGACCAACCGCTGGAACCCGGCCTTTTCGAAGACCCGCGACGACCCGACGAACAGCCCGATCGAGCGCGAATCCTTCGACAGGTCGATCGGGCACGCCTCGAGCAGCCATGCACCACTTTCCCGTGCAAAGTCGATGCCGCCTCCGACCAGGCGGTGCGACAGGCCCCTGCCGCGTGCCTTGGTGCGGATGAAGAAGCAGGAGATCGCCCAGACGCCCGGATCGGTGGCGTCGGCCGGGTCGATCGGCGCCGACCCCCTGCCCTGGTTGTTCCATTCGGGCACGTCGGCGCGCGGGCCGATCTGCATCCAGCCGACCGCCTGGCCGTCCTCGAAGGCCAGCAGGCCGGGCGGCGGCCCGGCCTCGATTCGTGCCTTGATGTGGTCCTTGTTGCGCTCGCGATTGCTCTCGCGGCGCACCGCCGGCGCTAACCGGAAATGCGTACACCAGCAGCCGTAACAGGCGCCCTGCTTGCCGAAAAGGTCCTCGAAATCCGCCCAAAGCTCAGGCGTCAGCGGTGCGATGATCGTCTCCATCAATCCTCTCCCGGCCAGCCGCCTTGTGGCCAGCCTCGCACTGTCGTACCATTGCATTTGTTCTCTTTATGTTCGCAGCGATGGCGGCCCCTGTCAACAATCCCGAACACGGTTTTTGCCGCGACTGCCTGAGTTTCCAGGGCAGCGAGGCACGCCGTTGCGAGCGCTGCGGCAGTCCGCGACTCGCGCGTCACCCGGAGCTTTACCGGCTGCGTCTTGCCCATATCGATTGCGACGCGTTCTACGCGGCGGTCGAAAAGCGCGACAATCCGGCCTTGAAGGACCGGCCTTTGATCATAGGCGGCGGCAAGCGCGGCGTCGTCTCCACCGCTTGCTACATCGCTCGCGTCCATGGGGTGCGCTCGGCAATGCCGATGTTCAAGGCGCTCGAAGCCTGCCCGGAAGCGGTGGTCCTCCCGCCGGACATGGAAAAATACGTCCGCGTCGGCCGTGAGGTGCGCGCTATGATGCAGGCGCTGACGCCGCTGGTCGAGCCGCTCTCGATCGACGAGGCCTTCCTCGACCTCGCCGGCACCGAGCGCCTGCATGGCTTGCCGCCTGCGGTGGTGCTGGCGCGCTTCGCGCTCGGCGTCGAAAAGGAGATCGGCATCAGCGTTTCGGCGGGCCTTTCCTACTGCAAATTCCTGGCCAAGGTGGCGTCGGATTTTCGCAAGCCACGCGGCTTTTCGGTGATCGGCGAGGCCGAGGCGACCGGCTTCCTGGCCGAGCAGCCGGTGACGCTGATCTGGGGCGTCGGCAAGGCCTTTGCCGCCACGCTTGAGCGCGACGGCATCCGCACCATCGGCCAGCTGCAGCGCATGGAGCGCGGCGACCTGATGCGCCGCTATGGCGTCATGGGCGACCGGCTCTACCGGCTGTCGCGCGGCGAGGACGACCGTCGCGTCGTTCCCGGCCAGGACGCGAAAAGCGTCTCCGCCGAAACCACTTTCGATACCGACATTGCCTCCGTCGACGAATTGGTCTCGGTGCTGAGGGCGCTGTCGGAAAAGGTCTCGGCCCGGCTGAAAAAATCCGGCATTGCCGGACGCACGGTCGTCCTCAAGCTCAAGACGCAGGATTTCAAGATCCGCACGCGCAATCGCCAGCTCGGCGATCCGACCCGGCTGGCCGACCGCATTTTTTCGACCGGGCTCGAGCTGCTGCGCAAGGAAGCGGATGGCACAAAATACCGGCTGCTCGGCATTGGCGTCAGCGATCTCTCCGACGATGACAGGGCGGACCCGCCCGACCTGGTCGACGTCCAGTCACGCAAGCGCGCCATGGCCGAAGGCGCCATCGACACGCTGCGCGGCAAGTTTGGCCGCAGGGCGGTGGAAACCGGCTATACCTTCGGCAAGGGCCGCGATGCCCATCCGCCCGAGCCGATCGAGGAGTGATACGGCATAGGGCATGTTAAGATTCAGGTCAGGAGAGTGGTGGCTTCCGAGAACCGGAGCGGAGCGTACTTTCGGGTACGCAAGCACCGGAAGCGCAGGAAGCCGCCGTTCGCAGGCCGGCATCACCTGAATATGCCCTGCTCAGGTGCGCCGCAGATCGATCCTGCTGGTCACCACCCTTTTTCCGGTTTTCGGATCGGTATCGATAACGGTCAGCCGCATGCCGTCCTCGCCATTCTTCTCGACCGTCAATTGCGCCTTGCGATCGCCATTGACCTCCTTCGCCCAACGGATGCCAAGATTGATCGCATTGCCCGAGCGGCTGCCGCTGAGTTGCGCCGGCCCGGTGCGCGATCCGACATAGGTGCCGGTGTATTTCGTCCCGCTCGACTTGATATCCGCGCTGATATCGCGCGTTACCACGATAAGACCGCGGCAGCTGCCGTCGAGCGATAGCGACCTCGACGTCGCGTCAGAATTGAAGTGACAGGAGACATTCACCGTCGGCGCATCGGTGGTCACCTTGACGATGCCTTTGCCGGCGAAATTCCCCTGGAATGAGCGAAGAAAATCCGGATCGTCGGCGTGTGCTGCGCCAGCCCCGGCCGTCAGGCAGCCGGCAAGTACAAATCGTGCAAGTGATTTCATCGGACCGCTCCTCGTTGGTATCCAAAACACAGCACGCAAACACTGAGGGACCAACGCTCCCCTCAGCGGCGGGTTCCGGCTTCAACATCACTGTTTGCAACGCTGCACGGCTGGCCCAGTCGAATGCGTCGGCTAGCGGTTGCGATGAAAGCGCCGGCTTGCGACATAGCGCCCATGGCACCCGCACCCTCGATCCCCAAGGCCGCGTTCTGGATGGCGCTGTCGATCGCCTCGTTCCTGGCGATGTCGGTGGCCGGCCGCGCCACGACGGCAGAACTCAACGTTTTCCAGGTGCTCGAGCTGCGCTCGGTGATCGGCTTTTTCATCCTGCTGCCGCTGGTCATGATGTCAGGCGGTTTTCCGGCGATGCGCACCGGTCGTCCGCTGGCCCATATCACCCGCAACGTCGTCCACTATACCGGCCAGGCTGCCTGGCTTTACGCCTTGACGCTGATCCCGCTTGCGGTGCTGATCTCGATCGAATTCACGACGCCGATCTGGACCGCGCTGCTGGCGGTCGCTTTCCTCGGCGAAAGGCTCTCCCGGCCACGGCTTGCGGCGATCGTGCTCGGGCTGATCGGCGTGGTGATCATCGTGCGTCCGGGCGTCGGCGCGGTCAATCCGGGGCATGTTATCGTGCTGGGCGCCGCGGTCTGCTTCGGCGTCTCGGTGGTCCTGGTCAAATCGCTGACGCGGACGGACAGCGTCGTGCGCATTATCTTCTGGATGCTGATCATCCAGTCGGTGCTTGGCCTCGCCCCGGCGCTATACGAATGGCAAAACCCGCCGCTCGAGCTCTGGCCGTGGATCCTGCTGATCGCGTTTACCGGCATGTCGTCGCATTTCTGCATGGCCCGCGCACTTGTCTATGCCGATGCGACGGTCATCTCGCCAATGGACTTTTTGCGTGTGCCGCTGTCGGCGATGATCGGATGGCTGCTCTATCACGAGCAGATCGACGCCTTCACCGCCGGCGGTGCCCTGCTGATCCTGCTCGGCAATCTGCTCAATCTGCAGAAAAAAGCCACCAAACCTGCTGAAGCGGCAGCAGCGTAGCGCTGCAGTTTCAATCGCCGTCGTCGGGTATGTTCAGAACGTGCCCACAGGCCTTGCAATGAACGGCGTCGGGCTCGTGCCGCTGCAGCCCGCATTGCGGGCAAGGAAAGAACACCTTGGCGGGACGGAAGAGCGCCTGCGCAAGCCGGACGAACAGCGATATGCCAATGATCATGGTGGCGATCGCGGTGAGCTTGCCGGCCACACCGGGCAGGACGATGTCACCGAAACCGGTCGTGGTGACCGTGGCGACAGTGAAATACAGCGCATCGACATAGCTCTCGAGACCGCCCACGGTGCGGAAGAAGAAGGTGTAGACGAAACCGGTGATGACAAAGAGGAACGTCAGGAAGTTGATGACCGCGCGGCTAGCCTCGCGCCATCGCCTGAAGCCGCGCATCTCGAAAAACCGCCACAGCGCGCCGCTACGCGACAGCGACCACAGCCGCAGGATGCGCAAAAAACCCAGATTGGCCAGCGCTGCAGGCATCAGCAGCGTCAACAGGATGAAGCCATCGATCCACGACGCCGGCTGTTTCATCAAGCGCAGCATGTCGTTGGAGGCAAGCAGCCGGGCAATCATGTCGGCGGCGACAAGTGCTGCCACGGAGTAATCCAGCCAGAGGAACGAGGACGACTTCTGGATCACCGGCGTGGCGATGAAAAAGGCAATGATGGCAAGGTCGATGACAACAGCCGCAAGCTGAAACCGGAACGCCGCCGGTGTGCGCCCGTGATATAGCTTGCGCAGCCTGTCGCGGAGCCGCGCCAACGCCGAAAGATCCTGCGCCCTATTCTTGTCAGCTACCTTCATGACGACTGCGATAACGTTCGGGGCACCAGCCGTCCAGGGGCGGAGCAGGGAGAAGCCGCTATGGCTCTTGAGAACATTCGGAGAGTTTCAGACCCGGAAGACAATCAGACCGGTTTCGCCTCGATGATGCTGATGCGAGGTCCGGCTTCAACAATATTCGAGACCTGGAAATCCGATGCCGCAAGCAGCAACTTAAATTCTTCCGCCGTGCGCTCCTGCCCGCCCGGCATGATCAACATGTTCAGATCGCCGAATTTTGCGCTGGCGCCTTCGTTGGGCGGCGCCAGAATGCTCTCAAGCACCAGCAGTTTGCCTTCTGGGCGCATCGCCCGGCGGCAGGTTTTCAGGATCCGGGTGTTTGTGTCGTCGTCCCAGTCATGCAGGATCCATTTAAGCACAATCGCATCGGCGCCTTCGGGCACCGAGACGAAGAAATCGCCGGCGACGATGTCGCAGCGATCGGCCACGCCCGCGGCGTCAAAGACCGGGCCGGCCTTCGCCACTACCTGCTGCTGATCGAAAAGAATGCCGCGCTGGCCGGGATTGCGGCAGAGGATTTCGGCAAGCAGCGCGCCCTGCCCGCCCGCGACATCCATAACGACGGAGAACGGCCGGAAGTCATAGGCCGCGATCACCGCGGCGGCGACGCCACGCGACATGGCCGTCATCGCCCGGTCGAAGATGACGGACTCTTCCGGGTGCTCCGCCCGATATTCCCAAACGCCCTTGCCATAAGCGTGGCGAAAGGCGTTTTCGCCGGTGCTGACACTGTGCAGCAGATCGCTCCATGCTCGACGGAAATAGGGCCGTCCGGCCAGAATCGCCCACGGCGCGACCGAATGCTGAACATCGGATCGCAACGCGCTGCCAACCGGGGTTAGTGAGAAGAACCGGTCTTCCGCTTCATGGAACACGCCGACCGACGCAAGGGCGCGCAGCAGCCGGTAGAGCGCCTGGGGATGGGTATTGGTCAACGCGGCAAGTTCGCCGCTGGCGCGTTTTCCGTCCTTGAGATGATCTGCAATGCCCAGCGTGGCGGCGACGCATATCGCCTGAGATACCTGGAACCCGTTGACCATCTTCTGGAGTTCGGCAGCGGCTGTCCGCTCATCCATGACACGCTCCCCGGCCGCCAAAAGACCCAGGCCGGCAACCGAAAAGACGAGTTGATGGTATGGGCGGGTGAGCTCACGATACCAGCGGCATTGTCACCGGGCAATGCTGGCGCTGGGGTGGCGAACACGGTCGAAACAAACGGAACCGTGCTAATCGCGTTAGATCACACCAGTTCCACCTCGACCACGCCCGGCACCGCACGCATCGCCGACGCAATCTGCGGCGACACGCGGTAGCGGTTGGGCAGTTCGATCTCGACCTCGCCCTCGCCGCCTTCCTTGATAACGATGATGCTCACCTGACTGTCGCCACGCTGGCCAAGCTGCGATTGGATTGTCGATGCCGGTCCATCATTTCTGACAAAGATGCGCAGCGCTTTCTGGATGCGGCTTGCCTCGTCCTCCAGCGACTGCACGGTCTGGATGCGCAGATTGACGCCTTCGGGCCTGTCCTCGGCCGAAACGGTGATCACCACCGAGCGGCCGGGTTCGAGCAGGTCGCGGTATTGCGCCAGTCCCTCGGAAAACAGCACCGCTTCATATTGCCCCGACGTGTCGGAAAACTGCACGACACCCATCTTGTTGCCGGTACGCGTCTTGCGTTCCTGCTTGGTGGTGACGGTGCCGGCAAGCCGGCCGGCGGCAGCACCGCGTTTGACGGCGGCCGAGAACTCGCCCCAGTTCTGCACCCGCATCTTCTGCAGCGCCGCCTTGTATTCGTCGAGCGGATGCGCGGAGAGATAGAATCCAACCACCTGGAATTCGCGGTGCAGGCGGTCGGCGGCGAGCCAGGGGTCGGTCGCCGGCAGGTTGAGCGCCTGCGATTGCGCGCCTAGCGAGGCGCCAAAAATGTCGTGCTGGCCGGTGACCGCGTTCTGCTGCGCCAGCGACGCCAGCCCCATCATCCGCTCGACGCCGGCCATCATTGCCGCGCGGTCGTGACCGAAGCAGTCGAGCGCACCGGCCATGATCAGACTTTCAAATACGCGCTTGCCGACGATCTTCGGATCGACCCTCTCGCAGAAATCGGCGAGGCTCTTGAACGGGTTTTCGCCGCGCGTCGCGACGATGTGCTCGACCGCCGCATCGCCGACACCCTTGAGCGCGGCCAGCGAATAGAAGATGCGGTTCTCGCCGACCTCGAAATCCCGGAACGACGTCATCACCGACGGCGCCACCACTTCGATGCCGAGGCGCAGCGCATCCTGGCGGAAATCGGCGAGCTTGTCCGTATTGCCCATGTCGAGCGTCATCGACGCGGCCAGGAATTCGACCGGGTAGTGCGCCTTCAGATAGGCGGTCTGGTAGGAGACGACGGCATACGCGGCGGCATGCGATTTGTTGAAACCATAGTCGGCGAACTTTGCCAGCAGGTCGAAAATGAAGTCGGCTTGCGGCTTGCCGACGCCGCGCTCGACCGCACCGGAAACAAAGCGCTCGCGCTGCTTGTCCATCTCGGCGCGGATCTTCTTGCCCATGGCACGGCGCAATAGATCGGCTTCGCCCAGCGAATAGCCGGAGAGCTCCTGCGCGATCTGCATCACCTGTTCCTGGTAGACGATGACGCCTTGCGTCTCCTTGACGAGATGGTCGATCTTCGGATGGATCGATGCCATCTCCTCCTCGCCATGCTTTCTGGCGTTATAGGTCGGGATGTTCTCCATCGGCCCCGGCCGGTAGAGGGCGACCAGCGCGATGATATCTTCGATGCAGTCGGGCCGCATGCCGATCAGCGCCTTGCGCATGCCGGCACTTTCCACCTGGAACACGCCGACCACCTCGCCGCGCGACAGCATTGCGTAGGTATCGGGGTCGTCGAGCGGAATCTTGGCCAGATCGATCTCGATGCCGCGGCGGCGGATCAGCTTGACCGCCCTGTCCAGCACCGTCAGCGTCTTCAGGCCAAGGAAGTCGAATTTCACCAGCCCGGCCTGCTCGACATATTTCATGTTGAACTGGGTGACCGGCATGTCCGAGCGCGGATCGCGGTACATCGGCACCAGCTCCGACAGCGGCCGGTCGCCGATGACGATACCGGCGGCATGCGTCGAGGCGTGCCGGTAGAGGCCTTCCAGCTTCTGCGCCGTGTCGAGCAGCGTCTGCACGATCGGCTCCCGCTCGGCCTCTTCGGCAAAGCGCGGCTCGTTGGCGATGGCGTCGGCGAGCTTGACCGGATTGGCCGGGTTCGACGGCACCATCTTGCTCAGCTTGTCGACCTGGCCGTAAGGCATCTGCAGCACGCGGCCGACGTCGCGCAGCACCGCGCGCGCCTGCAGCGTGCCGAAGGTAATGATCTGGCCGACCTGGTCGCGGCCGTATTTCTGCTGGACGTAGCGGATGACCTCCTCGCGCCGGTCCTGGCAGAAGTCGATGTCGAAGTCGGGCATCGACACACGGTCGGGATTGAGGAAGCGCTCGAACAGCAGCGAAAAGCGCAGCGGATCGATGTCGGTGATGGTCGTCGAATACGCGACCAGCGAGCCGGCGCCCGAACCGCGGCCCGGCCCGACCGGAATGCCTTGCACCTTGGCCCATTTGATGAAGTCGGCGACGATCAGGAAGTAACCGGGATATTTCATCTTCTCGATGACGCCGAGCTCGAAATCCAGCCTTTCGCGATATTGCTCGGCCGTGTAGCCGGGCGTCGGCCCATGCGCGGCCAGCCGCGCCTCCAGCCCTTCATGCGCCTGCCTGGCAAGCTCCTGCGCCTCCGCTTTCACCGCCGCCTCGGCGTCGGCGACGTCGCCACCGGCAAAGCGCGGCAGGATCGGGTTGCGGGTCTTGGGATAATAGGAGCAGCGCAACGCGATCTCGACCGTGTTGTCGATCGCTTCCGGCAGGTCGGCAAACAGCCTCGCCATATCGGCCTGGCTTCTCAGGAAATTGTCCGGCGACAGGCGGCGGCGATTGTCGGCCGCGACCACGGAACCTTCGGCGATGGCGATCAGCGCGTCATGCGCCTCGTAGTCCTCACGAGAAAAGAAAAACGCCTCGTTGGTGGCAACCAGCGGCAGATCGTGGCGGTAGGCGAGGTCGACCGACGACTGCTCGATGGCGCGATCGTAGCCGGAGACCCGTTCCAGCTCGACATAGAGCCGGTCGCCGAACAGGCCCTGGAGCGCCAGCAGCCGCGTCTCGGCGAGTTCGCGGCGGTCCTCCTTCAAGGCATTGCCGATCGGGCCGCGCGGCCCGCCGGTTAGGCAGATCAGACCGTCGGAGTGGCCCTGCAGCATCTCCGTCGTCAGATGCACCGCTTCGCCGGGCGGTGTCTCGAGGTAGACGCGGCTGACCAGCCTGACCAGATTGCTGTAACCGGCCTCGGTTGCGGCGATCAGCACCACCGGCCGCATCTCCGGCCCTTGGCGCCTGCGGTCGCGCTGGCTGTCGCTCGCCTCGCCGGAAAAGGCGAGGTCGATCTGGCAGCCGATGATCGGCTGGATGCCGTCCTTTACCGCTTTCTGGGCGAATTCCAGCGCGCCGAACAGATTGTTGGTGTCGGTGACGGCGATTGCCGGGCACTCGTCCTGCACCGCATGACCGACGATCTTGCCGAGCTGCAAGGCGCCTTCGAGCAGCGAATAGGCCGAATGCACGCGCAGATGAATGAACCGGCGCGCCGGCGCCTCCGCTCGCGACGCCTTGGCATAGGCTTCGCGCAGCAAGGGATCGCGTGGAAGTCTCTCATCCGCCATGGTTTTTTTCGCGCTGCCTGAAAGGACTCAGTCGATAAAGAAGTATTGTCCGGCAGCAGATAACACGAGTCCAGCGGAAGCGATTGGAGCTTTGTGAGCTAGCAACCGCTTCCGTCGGTAGAAAAGGCGCTGCCACCGAAGCTGCCAATCTCCTCCCTCGTGGAGGAGATGTCCGGCAGGACAGAGAGCGGCGCTGTCCCGCCGACATTGAGGTCGGCAGTACCCGCCACGTTGGTCGAAAAGAAGCCCCAAACAAAAACCCGCCACGGCGGGCGGGTCGTCAGCGCCAATCAGCACCATGCCCAAATTAATAGCATAGCTGCCGGCACAAAGCAAGAACAAAATACGCTGTTGGGGGCAAAAAATGCGAATTCCTCACGGCCTCGCCTTGTCCCTCCTCAAGCGAGCGTGTTCGACCAATTGCAAGGTCGCGTTCCTTCGCGCGCCCCTCTGTCCCGCCAGCCTCAGGCGGGTTTCAGCCTCACGCGAATTCCATGATCACCGCATCGACGGCAAGGCTGTCGCCTGGCTTGGCGTTGAGCTTCGACACGATGAGATCGCGCTCGGCGCGCAGCACGTTTTCCATCTTCATCGCTTCGACCACGGCCAGCGTCTCGCCGGCCTTGACCTCCTGCCCCTCGGCAACGGCGATCGATACGACGAGGCCTGGCATCGGGCAAAGCAACATCTTCGAGGTATCCGGCGCCACTTTTTCCGGCATCAGCCTTTCGAGTTGGGCGGTGCGCGGCAGCATGGCGCGCGCCGTCACCGACATGCCTTTCCAGGCAATGCGGAACCCGTTCAGCGCCGGCCTGACCTGCGCCGCGACCTTGCGGCCACCGACCTTGCCGCGCCAGATGAGATCACCCGGCCGCCAGTCGGATGCCACCGTCAGCGGCTTGCCGCCGTCGATCGACAGGTCGAGCTCCATCGGAATGGAAATCATGCCCTCAGCGACGGCGACCGAAAGATAGTCCTCGCCGATCTTCACCACCCAATCGCGCTTCAAGGCGCCCGAATGCGGCGCCAACCGCCCGCCCAACCGGTCGAGCCGGTCGCGGCGCAGGAGTTCGACCGCGGTGGCGATCGCTGCCAGCACCGCTTTCTCCTCGGCGCTAGGCACGATCGGCGTGAAGCCGCCCGGATATTCCTCGGCGATGAAGCCGGTCGACAGCCGCCCTTCCCGCCAGCGCGGATGCTGCATCAGCGCCGCCAGAAACGGGATGTTGTGCTCGATGCCATCGACGACAAAACTGTCCAGCGCCTCCGACATCGCATCTATTGCCGCGAGCCGTGTCGGCGCCCAGGTGCACAGCTTGGCGACCATCGGGTCATAGAACATCGAGATTTCCGAGCCTTCGGTGACGCCGGTATCGTTGCGGATGACGAGCTCGCCGAATTGCCCCTCTTCCGGCGGCCGGTATTTCGTCAGCCGGCCAATCGACGGCAGAAAATTGCGATACGGGTCTTCGGCATAGAGACGGCTTTCCATCGCCCAGCCGTTCAGCTTGACGTCGCTCTGTTTGATGGCGAGCTTTTCGCCGGCCGCCACCCGGATCATCTGCTCGACCAGATCGATGCCGGTGACAAGCTCCGTTACCGGATGCTCGACCTGCAATCGCGTATTCATTTCAAGGAAATAGAAGTTCTTGTCGCTGTCGACGATGAACTCGACCGTGCCGGCGCTCTGATAGTCGACTGCCTTGGCCAGCGCCACCGACTGCTCGCCCATGGCTTTCCGCGTTCTGGCGTCGAGGAACGGCGACGGCGCCTCCTCGGCGACCTTCTGGTTGCGTCGCTGGATCGAGCATTCGCGCTCGCCGAGATGGAGCGTGTTGCCATGGGCGTCGGCGAGCACCTGGATTTCGATATGGCGCGGATCGACGATGAACTTCTCGATGAAGACGCGGTCGTCGCCGAACGAGCTCTTGGCCTCCGACCGCGCCCGGTCGAAGCCGTCGCGCACCTCTGCCTTGCTCCAGGCGATGCGCATGCCCTTGCCGCCGCCGCCGGCCGAGGCCTTGATCATCACGGGATAGCCGATTTCGCCGGCGATCTTTTCGGCATGGGCGGCGTTTTCGATGACACCAAGCCAGCCGGGCACCGTCGACACCTTGGCGGCGTTGGCGAACTTCTTCGATTCGATCTTGTCGCCCATCGCCTTGATGGCCTTGGGCTTCGGGCCGATGAAGACGATGCCTTCCCGCTCCAGCGCTTCGCAAAAGGATGCCCGCTCGGACAGGAAACCGTAGCCTGGATGCACGGCCTCAGCCCCTGTCGCCTTGCAGGCGGCGATGATCTTTTCCGGGACCAGATAACTTTGTGCAGCGGGCGAAGGGCCGATATGCACCGCCTCGTCGGCCATTTCGACATGCACGGCATCGCGGTCGGCGTCGGAATAGACCGCGACGGTGGCGATGCCCATCTTGCGCGCCGTCTTGATCACGCGGCAGGCGATCTCGCCACGGTTGGCGATCAGGATCTTTGTGAACATGCAGGCCTCGTCCCTCGGCTGCCCTTCTTTTATGGGCTTCCCGTTTTATGGGCTTCAGGGGGCCGGTCAAGGCAAAGTCGGGGCCTATCTCGAATGCAAATCCGCGGGCACTGACGAAAATCCGGGGTCGGAACGTCGCTTCGTGCATAGCGCAGAGTTGAGAGGTAAGTTAAATCTAAGCTTGGACTGCAGATTTGCCTTGGGAGGATTGCCTGATGAAAACGCGCGCCGCAGTCGCTGTCGCCGCCGGAAAGCCGCTGCAGATCATGGAGGTCGACCTCGAAGGCCCTCGTGATGGCGAGGTGCTGGTCGAGATCAAGGCAACCGGCATCTGCCACACCGACGAGTTCACTTTGTCGGGCGCCGACCCGGAAGGCCTCTTTCCGGCGATCCTCGGCCATGAGGGCGCCGGCATCGTCGTCGACGTCGGCAAGGGCGTCACCTCGGTCAAGAAGGGCGACCACGTCATCCCGCTCTATACGCCGGAATGCCGGCAGTGCCCGTCCTGCCTGTCCCGCAAGACCAATCTGTGCACCGCCATCCGCGCCACCCAGGGACAGGGCTTGATGCCTGATGGCACCTCGCGCTTCTCGATCGGCAAGGACAAGCTGTTCCACTATATGGGCTGCTCGACCTTCTCCAATTTTACGGTGCTGCCCGAGATCGCGGTGGCCAAGGTCAATCCCGACGCGCCGTTCGACAAGATCTGCTACATCGGCTGCGGCGTCACCACCGGCATCGGTGCTGTCATCAACACGGCCAAGGTCGAGCAAGGCGCGACGGCGATAGTCTTCGGCCTCGGCGGCATCGGCCTCAACGTCATCCAGGGATTGCGGCTTGCCGGCGCCGACATGATCATCGGCGTCGACCTGAACAACGACAAGAAGGAATGGGGCGAAAAATTCGGCATGACGCATTTCGTCAATCCGAAGGAGATCGACGGCGATATCGTGGCTCATCTCGTCAACATGACCAAGCGCGGCGCCGACCAGATCGGCGGCGCCGACTACACCTTCGACTGCACCGGCAACACGAAAGTCATGCGGCAGGCCCTTGAATCGTCTCACCGCGGCTGGGGCAAGTCGGTCGTCATCGGCGTGGCCGGCGCCGGCCAGGAGATCTCGACGCGGCCGTTCCAGCTGGTCACCGGCCGCACCTGGATGGGCA
>NZ_JAMYQT010000054.1:0-34129 GCF_040320985.1 Mesorhizobium sp. M0571
CCACTCCATGCGCCTGCGCTCCTCGCTGCCGCAAATCAGGCGGCAAATCTCCCCAGTGCATAGCCCTCAGGCAAGATGGGGTGCTCGTCACGCTCACGAACAATTCCGACGTATAGGCGCGCATATCGATGGGTGTAGGCGCCAGGTCTGATCGCGGAACCAGCCCTCTGGTCGCCGAAACATCCACTCGTCGTCTTTGAAGTCTTTTTCAAGCGAATGCGAAGGTCAATTCCGCGAACAGATCGTCGTGTTCGATCACGACGGGAATGTCGCCAGTCGGGTTGTCGATGAACGCTTGGCGCTCTGTTTCCGGATCGCCGTCGCCCTGCATGATCCGGCCCTTTGTCTTCTCGTTCAGGGTTTTGTAGAGTTCACCAAAGGGCATCTGCCAACCCTTGCCGGGTTTTGTTCTGCCCTTCCCCTGCACCGCGGCGACGGCCTCCACCACGGGAATTGCGGCGACTAGGCGAGGATCCTTCATTCTTTCCAGACCCAGTTGTTTGAGCGTGGAATTATGGCTGCCGTGGTGCCCCGCCTTATAGAAGGTGACGCGCCGCAACAGGTCCTCAGCGGTGGCTGATTTGAGATTTGAATTCGCATCGGCTGGCGTGGGATAGCTTTGGTTGTTCCACGAAAGCCAATTGCCGACCTGGGCGTCGCCCGGAAACAGCAGAACCTGACCGTCGGGAAGCTCGAAGGCAAGCGCTAGGCTGGTGTTGTTGGTGTCGGAGTCCATCTTGAGCGCAAGCGCTTCAATGGAGCTGGTCCACTCGTTTTCAATTCGGCGCCAGTGTTCCTTTTCGTTGTAGTAAAGATCCTTAACTTCCCGACCCTTGTCCGTTGGCTCTTTGGGAATCGGCCGAGCGTAGACCGACGAGAACGGAACAGCGTCGCCCTCACCTTTCAACCCAAGCTGTGCACGCGCGGCGCTTTCCGCGGCTTCTGCAGCATCCAGACGCGTGAGGTAAACTTCCTTGCCGGAGCCGTGAGATGGGGTGTCCTTGCGAAGCAGCGTTTCATCGCGAGGCGGACCCAAAACGTAGGCGTTCAGCCCAAAATCTGCGAGCTCAATCGCCTGCCCCGGTTCAAGAAACGATGTCGCATCGCTGCCGGCCTTGTCTTTGAGCATCTGAAGAATGTCGGCCGTGCCAAGGCTGCCGCCGATCGCCATTCCTGCCTGCGGAAGTGGCCCTGCGAAAGCCGCGAGGCTCGCGACGTTCTGCAGTCTGGCATTGGTCTTGCCGGCTTCGGTTTGCGCCAAGGCAACCGCCGCCGCCAGCGCCCTTTTTCCTTTTGCGAAGCGCTCTCTCAGCGCCTTTGCCTGCTCGTCTTTCGGGTTCTCGGTCCACGCCATCCATAATTGGCCAATTACGAAATCATTGTGAAAGAAGCGCTCTCTTTCGAAGAGAAATCCGGAGAGATGGTCGTAGTGCTCATGCGTGATGACCAAGAGGTCGATACGGCCGTTCACCTCCTCGATAACATTGCGGGCGATCGCGGAAATGCGACTGGGGCCTGCCTCGACTTGCGCGAGCCGCTCCTTCCCGACCGCAGCCACCACTTCGTCATCGAGATCCTTGATCATATCCGCGCCGGCGGCCACGTTCTGAAGGACACCGCAATCAATCAAAATCGATCGGGTCACATCGGCGCCCGCTTCGTCAACGGTCGCACGGAGGAGGAAGCAATCGCCCAAGATGCCCCGATACATGCGGATTTTCAGGCTTTTCAGCGTCCGCATCCGTCAACCTCCCCTGTGCACCAGCGCGAATGGCTCTGCTTCATCTCCCAAAGCATCTTGAAGGCCATAAGCCAGCGCAGTGCTCGCCGACTGGCGATCCATGAGGAAGCTTCGCTGATCCTCCAAGCGCCGGTCATCACTGATAGGCTTGCGCACGGCGTAGCGCAGATGGCCTTCCCGCAAATCGAAGATCAGGGTCGCCCCTCCGCGGAACGCGAAATCCCCAGGCTGCGGATCATCCCCGCTTGCATCTTGTTCCACCTGAACCGAGCGATCAAGAAAGCCCCGACGCTGTTGCGCAATCTCGATGATCAATTGACGGAGATCCTGCCCGTCAGGGCCGGCCCGCCGCGTGGTTCTGACCGAGTGGATTTCGACCGGTGCGGCAAATCCTCTGGGTATTCTGGGACGGCTCAGAATTGTTTCGCGGTCATCATCGGACCGGAGGTGCCGTCGGAAGACAACGCCGCAGACTTCCTGCCAATGCGCGTCTTCCGTCTCCTTGCTCATGTCGGCCTTGAGAATCCACTTATGAACTGCGACCGCGTTGGCCTCAGCCAGTTCAATGGCTTGATCCCGATCGAACTTCGGCTCCAGGTCCAGGTCAAGTTCACTTGCAGAGACACGGTAGGCCGGTGCTTCCCAAATGAGACTGTCCGGCGCCATTGACAACGAACCTTCCGGTACAATGCCCCGTCGCCGGAACCCGTCAATGATGGCCAGCCGGTAGTCCAGGACATCATCGGGAAGGAGGTCGTAGTCCGCCGTGATGATGGCTCTCAGGAAGTCGCCGAAGCGAATGTCGACCGGGGGCATGTAATCCAAGGCCCGAATGCACATCCGCATTACGTGCTCAGCGGACTTGCTCGCCTCGCGGGTCAAACGGCTGACGAGATCGGGATGAAGATCCTGACCCGCCGTCACGCCGGGCTTAACGCCCGCGATGCGCAACAAGTCGGCGGTGCGGTTCTCGTAGATTGCTAAGAATGCATCGAACACCGCCGCCACAAGGACCGCGCCACGTTCATGCGGTTCGGTCATCTCATCGCTAAGAATGGGTGGCGATCCGTCGATATTCCCGTCAATTGCATCGCGGAGCGCACCATCGCGCCCGGTGGCCTCGCCGAACTGTCGGGCAAGCCCGCTGAGAAGTGAACGATTGTCCAGGCGTCCGCCGTCCCTGGAAATCTGGCCGCGCACGGCCTCTTCGAGTGTGAAATGCGAGAACAGGGCGACAATGTCTGCAAAGGCCTCGTGGAACGCCAGACTGTCCACGTTAGTCGGTTCGGCAAAGCGGCGGTGAAGTCCGTCCAGTATGGCATGCGTCGTTTCGTGAACGATGATGTCGTGTGATAGCGCGGTAAACACCCACTGGGCACCGGCCAGCTTGGCCGAGGTGCGGAAGTAGCCGAACAAAAGCGCCTTGGTCTCACGGCTGTAGTAAGCATTCGGCTCGCGGAGCGCATGAGGATGGATGCGCAGCTTCTGTACGGGTTGGTAGGTATTGTCGGCCATTCGGCGCGGCGCCCAGAATACTCTGCGGCCGAGCGCGCGCTCGAACGTTCGTATGGTTTTCATCGCAACCGCGAAGACCATCTGTTGATGAAACCGCGGGTCCCCCTCCGACGGGGCGAGGCCATCCTGCGCCAAAAGGTGCGGGTCGTTGACATCGACCGGATCGTAAAATTGCCCACTGACCGGATCGATATCGATGACCTCGAGATAATCGTTGATCGGACCGGGACGGAGCTCGTCCTCCCAGCTTTGCTCCCACGTCAGCTTGATGGTAGCCACATTGATCCCAGCCGTAGCTGCGGTGGTCGAGGCTTGGGGGTCAAAAGCATAAACACGCAGCCGTCGAACCGGTGGGGGCGGATACTCGCTCTTTTGACCCATAGAGCCCCCATTCAGGTCAACGATGGCGCGCCCGCGCCGCGCTGACAAACCCAAGTCGCATTATGTGCGAAGTTTCAGTGTGACTTATCTAGGTAGCGAAGAAAAAATCGTGGCCTCCACGTTTTCCCCTGCTAAGCCTTTAATGCATCGTCCAAGATAGTCTTGGCAGCCTCTGGCGCCTCCCTGACAGCAAGCCCCTCTCGAAAGCTGAATTTCAAGACAGCTTTGGCTCCAGGATGATTGATGGCAGGTTTTGCCTTCTCGATTTCTAAGACATTTCGAGCATTGACAACGGGTTTGATATCATCTCCGGGTGCCGTAAAGGTCCCCAATTTGTGGCCCGCTTGCTTGAAGCGATCGAAGATCTTGTCCATTTTTTCAATGGAGTAGAGGCGCTCACTGCCTATCCTTATCGTAGTCGTGTTGGCAATTTCCCAGTCGAACGCTGGCCGGAACCACAGAAGTTGAGTTGGATCGACCGCCTCGGTGTCACCACCGGGCATCTGTATTATTATCAGCGCCATAACAGTCCCCTCCAGCTAGTAACATCCATATGGGACGCTTCATGCTACAACTAGTCAAGTCCCTCGCTAGGATCCGGCTGCAGCAAATGGCACCCGCTGGCAGGATATTAGTTCGTTTTATCCAAGGTTTTGTCTGATTTGGCGTCATTCCTGAAGGTCAGTCATGACCTCCATATGGCCGTTGCGGTTCCAAAGCCGAACGTCCGCTTTACGCAATTGGGCACAGAAGCCGACCTAGCACCCAGGTTCTGTCGAAGCGCAACAGGCATCAACTATAGCCTCGCGCTTCTGAGCGGTCGAGCGTCGCTTGACGTGCGGTCCTGAGAATATTCTGAAAATTTGATCGAAATATTCTAGAGACTCCGTTCGATTGCTGAATTAGACTTACTATGAGCCGGGCTGGTGCAATCTAACCTCACTACTGACTACAAGCGGGCGGGGGTTCGAAAATGCGAAGAGGTCTGCAGCGACCATTGGCAGCTATTGCTGACCACAAGGACGGCCTTGCGGACGTGATGCGCTTCTTGCTCGAGCGTAAACTCGTCCTTGGGGATGACGAGGAACGACGTGGCCAGCTCCTCGACAGATTGGTAGAAGCAAGCCCAACTGAGGCGCAAGGACCGGTCGTCGATGAGATCGTCCAGACCTTCCAGCGTGAGCGCAACCTCCAGCCCACCGGTGCGGTCGATACCGCGACCGCAGCAGTCATGCGTGAGCTTCTCCCGCATCGGGTGCGTCCTTGGGCAGTCACTGTCGCAAGTCTTGATCGTCCGAGCAAAGCGGAGATTGCTCGACTTCAACGGGCTCTCACTGGGCTCAAGTTCTCAGTTAGCGAAGAGGACCGCCGGCGACGTACCCTCGGCGTCTCGACCCAAGAGGCAATCAAATCGTTCCAGGCAAGCGAGAAATTAGTGACGACGGGAACTCTCACTGCCGACACCGTCGCTCGTCTCTCGATCCACGCCGAACACAACTTCTACTCAGAAAACAAGCATCGCACGCGCGAGCTGCAGCTGATGCTCGGCCAAAGCCGTGGCGTGCGGCGGTCACGATGACGTCGGTCATGATTCTCACCGTCACGTCGACGGCGGCGAACTGGCGAAGATCGTCCGCCAGGTTACTGACCGCCTCATCGTCGCCGGCGTAGCCGAACTCTTCCAGCACCACGACAAGGCTTTTCTCCTTCAGCAACTCTTCCGCCGGCCGAGATGCCAGCCGACGCCAGGCGAGGAGCAAATGACCGGCGGGGCCGACATCGTCGCCCGGCCGCGTAAGCAGCACAGCATCGCGCAGCGCATTTTCGTCCTCGACGCGGCCCATCTGCCGCGCGGTCACCGCTGCTCCTGTGAGAGCCAGACCGCCGGCGCCAGGCGCCGGCCCATCGTTTCCTGCCGGCGGACCACCGCATCGAGCGCGTAGATGGCAGCGCCAGCAGCGAGCGCGACGTCCTCGACGTCTTTGCCCGCGAGGCTTTGCACTTCGGCAACGGCGCGACGCAGCCAGGCCGGGACCGCCACCATCGGCACGGCCGACAGGGCGCCCAGCGGCATGCCATGACGGAAGGATTTGGGCCGCAGAATCATCCGCAACAGCATTTTGACAACCGTTTGCGCATAAAACCGCCGCGCCTGTCGGCAACATAGAACGAATGATAATCTTGCATTATCAGTAGTATAGTCTCTCGTCATTGCCCACAACAACGGCGGCAACCTCTCGGTGCTCGTTTCAGATCACTCCCCACGCCCGAAACCTTCCCCTGCCCGTCATCTCGCGCACGCCAAGCTCGCCGATCAGGTTGAGCGCCCCCTGTTTTGTCACCTTTAGCCGCTCCTGGATCATGACCGTCGAGACCATCGGCCGCGAGAGTACCAGCTCGACCAGGTCGGGCAGTTTCGAGCTGGCGCGCCGTTGTTTGAGTCGCCGCTCCATCTGGCTTTTTGCCAGCACCAGCCGATCGTGTTCCTTCAGGCCAGCCACTGCTGCGTCGTGAATGGCATCGAGCAAGGCGAGCAGCCGATCGCCGCGATTGCGCGTCCGCCTCCGCTCGCGCGGAATGTTTTTCGCGCCGAGATGAATGCAAGCGAGATGGTGGGCGGCGAGTCCTTCCTGTCGCAGCAGTGCAGCCACGAGCAGCGGCCCGAGCCACGTGGCATGCTGCAGCACCTCGATGTCCGACCAGGCTTCGAGCAGGACCGCAGCGCGCAGCACGACTGGTTGCCCCCGCGTTTCCGCGAGCACAGCCTGCCATTCGGCCAAGCGTTCTTCCTCATTCCAGTCGAGATCGTAAATCAGGTCCGGCCGGTCGTCCGGGCGCGCCGCTTTCGCCGGCACGTCGGCGCCGCTGAGAATCTTCGACGAGCGCGCCAGGACGGCATCGATCTCGGCAAATTCTCCGGCCAGCAGATCGGCCTCAGCGTCATCGCGATCGTCGGCTTCCACAGAGGCAGTTCCAGCCCCCTCCCCGTCCCGGCTTTTTTGGCCCGCCGCCGGCATGGCGCCGCCGCGACCGGTCAGCGCCAAAAAACCGTCGCGGCTGAGCGCCCAGTCAGGCCTGTGCGCAAAAATCCGTCGGCGGGTTCTTCGCAGAACTGCATGCGCGCGGGTCAGCTCGTGGGTCGGGGTGCGGATGTCCATGTGGGCGTCGTGCAGGACAAGGTCCTCGAGGTGGACAAGTTCGCCCTCGAGCCAGAGCGCGGAAGCGGCATCGGCAAAATGCTGGCGCTCGACAAAGCCGTCGCGGACCGGCGAACGGGCAACCCGCTCGTCGAGGCGGACCAAAACCTCGGCCGCTGTGGCTTTTACTTGCGGATTTCAATCCTGCGAATGTCATATCCGCGTTGGCTTTGGGTGGTATTGCGCGACTGATTTCTCGCTAAGAATTTCAACCATGGGGTGCCGCCTTGCAGAAGCTGGTGCAAAAGGGGCCTTTGGCCGCGTCCCGAACTGCGACCGACGACCACTGGTCGCAGGCGCGGCGGATAGCGAGCGAACTCGACAAGGTCCTCGATGGTTCCGCGCCGCGCCGATCGGCGATTGCTCGCGTAGCGGCTGAGCTGCAGTTGTCGACCCGTCAGATCTACAATCTCCTGGCGCGCTATCGTGACGACCGAACAGTAACGGTGCTCTTGCCGAAAACGGGCAACACACGCCGGAAGCGGTTGCCGTCGAAGATCGAGGAAATCATTGCTGCGACATTGCGCGAGCAGTGGCTTGTTCTGGAAGCGCCGCCGCTTGCCCCTGTCGTCGCCGAAATCCGCGCGCGTTGCGAGGAGGCCGGCCTTCGACCGCCGTCCTACATTGCCGCCGCGCGCCGCATCCCGGCCTTGTTCACGCCGGAAGAGATTGCCAAGGGGCGGTCAGCCAACCCGAAGCACCTTCGTCGCCTCAAGCCGCGGCCGGGCTATATCCATGCCCCGCGCCCGCTCGACGTCTGTCAGATCGATCACACGCCGACCGACATCAACTTCGTCGAGGTGGTCGACGGTGCCGGCATTTTCGTCGGCCGCGCCTACCTGACCATCCTCACCGACGTGTTCTCGCGCTGCATTCTGGGTTTCTGCCTGTCCTTGGAAAAGCCGTCTTCCCTCTCCGTCGCACTCTGTCTTGCGCACGCAATGTGCCCGAAGGAGCAGTGGATGGCCGCACGCGGCCTTGACCATGACTGGCCAATGCTCGGCCGACCACGCCGACTCGTCACGGACTCGGCCAAGGAGTTCAAGGGGCGGGCGTTTCAGCGCGGCTGCGAGGAATACGGCATCGGCATCCGATATCGTGACCGCGGCCGCGTCCATCAGGGTGGTGTGGTCGAGCGTCTGCTGGGCAAGCTCAATGCCGTGCTTGCTACGCACCCGGGATCGACCGGACGATCGGTGGCCGACCGTGACGAATATCCGTCTGAGAAACGTGCTTGCCTGAGCTTTGCCGATCTCGAGCGTTGCGTCGCGCTTGCTGTCGTCGATCACAATCTCCAGGAGAACGCCAAGACGCTAAAAGTGCCGCTTACCGAGTGGCAGGCACACGCGGTGGATAATCCGCGCTTCAATGACGACGCGCATGACGTCCTGCTGACGTTTCTGCCGGGTGCCGAACGGCGCCTGACGCCGCAAGGCATCAGCATGTTTGCCCTGTTCTATTACGCGCCATGGCTCGGTTCGTTCGTTCCCGAACGCGACCGGTTGGGCAAGCTGGAGATTCGTTACGATCCGCGCGACATCAGTCATGTCTATGTCCGCGACCCCGCAGGTGTCGCCTTTCGCTCGGTCCGGCGCCGTGACGGGATTTTGACGCCGGTCACCCTGTGGGAGCACGAAAGCGACCGCGCCAACCGCCGGATGGCGAATGCCCGGTCGAATGTCGAGAAGGTCCAGCTCCGCCGTGAGATTGCGTCCGTTGCCGGAACCGCCAAGCACAAGAAGACGGAATTGCGCAACGCGGTTCGCGCTGGCCATGCGGCGGGAGCTTCCAAGCCTTATGAGGCAATGGCGCCGGTGCCGCCGGCCCCGGTGGAGCACCCGGTGCGTCAAAAGCGGCGGCTGCCGATCGAAGAATGGTAGCGCGTGAATGGCCGATCATCTTCTCGACCATGTACGGCCCTATCTCGATGGAAACATCGAGGAGCGGATCGCCTTCATCCGCTCGCCGCGCTGGATCGGCCATCACGCGGCGCTGGACGCTCATGAGCGGTTGGCCGACTTGCTTTCCCGTCCGGCTGCACTGCGCACCGGCGGCCTGATGCTGATTGGTCCTTACGCCAACGGCAAGACGATGGTCGCCGAGCGATTCGCAATCGAGCATTTGAGGATGTCTCCGACGCAACGGGTCTGGATCGTGCAAACCCACGAGGGCGCGGGGCTTGCCCATTTCTATGCCAGCGTCCTTCAGGCGCTGAAAGCGCCGATCGGCAACGTCCGCGATGTTGGTCGGAAGGCTGCGCAACTCGATCACTTGCTCGCCAGCCTCGCGCCCCGAATCCTGATCTTCGACGAATTCCACAACGCGTTACGCGGCCGCACCCGCGACGTCGAGGCGATCTTCGCCTTCCTGCGTCGGCTTGGCCGGATTCACGACATCTCGCCGGTCTGATCGGTGAGGTCGCCGTCTATGACTTTATCAATGCGACCGATGAAATGGCGAGCCGGTTCGAGCTGTGCGCGGTCCCGCGGTGGCGCTATGGCGAAGAATATCTGGCGCTCCTCGACAGTCTCGAGGCGGCCCTGCCGCTCGCCAAAAGCTCCGACCTGTCGGAGGAAGAAATGGCGCGCAAGATCTTTTCGCTCTCGGAGGGCCTGATCGGCGAGGTCGTCGCCATCCTCACCAAGGCGGCGGTGGTCGCCGTCCGATCCGGCGCCGAGTGCATCTCGAGGGCGATGATCGATCGGTTAGGCCACATTCCACTCTCGGCCCGTCGTCAGGCGCCGGTGCGCGAAGCCCTGCTATAGCGGCTATGACCGGCACGGCCGAGTTCGCGATCGAAGTGCAGTCGCACTACCGGGAGATTCATTCCGACCGCTGGCCAGTCGTGGTCGTGCCGCAAGCGGATGAGCTGCTATCGAGCTGGCTCAATCGCCTGGCGTTCGCCAATGGCATCGCACCGCGCCATTTTGCCGACGTTTTCGGGATAGACGGCGGCATGTGGTCGGCGCGGCTCGATCTTGCGCTGCCGGATGGCGCGGCGCGCCTGCTTCATCACTATTCCGGAGTTGCGCGAGACACTTTGGCTGCAATGACCCTTGCGCAGGATGAGCGCACGCGCCTCCTGCTACCACTGCGCCAGACCGGCCACCGAGGGCGCTCGACCTGGCTGCAATTCTGCCCTCAGTGCCTCACCTCCGATTTGGCGCCTTACTTCCGCCGGCGGTGGCGGATGGCGAGCAGTATCTCCTGCCCGATGCACGGCTGCGGGCTGCGTGACCGGTGTCCGTCTTGCGGCAGCGGCACTGCAGCATTTAATCAATCGGGCCTTATTCCGCAGCATCATTGCGCCACTTGCCATTTCGACCTGAGAACAGCCGCGAAAGTCAGCGTGAAAGCGGCAACGCGGCGTTTCGAGCGCTGCCTTCATGACATGCTCCGCATGGAGGCCGCCAAGGGCTTTCTCGCAAAGAGTTCGCTGATCGCGCGACTCCTCAGCCTTCCGACGGCCGTTGATCCCGGCTCGGCCAGGACGCTGATCAACCTATCTTCAGCCGCGCGCATCCGCTGTTTCGACCAAATAGCAGAAGAATGTCACGATCATCTGACGGCCGGGACGGAGGCTTTCGAAATCATCTTCTGGCGTCAGCGCATTCTCGCCGCCGGTAGCCTTGCTGCAGCCTTGCAACCGCTCTGCCAGTGGATGCGCAAGCGTGTCATGATCGAGGACGAAGCTCCCCAAAGGACGATTGATATCCAGGGCGTCGATCTTTCTGCCCTGATTGGCGCTTATCGACGTGTTAGAGAACGGCAGTTAGGTGGTCATGGTACCAGAGCATATCGGCCTGTTGGAGGCCGAGCTGACATATCTGGCGTTTGATTGACAGACAGTGGTTCAGGCTGTGTCGAAATGCGATTTTGAAAGAGACGATGAGATTGACCGTATCCGTGCCCGCCTGGAATCGCTGGCTGCGGAGCGACGAGCCCTTGAAGCAAGACTTGTCGAGCTTGATCAGCCACAGGCACTGCTCCCCTTGGCGGACCTGTCCGCGCCTTTCGCCGAAGCCGCGCCGGTCACCAATGCGTCAACGGCGGTAGACAAAATTGCTCTGTTCCGCCGCCTATTTGCTGGCCGATCGGACGTGCATCCGGTCCGCTGGGAAAACAGGAGGGCGGGGCGGTCGGGCTATGCGCCGGCCTGCGCCAATGAGTGGGTAAAGGGAATCTGCGGCAAGCCGCGGGTAAAATGCGGCGAATGTCCCAACCAAGCCTTCATTCCGGTCTCCGACGACGTAATTGAAAACCATCTGCGCGGCGCTACCGGGTCGCGACGCGGCTCCGAGAACTTCGTCGCCGGGGTCTACCCGCTGCTGCTCGACGAAACCTGCTGGTTCCTGGCGGCTGATTTCGACGGCGAGAGTTGGTCCGCGGATGCAATCGCCATGATGGAAACTTGCGATGCCAAGGGCATTGATTCCGCGCTCGAGCGGTCGCGGTCCGGCAATGGCGGGCATCTCTGGATTTTCTTCTCCGAACCGATCCCGGCGCGCACCGCGCGACGGCTCGGCTCCCTCCTCGTGACCGAGACCATGGAGCGACGCCCGGAAATCGGCTTTGCTTCTTACGACCGCTTCTTTCCAAGCCAGGACACCATGCCGGTTGGCGGGTTCGGAAATCTCATCGCCCTTCCGCTGCAGCGGCGCGCGCGGAAACAGGGCAACAGCGTCTTTGTCGATCGAGATCTGCGTCCCTATGCCGACCAGTGGGCGTTCCTGTCGTCATTGCCGCTTCTGCCCGCCGACGCGGTGAGCCGCTTGGTAGACGAGGCGGAGATGCGGGGCCGCGTGCTCGGCGTGCGACTGCCGGTCGAGGATGAAGCAGCGGATGAGCCCTGGCGGATGACGCCTTCCAGGCGTGCTCCGATCGCAGTCACCGAGCCGCTGCCGGACCGAATCAAGATCGTGCTCGCGGATCAGGCCTATGTCGAACGCGCCGGCTTGCCCGCCACCATGGTGGCGCGGCTCGTTCGGTTGGCTGCTTTCCAGAATCCGGAGTTCTATCGCGCCCAGGCCATGCGCCTGTCGACCTTCGGCAAGCCCCGGATCATTTCCTGCGCGGAGGTGCATCCGAGTCATGTCGGGCTGCCGCGCGGCTGTCTGGACGAGGTGATCGACCTGATCCGGAACCACGGCGGTGACATCGACCTGGAGGATCGCCGGGAATCGGGAACTTCGCTTCCCGAAGGCACACGGTTTCTCGGCGCGCTGAGGGGCAGGCAGGTCGAAGCCAATGAAGCGCTGGCGGCGCACGACTTTGGCGTGCTGGCTGCCGCCACGGCATTCGGCAAGACGGTCGTCACCGCGGCACTGATCGCGCAGCGCGCCCGCAACACGCTGATCCTCGTGCACCGCCGCGAACTGCTCACTCAATGGATCGAGCGTCTTAAAGCCTTCCTCGCAATTGACCCGCAGCATATCGGCATCATCGGCGGTGGGCGCCGCAAGCCGACGGGCATCATCGATATTGCGCTTATCCAGAGCCTGGTCCGGCGCGGCGAGGTTTCGGATCTGGTGGCCGACTACGGCCATCTCGTCGTAGACGAGTGCCATCATCTGTCCGCAGCAAGCTTCGAGCTGGTGGCGCGGCGCGCCAAGGCGAAATACGTCCTCGGCCTGTCGGCGACTGTCGCGCGCAAGGACGGGCACCATCCGATCATCTTCATGCAATGCGGACCGGTCCGGTATCGCGCGAGTGCGCGCCACCAGGCAATCGAAAGCACATTGAGCCACCGTGTCCTGGAACGACCGACCACATTCCAGCTTCCGCTTTCCCTTGCGAACATGGAACGCCCCTCGATGCCAGCAATCTATGCCGCGCTTGCTGTGGATGAGCCCCGCAACGATCTGATCTTCGACGACGTGCTGAAGGCGCTGGAAGCGGGTCGGTCGCCGGTCGTGCTGACCGAACGGCGGGATCATCTCGAACGCTTGCAGGCGCGATTTGCCAAGTTTGCTCGCAATCTCGTGGTCCTGCGCGGCGGCATGAAGGCTGCGGACCGCAATGCGGCCGAGGCTGCCCTTCGCGTATCGGACGATCAGGAACGGCTCATTCTGGCGACAGGCCGCTATCTCGGAGAAGGCTTTGACGACCACCGGCTCGACACGCTGTTCCTGACCATGCCGATCTCGTGGAAGGGACGCTCGCCCAGTATGTCGGGCGCCTGCATCGCGAACATCAGGGCAAGTCCGAGGTTCTCGTCTATGATTATGTCGACGGGGCCGTGCAGGTTCTGGCGCGTATGGCCGCGAAGCGGCGGACCGGATATCGGACCCTTGGCTACCGTCTGGAATAGCGTCGGTCAGGGTCTATCGACGATGTTGCCGCGTTCGTGCGACGATATGGCTGTTTGGCTCTCCAAGGCCGTCCGGCCATGCCTATGCGCCCGGGCGCAACGCTTGGAGCAGCGGCTTGAGCTTGTGCTTGCGCCGGTGTTTTTCGATAAGCTTGTCGATCCTTTCGATCCAGTCGTCGAACCGGCCCGCCGCATCATAGGCGAGCACCGCCTTTTCCAGCCACTGCGCCGCCAGTTCGTAGAATCCGGCCTGGCCCGAATCCATGACGTTGACGGCCATGCGCTCGCAGACATCGATGACCCAGTCGGGATGGCTGGCGTGCGCCGCCTCGGCGAGGCGCATAAGAACCGTATTGGACGGATTGCGCAAAACGTTCTCGACGTCGACGGACCGCACCGCCTCGTCGATCCTGCCTTCGTTCAGGAAAATCTCGGTCCGGTCGTGAGCGTGTTTCGCCGCCGCCAGCTTCGCGAGAAGGCGGGCGCGCATCGCCGTCCATTCCGGTCCGGCCAGGGTCTCGGCCGCCCGAAAATCCTCGAGCGACAGACTGTGCTCGAAAGCGGCGCCCGCCGCCGTCAATGCGGGTTCTCTCCTGGCCAGCGCGGCGGCGCAATCGCGCAGCCAGCGCGCGAGACCGACAATCCCATAGGGGCGGTCCTCTTCCGCCTTCAGCGTCAGACCCCATTCGGCCAGTTCCAGCGCCTCGTCGATCTGTCCCGCCTCCTTCAAGACCTGTGAGAGCAGCAGAACCTCTTCGGCGGAGCGAAACTGTTTCCGGGCATAAGCGGCAGCTTCCGCGACACGTGCCAGCCGCACGAGCATCGCGGCATGATCGCCATGCCGTCCCGCCGCTCTGGCGAGGTTGAGAAATTCCTCCGCCCGCCCGCCGATATCGAGCACCCGCAGCCGGGCTTCCGTCAGCCGCTCCATGATCCAGTCGCCCTGGCCCGAGAGCGGCCAGGTTCGTCCCCGGCCGGCCATCACGTCCGCAAGACCGATCTCATCCCAGCCCTGTTCGAGCGCATCGATCGCGACCTGCAGATGGTCGTCGAGGCCGTAGCCGTCGAGTTCGCCCTGCCAGACATCGAGCCGCGCCATCAGGTCGTCGCGTTCGCCAGGTGCGAGATCGCTCATCAGGACCGCCTCGGCGATCAGTTGGCCGAGCACGGGAAAAAACTCGTGCAGCGTTTCGTCCCAGTCGGCCTGTTCGAGCCATGCGGGCACCAGGGCCTCGGTGACCGGCTCCAAAATGGCGAGGGCGTTGCGACCGTCACCCGCCTCGAGGAAAGGCCTCGCCTTGTCGATCAGCGCCGCGACGCCGTCCTCGTCGACCGCGGGGACATCGTCGCTCCAGCCGCGTCTTCGGGAATTGCGCCCCGACAGCAGCGCCTCAGCCTGCCGTCTGATCGGTTTCGGATCGACGGCGGTGCGGCGCGCACCCGCCAAAAATCCGTCCGGCGCGCCGACGGCCAGTTCCGCCTCGAGCCAGAGCACCAAGCCCGGATCCTCCTCGGCCCGGCTGATCAGCAGCGCCGCCAGCGCCGCCCGATCGAGGTCCCGGAGCATGTCCGCGAGCGGAAGCCTTTCCACGACCTCGCCCGGCTTGGCAACAAACTTCAGGAGCACGGCGACGACATGCTTGCAGGCGCCGCCCCAGTCGTAGGGGCAGGAGCAGCGTGTCTCGGTCACGCCGCGCGTGTCGGCGACGCCGCCTTCGCGGAGCCTGACCGTCACGACGTAAGGCGCGAATTCGCTGCCTTCGACCTGCGCGGTCAGGACATCGCCGCGGTGCACGAGTTCGGAAACAGCCCCGCTGCGAAAGTAGCTTTTGCCGCGCGCGAAGGATTCCTCGGTGGCGAGGGCACGGATCGTGTCTTCCCCGAATGGCGGTGGCGTCATGGCAGCCCCTGCTCCTCCGCCTCTGCGTCTTCGCTGACAATGCCGAGCGCGCCGGACAAGTCGGCGAGCAGTTTTGCCTTGTCGAGCAGGCCGGCGTCCTCGAGCTTCTCCATGTCGGGGAGATCGCGCAGCGTCTCGAAGCTGAAGTGGGACAGGAAGGTCTTCGTCGTCACATAGGTGTAGGGCGCCCCCGGCTGCGGCGCGCGCGGTCCGGAAGCAATGAAGCCGGCGCCGCGCAGATTGCCAATGAGGTCGCGGCTGATCTCGCGGCCGAAAAAACCGGACAGCTCGGCGCGGGTGATCGGCTGGAAATACGCCTCCGTCATCAGCACCAGCGCTTCCGATTGCGACAGGTCGACGGTCTGTTCGCTGACGCCCGAAGCGGCGCGGATAGCGTCTGAAAAAGCCGGCCGGGTGCGGTGCTGCCAGCCGTCGGCGACCGCCACCAGATCGTAGGGCCGGCCGCGCAGTTCGGCGCGGATGTCGTCGATCACAAGATCGAGATTGCAGTCGCGGCCCACCATCCGCGCAAGAACCTCCCGCGACACCGGCTGGTGGGAAGCGAAAATGACCGCCTCGACCCGCCCCATCCATTCACGCCACCGAACCTCCGGCGGCAGGTGGTCGAGATCCCGGTCAAGCAACAGTCGTTGCCCATCCCCATTGTCTCGGCGAGCCTTCGTCGGACGCGCCGCCATCATCACAGCCCGTAGATGCGAAAGGTGGCGCGGCCGGACAGTTCGCGCACCGCGCCGAGACCGGTCAGCCGCTCGAACAGGCGCCGCGCGCCCCATCGCGACAGACGGGGCGTCTGCAGCGAGCCGGGCACGGCGTCCTCGTCGAGAAGCAACCTGATCGCCTCCCCCGCCCCCTTTCGCCCTGAGCTTGGGCGCCGCCGCGGCAAGCCGGGCGGCGTTCCGGGCGATGTCGGCGGCCAGCCGGCAGGCCTCCACCGAGGCTTGCGCGACCGCGAGGCAGACCGCCCGCTCGAACTTTTGCTCCCCCGGCCGTATTTTTGCGCCTCGTGCGCCCTCGGTGCGAAAGGCTGACGAATGCACCTGCGCCATCAGGAGCGGCACCGGCCGCGGCCAGCGCAATCTTTGCGCCAGCGCCAGGTCGGCGAGCCACCAGCCCAAAAACGCCGCCTCCGGCCGCGCGGCGTGGACGTGCCCGGCGATGGCGGCGGCCATGAACGGCGCCGGCGGCGCGGACCGCAGCAGATTGTTCGGGGATGGTCGCCAGCGCGCCATCCCAGCGGACCCCGAGCAAGTCGCAGATTCCGCGCAGGCCGTCGGCGTCGACCGCCGGCGAGCGTGAGGCCAGTCGTTTCCATGCCGCAAAAATGGCGCCGGAGGGGCCGGGATCGTCGCCTGGGCTGCGCAGATGCCAGGCGTCGCGCAGCGCCGCCTCGTCCTCGGCGCGGCCGGCGAGGCGCACGGCGGCCGCGGCGCATTTCAACGCCTGGCGCTGGCGCCAGGCGCCGGCCCAGGGCGGTGCCGCGCGCACCAGAGTGTCGAGGGCATGCAACGCCGCGCCGGCCATGAACGCCGCCTCCGCATCGCTCGTCACCGACCCGCGCTGGGTCGCCCAGCCGGGCACGGTGGGCGGCTCGCAGGTCGATGCAATCGGCGACATGGCGGGACGAATCATGGCGTGGACGATAACGCCATCGTGCGCTTTTCGCTAGCGATCCGGTGCAAAGCGCACAGCCTGTCGCAACGCTTTTATGTCCGGTAAGCTTGCCTTATCGGACGTATGGCGGTAGCCTGCCAAATCATGGAAAATCCCCCGGCCAATGCCACCGAAAACGATCTCTCGGACGCCGACGATCTTGACGGCGATCTGCCCGACATCGTCGATCTGGTCATGGAAATGGGCTCATCGCCGGCGCGGCTGGAAGCCCTCGTCGAGACCGCGACGGCCTACGCAAAGGCCGCCAGTTCCGAGAACACGCGGGACGCCTACGCCAAGGATTGGCGGCATTTCACCTCCTGGTGTCGCCGGGAAGGATTCGATCCGCTACCGCCCTCCAGCCAGGTCATCGGCCTCTACATCGGTGCCTGCGCTGCCGGCGATCCGAAACGCGGCCTGCCATCGCTCTCCGTCGCGACGATCGAGCGCCGCCTATCCGGTCTCGCCTGGAACTTCACCCAGCGTGGCCAGCCGATGGATCGAGCGGATCGCCACATCGCCACCGTACTCGCCGGCATTCGCCGCCAGCACGCAAAGCCGCCGCGGCAGAAGGAAGCCGTGCTTGGCGACGACATCAAGGCGATGGTCAACACGCTTGGCCATGATCTGCGGGGCTTGCGCGACCGGGCGATCCTGTTGCTCGGCTTTGCCGGCGGCCTTCGGCGCTCCGAAGTCGTCGGTCTGGACGTCGTGCGCGACGACCGCAGTGACGGCGCCGGCTGGATCGAGATTTTTGACGGCAAAGGCGTGCTGGTCACCCTGCGCGGCAAGACGGGATGGCGCGAGGTCGAGGTCGGTTTAGGAGCATCCGACCAGACCTGCCCGGCCGCCGCGCTCGAGAGCTGGATCCGCTTCGGTCGCATCGCGCGGGGTCCGCTCTTCCGGCGCATCTTCAAGGACAACAAGACCGTCGACACCGAGCGGCTTTCCGACAAGCATGTCGCGCGCCTGGTCAAGCAGACCACCCTTGCCGCCGGCGTCCGTTCCGATCTTCCGGAAGGCGAACGCGAGTTGCTGTTCTCGGGCCATTCCCTTCGTGCCGGCCTAGCGTCATCGGCCGACATCGAGGAGCGATATGTGCAAAAGCATCTCGGCCACGCCTCGGCCGAGATGACACGCAAATATCAACGGAGGCGAGACAGATTCCGCACCAACCTGACCAAGGCGTCGGGCCTCTGAAAAAGCCCCTCCCCTCCCCCGTTTCAGGCCGCCATGTAGAGATCCCGGAGAGCAGGATTTTCAGCTTAGCGTTTCAATTGAAATCGGGAAGTAAAACCGACACTCGGTCGCGCGGACAACTGGCCCGATCAGGGTTTCCAGGGGCAGTTTGTCGAGCGTGTAAGCCATTGTTTTCATGATGGCTGATTCGCGTTGGTCAAGCTAGTAAGGGTCTCACTGGACTTACGTCGTGTTTCTTCAGGGAGAAAGATCACTATCGATAATGACCGCTTATCGATAGCGATGGCTTGGGCGGCCAAGAGGCGCTAGATTCGGCGCAAAGCACGGCTGCAACGGCCGCAGAAACCCGCCCGAAAGGTCCCCTCGATGCCAGAAACGCCCCCTGCCCGCGCCGGCGGCCGCCAAAGCACCGAACTCGTCGCGCGACGGGCCGAAGCCCTCGACGCGCTCGATTCCGTGCTGCCGTTCGACCGTCGCGATTTTCTGGCCGATCTCCTGACCGATGACGACGTCGCAACGCTGCGCCACCTGGCCAGGGAAGGCATTGGCGCAAATTCTCTGCGGGCGCTGGCCTCCGACCTCGGCTATCTCGAGGCGTGGTCGCTGGCGGCCACCGGACAGCCGCTGCCCTGGCCGGCGCCCGAAGCGCTGCTGATCAAATTCGTCGCGCACCACCTGTGGGATTTTGCGAAACGCGAAACGGATCCGGCGCACGGCATGCCGACCGACGTCGCGGCGACGCTGAAATCGCAAGGGCTTTTGCGCAGCGACGGACCGCACGCGCCCGCCACCGTGCGCCGGCGGCTGTCGAGCTGGTCGACGCTGACCAAATGGCGCGGTTTGCGCGGAAATTTTTCAGCCCCGGGCTTGCAGAGCGCCATAAAACTGGCGGTGCGGCCGCAAGAGCAAGAAAGCCGTGACCGCCGACATTTTGACCGCCCTGCTCAGCACCTGCGCCGGGGACCGTCTCGTCGACGTGCGCGACCGCGCCCTTCTCATCACCGCCTTCGCGTCCGGCGGCCGCCGCCGTAGCGAAATTGCTTCGCTCAGGTTCGAGCAGATCGTCGAAGAAGAGCCGGTGCCGGCCGATCCCAAGGCTCCGGATTCTTCGAACAAGCTCCCGTGCCTGTCGATCCGGCTCGGCCGGACAAAGACGACACAGGCCGACAGCGACGCCTCCGTGCTGCTCGTCGGCCGGCCTGTTCTGGCCCTGAAAGGCTGGCTCGAACGCGCCGAGATCACCGAAGGCGCCGTCTTCCGCGGCATCGACCGTTGGGGCAATCTCGAAAAACGCGCCCTGACGCCACAAGCCGTCAATCTGATCCTGAAGCGCCGCGTCGCCGAGGCCGGGCTCGATCCGCAAGCCTTCTCCGCCCACGGCCTGCGCTCCGGCTATCTCACCGAAACCGCACGCCGCGGCATTCCGCTGCCCGAAGCCATGCAGCAGTCGCAGCATCGCTCGGTGCAACAGGCGTCCAACTACTACAACGATGCCGAACGCACGCTCGGCCGGGCGGCACGGATAATCGTCTGAATACCCCTTGCCTCGTCGGCCGAGGTCGACGAGCGCTATGTGCAAAAGCAGCTCGGCCACGCCGCGGCCGAGATGACGCGGAAATATCAGCGCCGACGTGACCGGCTGCGCAAGGCCTCAAGGTTGTAGCCGACAGAAAGCCTACGCGCCAAACAGCCGCCGGTCCCAATAGACGGGCTGGTGGAGGCTGGTCTGGATCCTTGAAAACTCCGGATGCGCCGGATTGATCAGCACATTGCAATCGAGACGCGCCACGACACTCGGTACCAGCAGGATGGCGCTGCGCCGTTCTAAACACCAGGTTTCGCCAAATCCCTTGCTCACCGTCGCTGGCATCGTGTCCCAGCCGGGCAGTGACGGCTGGGAAAAGACCTCGTAGCTCAGCCCGCGCGGGATTGTGATTTCGAGGTAGTGCTGGTTGGGCGGCAGTCGGCCGCTGCCATGCACCAGCTTTTCCAACAAGGCCGTCGAATAGTGCTCGCTGGTGTAGATGATAGGACTTCCGGGCGTGTTCCATCGCCCTGGCGCGATTGTCGAGCCGGTCGCGTCGAAGATCGGGTAGGTGCCGGCCGGATTGCCGATGCGAAAGGACGATAGCGTGCGATCGAGAGTCTGCGCCGTCACGCAGCACTGCCGTACTTCAGACCTCCGAGGATATCGACCACCATTTCGGCGCCAAACTCGCTCAGGATAACGACGTCGATCGGTCGCTTGTCCTCAATCATCGGGTGCGGCCGAAACAAGAAATCGCGCGCTTCCTCTTCGTTCTGCCAGACATCGACAGCAAGTCCCCAGACGCGCGCCACGCGGGCCAATCGTGTGCCCTCGTCCGACGAGAGACGATGTACCGTCTTGCGCCGCTCATAGGTCGCCTTGGGGATCAGCCGGTATTTGAACTGAGCATCGCCAGGCGCCAGAAGATGCGCAACGCGCTCGAGCGCCCCGACGGGAAGTCCATCCTCGATCCGGGAGATCAGCCCGAAAGGCGACCGTGACGCCACCTCCTTAACGGGCAGCCCCAACACGTCGGCGACATTTCCAAACGCTAGCATTTCACTCTCCATTCCATGTGAGGCCAAATATAGCCTCACATGGTGTGCCATGCAAGCCCCGCATCAGCGCGAGCCGATCCGTCAATGGTTTACCCTGTCATCCTTGCTGTCATACCGTTCGCCTTCAACGCCGCCATCAGCATAGGCCCAACCGAAAACTGCCCCGCCCTCGCCTTTTCGGTCAAAACCCGCAGATAACCGCCGGCCGAGTTGATGTGCTGGGCCCGTTGCAAGATGCAGGCAATCACGATTGCGGCGGTCTCCTGGCCCATCACATGGCAAGCCTCCTCGTATGCTGAGGGTGAAATACCAAGGTAGCCTCGTACCTGGGCCGCGGTGATCATCAAATCGCGCCAGTTTCCGATCCCGCGCACGGCATAGTCTGAAATTTCGGGGCAGGCTTTCAGCACAAGCCCTATCGGATAGCTTTTGGGTTTCTCGTCGGCTGCCGGTCTTGGCTCGACCGTCGCCCTGCTTTTCTCTAAAGCCGGTTCAAATACAAAAATGGAGTCTGTGTTTGAATCAGATTGCTGCCGCTCATTTTGGGACTCATTGGCGCTAGGATTCATGGAATTCATGAAGTTTTCCAGCATCATGTCCACTTCGTCATGAAGTCTGGTCAGCTCGGCAACGATTGCCTCCAGTTCGGACAGCCCTGCCCGCCGCGGGATTGCATCTACAATGGCCCTGAACCGTCTCCAGATGGCTCCCCAGGCGCCAGGAACGCCCTCCTCGATCGCAACCTCGACAAGCTTGTGGATGTCGCGACGATGGAGCGTAATCCGCTCCCTCATTAACCGGAGCGCCTGGCTGTCGGCGCGCACCTGTTCGGCAGCATGCTGAAACTCAGCGGCCCGCGTCAGCAGCGGCGCCAGTGAGAATCCGAACGCCTCCTCAATAGCGCCACCCTTCCCTTTCCGGGCGAACCTTTTGCCGTTTGGACTGTCCCGGCGGATGATCAGGCCGCAACTCACCAGCTCGGCCAGATGTCGCCGCAATGTGGAACTGGGCATGCCGTGTGTGCGCAGTGACAACTGTGCGTTCGAGGGAAAGACCATCAGGCCGTTTTCCTCGCTGATCTGGTCGTCCGGATAGAAGGACAAGAGCCCGCTCAGCACGGCCAGAGCGCGATCTCCCACACCTACGACAGCCTTGCCTTCGCACAACCAACGATAGACCTGCCACTTCTCGACAAGAGCTCCATCAGGAATCTCTCGTGATGCCGCGTTCGCTTGCACCAGCGCAAGCGTCATCGGCCGCCGCCCAAAGGGCGTCGTTCCATACCCACTCTCCATTTCCCTCGCCTTTCAATCAGGCAAAAGAAATCAACTCGCCGAAACGACGCCACGACTCTTGACAGTGATTCGGGGAAATGCGATTCTCAGCTTGCTACAGACTTGAGAAGGGCTTCCGCGACGGTGACGTTCGGGGGCCTTTTTCTTTTGCGGTCTTAGTCTCCTGTTTTCTTCGCCATTTCCGACGCCCGAAAAGCCTCGAAAAGCTCATCGAGTTTGCCGGCAATGAATGCGCCGAAGGGCGACGCTTCCTTGGACTTCAAGGCAAGCGTAAACACTTTTCCCGTGTCGGTGATCTTGGCTCGAACCGATTTGTCCTGGGGTACCCAGGCCCGCTCCTGGGGCTTCGATGGCGCCCGCGGGCGCTTCACCGGGGCGCTCACAAAGTCGAACAGACGGGCAAAACGGGCCTCACTGCCTGGCTGCGCGAAATCGGCGATTGCCACGCACTCCGTTGCCCTCGCCGCGGCACCAGGATGCTCCATGAGCTTGGCAAGCTGCCACCAGCGGTCTCGGCCAATGCCTTTGGCCGCGCCCACCGCAAAAATGACCTGCTCTGGAATGTTGCTGATCACAGAACGCATCTTCGAGAAGGTCGTATCGTCGAGCGCAAGAGCTGATTTCACTGTGTCAGGCGAATGGCCTCGCTTGAGAATGCGGTCTGCAAAAAGCGTCCGCTCGATGAAGGACAAATCGGCTCTGGCGGCGTTCTCCTGGCCTTGGGCTATGACATGGTCCCTATCGTCCATCTTCTTGACGACAGCGCGTACAGGCCTTTCCAACTGCCGGGCGACCCTGACGCGCCTATGGCCAAAGACCGTTTGAAAGCGTCCCGAAGTCTCAGGGTGAGGTCGGACCAGGATCGGAGAATCCTGCCCTCGTTCACGAATTGCCGTCAGCAACTCCTGAAACGCATCATCATCATCGTCCATACGGTCCGAGACGAATGACGTGTCGACCAAAGCCGGATCGAGATCGACGACTGAACTCTTCGAGAGCTCCTCGAACGACTGTATGATCGACCGTGATGCGCCACGAACGGCGTAGCTCGAGACGTCCTGGCCATCGGCAATTGCCGTTGTGGGGCCCATGACACTGCCGAAAATGTCCTTGCGTGCCATTCAATCGCTCCGATTCGCGGTTAGTCGACTGATTTCACGATCAAAATTTCCGCTTTTTACTGCCGTAAACCGCGCTGTCATGACCGCCCCCAAGCGCGATGGACAAGAGCCGTGATCTCCGAGTTCACCGCGTCCAGCGATTCAAGCGCCCGGTCATAGGTAGAGCGGGTAAAGGACGACTTCTCCACCTCATAGAGGGTCTGTTTCGTCAGGCCCGCATCCGAAATCGCCGTCGACTTGAGCATGGGATTATCGAGGATCTGGCCGGCAAGCATCGACTGCATGAAGCCGACCATCTGCGCTTGCGGAATGTCTGTCGGTTCGTATCGCGTGATCAGGTAGCGAAACCAATCGAGCTCGATCGCCGCGCCGGCGGCTTTGATGGTCTTCAAAATTCCGCCGAGCATCAACAGGAACTGGCTCATCGACATCAGGTCGAGCATTTGAGGATGAACGGTGATGAGAACGGACGTCGCCGCCGACATGGCCGTCAGAGTCAGATAGCCGAGTTGCGGAGGACAATCGACAACCACCACGTCATAGCGGTCGTCCACCTCGGACAAGGCCTTTGCAATCCTGACGAAGAATTGCCGGCCAGCACTGGACGATTTATCCTGCATGGCGAGCGGCGTATCGTACTCGTACTCTTGCAACTCGAGATTGGCCGGAATGATATCGAGCCCAGGAAAATTCGTCGGCACGATCACATCGGAGATCGGCCGGCGCTCGTCATCGTAACGGATCGCCTCATAAAGCGAGAGGTTGTGATCGAGTTCGGGTTGGAACCCATGCAGCGCGGACAGCGAGGCTTGCGGGTCGAGATCGATTGCAAGGACACGGTGGCCGGTCAGAGCCAAGTGCTGGGCGAGGTGGGCGGCAGTCGTTGTCTTGCCGCTACCGCCCTTGAAGTTGACGACAGCAACGACCTGGAGCTTGTCGCCAGGCTTGCGATGCGGAACATACTTCTTGACCTCGGTCCTGCCATGCTGGTCCAGGAAATGGCGAAGTTCGAGCATCTGTGCGGCCGTGTAGGAGCGTCGGCCGGAAGGGACTTGGTCAGGCAAAGGTCCCTTGCCTTCGAGGTGAAGCCGCTTCAGATTGTTTTGCGATACACCAAGATAGTGGGCGACTTCTGCCATCGAAAATGGACGCAGCGTCTTCGTCGCATTGGGTGGAAATTTCTCCATGCGAAGCTGATTGAGGCGTCGCGATATCTCAGCACCCTGCTCGAGAATCTTATCGTCGAACTCGAAGCGTGGTAGCCGCATGGCGATATTCATTCTCGTCGAAACCTGAATTGGCGCTTTTTGCGATGAAACTATTCAACAAGCGCCATTAAGCTCCGATTCGGAAAGCCCCGCAAGAAGTTTTAGGTTAACAGAAGGTTAACGGCACCTGCCGGCCTCTTACTGGCGAATACTAATATCGTCGCAATAGCGGCTGCTCGTCCTTCGAAGCAAGAACTCTCCCCACTCAGCTGGCTAAATGCATGTTTTCTCTGCCACAAAGAGCATTATTTACGGCAGTAAAATCGCGTTCGTCAGCGGGCAAAAAGGTTGCAACTGCGAACGGGCGCAGGGAAGGCCTTTCCAGCCCGCCGACGGTAGTCAGGCTCCTTTTGAACTGGTCATTGGTGATGATATTAGGGCGCGGGTTTTAAAGCGATGGCCGACCAGCACGATCGCGACGAGGCGCGAAAGTCCTTTGGCTCCGATCGGGCGCAACTCGTCTATGGGAAGCGACTCGACGGAACATTCGCTCACATAGGGGAAGTCCAGCGTGGCCTCGCTTGCAGGTGCGTTTGCCCCGCGTGTGAGAGTCAACTCGTAGCCCGATTGAAAGCAGATCGCCAAGTACCCCATTTCGCGCACCATGGTGGTGAGGTGTGCGGAGGAGGGCCCGAGACCGTCCTTCATTTGCTGGCCAAGGAAGCGTTTCGCAGCGATCCGAAGCTGCTTCTACCTGAGCGGCTTGGGCTTCATAACAAACACGTGGTGACGAAGCCCAGCCTGGAGGTCGATACCGAGTTCCTTCGGCTTGAGTACAACGATCCCAAGACCATCATTCCCGACCTCTATGTTCGGGCTCACGGCTATGACCTGTTCGTCGAGGTCGCCGTCACCCATTTCGCGGACGACGCCAAGATACGGCGCCTCAGGGAACACAAGATTCCCGCCGTCGAGATCGATCTGTCCAAGCTTCCGCGCGACTCGCTAAGGGTGGCCATCGTCGAAGCGGTGCTGAAAACCGCGCGGCGGCCTTTTTCATCCCGGCATCGACACTGCGCGCGCGCAGCAGGATGCCGACGAGATCGCATGGCAAGAGGAACGCGACAGGGTTCATGCCGCCACCGCGGATGGAGCGCGCCAAGCCAGGCGCGGCGCGCTTTGATCATGGTGGCCGTAGCGCGGATCTGCGCGAATGAGAACAGCATCATCCAATGGACGTGCTATTACGCATGCCGAGCCGGCTGGTAGGGTCGAGGCCACCACGGATCGCCCTCCTGCAATGATAAAGTGAACGAGCGCTGGCCGCACTCCGCAGAAAGAGGGACGATCTGATCCACTGCACGGCCTCTTCAACGGCCTCGATGAGCCGATTAAGGCGAATGATCTCCCGCCGGGTCGACAGCCGGCCCAAAGGTTGGCCTCGGCCTCATTGCGTCGGCTTCTCGGCATTCTCAAGCGCCCACAGTGCTTGCTATCCTGTTGCCGAATTCGAGTATGGGGCCAGCCACACGTACGTTCGCAACTTTTGGGGGTCACGGAATTATCTCGCATCTCAGATGCGCGATAATCCTTGACATCGTTTGCGTCTTGGCCGAATTATCACGCATCTGAGATGCGAGATAATTTCCTTGCTTCATCTAGTTGGAGAGACAATAGACGCCAAGCGCGCCCATCTGCGTGCGCAAGTAGGCGAATTGGTTCAACTCGTCCGCGGTATCTATGTCGATGCTGCGGATGACATCGAGGCCACGATCTTGGACCACGCGGTTCGGATCGCACGCTACCTCTATCCAACGGCCTACCTGTCATCGGCAAGTGCGATTCTACTCGGACCTACGCCGGACGGGCGGCTGTTTATCAGCGGGCGACGCAACCAGCGCACCCGCCTGCGAACACTGGAGATTATTCAAAATGAGGCGCCGGCGCACCCTTCGACGGTGCGCGTCGTGGTCGGAGATAACATGGGGGAGCTGCGCACCGATGCTTCGTCTCCACGACAGCGCTTTCTGGAAGCCTTCCGGCTGCGTAGCGAGCACGCGAGTGCGATAGCCGGGCCGATGCGAGCACAAATGGCTGCGCGTATCATCGAGGAGTTTGGATCGCCGCAAGCCGCCGCGGACGCGGTTTGGGCGCTCGCTCGCGAGAACAGCTGGTATCGGGAAGGGGAGGGGGCAGAACGCTATCTGCTGGCGCGAGCCGACGCCGACAAAATCGCCGGCAACAAGGCGGCATTGGAGTTTCTCGTTGCCTGGCACGGAATCCCGCTCGGACAACTGACCCACGACGGCTTCGAATGGCGATGGAACCCTGCTGGCCGAACAGGCAGCCCCCCGCTCATTCGCGAGACGATGCCAGGCAAACTGCCGCCATTCATCGAGTCGCTCTTGCCGGAGGGGTGGCTCGCTCAGGTTCTGCATCAGCGCGATGAGCGCGACGTGCTCAAATCGGGCAAGCGCTATATGTCGAACATCGCCATCGTCAAGACCCGTGCGGAGCTTGCCAAGCTTCCCGCCGACATTTTGCAGGGCCAGCTCGTGGCCTTCTCGGAGACCGGCCGCTTCACCGGTCGCTACGCGGGGCCGGCGAGGGGCGAGATCGAGGAAACGTTCGAGCAGAACCTCGCAAGGCTGTTTACCAACGCGGAGACGCCACGCTTGTCGGGGGTCCAGATCAAAGCTCCTATGTGTTTGACGCTGGAAGGTCTGCTGCTGCCGGCGGTGGAGCAGCCGTTCACTCATATTCTAAAACCTGCCGGCACGGCTGGCTTCGAGACACTACCCATCGTCGAGTGGCTTTGCCTTGAGCTCGGCAGGGTCGCTGGCTTCGAGGTACCTGCTGCCGCGCTGATCGACATGCCCGATGGCATGCCGCCGGCGCTTGTGGTCGAGCGCTTCGACATCCGACGCAGCCTGGACGATAACAGGATGCTGGCGATGGAGGACTTTTGCTCGATCCTGGACCTTCCGGCCTCCGCCAAATATGACGGTACGATCGAGCGCATGGGACGGGGGCTTCGGCCGCTCTCGACGGACCCGTTAGCTGACCTCGAAATCCTGTTTCGACGTGCCTTGTTCGCCTGGTTCATCGCCGACGGCGACATGCATCTGAAGAACCTTGCTCTGCTCAAAATAGCCAGTCCCGGGTCGCGTCAGTTTGAGACGGTACGATTTGCACCGCTCTATGATGCCGTCACAACCCGGGTGTTTCCTGGCCTCGCTGGCGATCGCATGGCGCTAAAGCTCAATGGCAAGGATGATCGTCTGACACGTCACGACTTTCTCGCACTTGCTCGAACCATCGATCTGCCTGTCACCAGAGCCGAGGCGCTGCTGGCGGAGATGGCCGTGCGCCTCCGTGAGGCAGCATCGGGCGTGGTGTTGCCCGAACAACTGCGGGGGAGGCCGGCAGAGACGGCCGAGGCCGCCCTACGTGGCATCATTGCAGGGCGTGTCGAGCCATTCCTATGAATTCTGGAACAGTGGAAGCCGATGGACCTCATCGAGGATCACCAACTCGCCCTCATGCTCGGCAAGGTAGAGTTCCGGCTCCGCAAGCTTGGCTTTGTCCGCATCGGATTCGAGATCGAGATAGATCGACGGCCGTGTCTCGGCTATTTCGAGCGCAAGCGTAGTCTTGCCGACTTGGCGCGGCCCAATCAGTGCCACCGCAGGGAGAGCTCTATCAGTCCGGCGAGTTGCGTTTCGATGCGGCGATCATCCTCGCAATTATGGAGTACCATTCCTGATTCGCAAGGACGGACGCCGAAATTGGTCAGCGTAATTGAGCTATTGGCACGCAACGCCCGAATTTGGGAGAGGGATGCCAGAATGGCAGGGGAGGGACCCGTCCTCTATAATCCCGACGCCTTGGTGAGGTTGATCCGAAATCGATCGCGCCTACGCTGATATCTGCGGGTCATCTCGGCGCTAGTGTGACCGAGCTGCTTCTGCACGTAGCGCTCGTCGACCTCGGCTGAGGACGCGAGGCCGGCACGCAGCGAGTGGCCGGAAAACTTTTGGCCGCGCTCGCCCTCGGAAAGATCACCGCGCACGCCGGCGGCCAAGGCCGCGCGTTTGACCAGCCGCGCCACCTCCTGATCGTTGAGCCGCTCGGCGCCCACCGCTTTGCCCTGCCCCGTGACGCGGCGGAAGAGGGGGCCATGCGCGATGCGGGCCAGCTTCAGCCAGGTCTGCAGGGCGACGACCGGGCAGGTGGCATCGGACGAGCCGCGGCCAATCTCGACCTCGCGCCAGCCGGTCTTGCCTCGCAGCGTAACCAGCACGCCCTTGTCCGGGAAAAATTCAATCCAGCCGCAGCCGTCCTCAGTTTGATCGCGCGCAACATCGAGGCCCACGATTTCGGAGCGGCGCAGGCCGCCGGCGAAGCCCAAAAGCAACATGGCGCGGCCGCGCAGACCGCGCAGCGTGCCACGATCGAGCGTTTCCAGCATGGCGACAAGATCGTCGCGCAGGATGGCTTCCTTTTGACGGGGAGGGGAGGCGTGTTTATTGCGGATACCGGCGAGCACGGTGGCGATATGCCGGTCCTTCCGGTCGAGCGGTTGACCGCGTTGCGTATAGTTCCAGGTCAGCGACGACAGGCGGCGCTCAATGGTCGACACAGACTTTTTGTCCCGTTCCGATCCTGACGCCTGGGCCGTGATGTAGAGGCCGACGACCTGTGGATCTGGCGGCAGCGGATCAAACGCCTGGCGCCGGCACCAGGCGCAAAAATGCTTCCAGTCGGCGGCATAGGCGCGACGGGTGTTTGCCAAACTCGCCGCCTCGACGTAATCGCGCGCGCGGTCGGCCAGCTTTTCGAGATGGGCAGGCAGTGATGCTTGTCGCGAGTCGAGGACCTGCGTGGGAGGGGAGGGAGCCTCATCCGGGTGCCCCATTTCCATGACGACGTCGACGATGTCAGGCAGGTCGCTGGTGTCGACCGCGTCGATGGGCGTCATGAAATTACGGGGACTGCCCATCGAAACTCTCGATCATTTGAATGTCACAGTGGTGCGATTCTGAGAGCCCCAACGTGCGACCAAAGCGCCCAATTGTCCACCGCGAGGTGCTTGACCAATAGCTCCCGAGATTTGCGCCGGTCGCGTACGACCACACGCTGGGTCGTGCTATAGCATGACCGGGCGACGGACCATGTCCGATCCAGTGTTGACCCTCCTAGGGCCCTCTTTCTCAGTGCCGATCCTTGCCTTCATGTTCAACATCCCTTATGTTTCGTTCAACAGGAGAATCCAGGATGAGCGTACGTGGCGCAACGGCAGCCGAAAGCGAGGAGCGGATCGCCCACACCCGGAACCGTCTGGTGCTTGAGCAGGCGAGGGCGGTCGGCCTTCTCGGCGCGGCCAAGAACACACGCCTTTCCGGGAGGGTGCCGTCGGAATTGATCGAGGCGGCAAAGAAGCGCGCTCATGTGACCTCCGACACTGAGCTGCTGGAGCTCGCCTTGTCGCGGCTGGCCCTCGAGGACGATTTTGGCGCCCGGCTCGTCCGCCGCAAGGGCAGCATCACCGCAGACACTGATCTTGGCGTTTGATCTCGGGAGCGCACTGCGTTCCCTCAAACCACAGCGGCGTGCCGGCGGGCTGGAACGGCGGCCGGATTCCGCTCTGTCCTGGGCAGGGGACCAGCCGCCTGTCGGCGGTGCATTGCTTCTCGACACGAGCGTCTATCTGGACGTCCTTCAGGGCCGCACGCCCAAAGTGATCGATGACCTTCTGACCTATCGGCTCTGTCAGCACTCGGCCGTCTGCCTTGCCGAGCTCAGCCACCTGTTCGGCCGGCTCGAGCCAGCGCATCCCACGTCGAAGTCGGTCCTGAAAGTGGTTGCAGGCACGATTGAAGACATTCCAGTGCACCGGCTGCATGCACCCGACGCCACCGCCTGGGGACGCGCCGGCATGCTTGCCGGCCTGCTGTTCCGGCTGAGCCGTCTGCCGAAAGGGGAGGGGCATGAACGCCGCTTCCTCAACGATGCGCTGATCTTTCACCAGGCCGGTCTGCTGGGCGCGACGGTCCTGACCGGCAATGTTCGGGATTTCGATTACCTCAACCAGCTTGTTCCGTCGGTGCGTGTGATCTTCTACCGGCCGGTGACAGACTTGCGCCCGCAGGGTTGAAAGCCTCTGTGGCAGATATGCCCGTGCCCCGTGTTCGTCCAACCTCCTTTAATGACCACCAGTCTTGGTCGCTGAAACTCTCCTGCGACCGTTGAAACGCGGGCGACAACGGCCATTTCCAACGTAAGGACAAAAACGAACGATAATGCAACATTATCGTTCGTTTTATTACCCCGACAGGTTGTGCGTTTTGGCGCGAAAATTCTAGCGCAAAGCGCACCGGCGCTTTACCCTCGAAATCATGATTCGCCTCAATCCCGCGACCGCCGCCCCAGCCGCGCCCCCTGCCCTTCCGGCCTGGGCGCTCGCGCCCGGCCGTAACGCTTGCGACGCCGACGCCGCTTTCCAGGCCGGCGCCGCCTTGGCTTCGCTCGATAGCCTCGCCCGCGCGCAGCCTGCCTGGTCCGGCGCCTGGCGCCAGCGGCTGGCGCTGAAATGCGCCGCCGCCAGCATGCGGCTGGCCGGGCGCGCGGAGGACGAGGCCGCCCTGCGCGACGCGTGGCACCTGCGCCCGGCCGGAGCCGATCCTGGTCCTGCCGGCGCCATCTTCGGCGCTTGGCGGCAGCTCGCGCTCGTGCCGCCAGCCGCCGCTGTCGATCGCCTGGCACGGGTCACCGAGCAACTGGGTCTCCATCGAGACGTCGAGGCGCTGACCGCGCTTTGTGAACACATCGACGACCTGGCGCGCTCGGGGCGGCCGGCGCCGTTCGCCGCGGCAGCGATCGCCGCTCACGTCGTTGCCATGCGGCCCGATGCCGAGCTTTTTGCCTGGTGGCTCGCCGACCTGGTACTGGCGCAAAACCTGCGCTGGCCGCGGCCGCTGCCGCTGCTGCTGGCTCAGGCCTTTGGTCCGGCTTTTCGCGGCGAGGCCGGCGGCGGCAAACGGATCCGGCCCGGCGAAAAAGGGTTTGAGCGCGCGGTCTGCATTGCGCTGGTTCATGCTGCGACGGAGGCCTGCCGGTTGGCGACCGAGCTGTTGCGGCGCGCCGAAAAGCTGCTGGCGGCGGCACCAAAACTGCGCGCCAAAGGCGCCGGCGACGTGATCTTTCTGCTGCTCAGTGAAGACGCCGTCTCGGGCTCGCTGACGACGAAAAACCTGTCGCGGTTTGCGGCGCGCCGCCTGTTCGAGCGGCTGCAACAGCTCGACGCCGTGCGTGAGCTGTCCGGCCGCCCCACCTTCCGCCTGTTTGGACTTTAGCGATGAGCGAAGCGTCCGCCCGCCGCAAGGCAAACGATCAGCCGGCGTTGCTCGACACCGAGCTGGAACATCTGCCGGCGGAATTGCGCTGGCGCGAGTGGATGGGACGCGTCGAAGCGGTGATCTTTGCCGCAAATGAACCGGTGCAGCGAGAGGTGCTGGCGCGGGTTGTTGGGAGAAATTGCAATCTCGAGCTGATCATCGATGACATCCGCGCCGAACTCGCCGGCCGCCCCTATGAGCTGGTGTCAGTCGCTGGCGGCTGGCAGCACCGGACCAGAAAGGTTTTTGGCGATGCCATTCACGCAGCCTTCGGCACGGCCGCGGGGCAGGGGCCGAAAGAACTGTCGCAGTCGGAGGCGCTCGTGCTGATGTGCATTGCATACTTCCAGCCGATCACGCGTGGCGAGCTGTCTTCTTTCTTCGGCAAGGAGGTGTCGCGCGACCTGATCGGCGTGCTGCGCGCGCAGGATCTTATCGCTTCGGGTCCGCGCTCGCCGCAACCTGGCGCGCCCTATACTTATGTGACGACGAAAACTTTTCTCTCGCAGTTCGGGCTCGACACGCTGCGCCAGCTACCGGATTTCGAGGCGCTTGAGGACGCAGGGCTGCTGTCGAAGGAGAAGCTGCTGGCCGGCGATATTCCAGCCGGGCTGGCGAGCGGGGAGGGCGACGGCGAGGACGATGTCGTTGGGGACCAAGCGCCGTGACGGGGGACGTCGTCGCGTTGCGATCCCAGAGACGGTCGATAACTCAGCACCAGGACGACTGGTCGTGCGGCAACCGTTGATCGGGATCGTGAACCGCGACATGGTCGCTGTCGACAAGATTGGCCGGAAAGATCACCAGATTGGTGCCGCCGGCGTGACGCAGCGACGGAAACAGGATGCCGCGAAGTCCGGCGGTGATGACCAGATCCGCGAGCTTCCACGATGGCGGGATCTTCTTGTCGATGCGAGCGACCTTGCGCCAGGCACAATCCCACTCCTTCCACGGGCCGTCCCAGATGTCCGGGTCGAAACCCTGCGAAAGGTCGGCTACCTCGGCGAGCGTGATCTTGTAAGCGGCAAGGGTGGCGGGCGGGGTGATGCTGGCTCCCTGCTTGTATTCATCAAGCGCCGTCTGGGTCGCACGCGACAGATAAAGTGCTTCGATGCCTGGCCGGTTGAAACGACCGCCGTCCATCGCTGCGCCTGCACCGCTGGTGGGCAGGAAAGCCCATTTGGGAGTCAGATAGCGATGGAAGATTTCGTCTGGACCGATGCGGGTGATCCTCACCCGCGCGCACCATTCTCGAGATCCCGGATAAAGGCCAGAACCGCCTCGACCTGGCCGCCCGCGACGAGCTCGGCTGCGGTACGATGGCCATAGTCGGCGATCGGTTCATTGCGGTACCAAAAGATCGCCTTGTTGACGTCGCCGGTGAGTTCCGTCGCCGCCGAGATCACTTTCACCATCTCGCGCATCCGGCCCTGCAGGCGCTCCGATGAGGGATTGCGGAGCGTGTTGCGGTGGACACCGGTCAGCTGGGCCAAGTTGGCCACCTTCACGCCCAGCGCCTGCGACAGGCGCTTCGGCGAGATATAAGGCGTGCGCGGCTCCTGCAGGCTATCGACAAAGCCGGAAATCACCGTGGAATGTGCGAGCTGTGCGTGGGCCATGACAAATCTCCGACCTCTCATATGCACAATATATGCACATTCCGATGCATAGCAAGTGGACGGAGGCCCTACTCCTTCCACCAGACTACTTGCCCTTCTTCATTCCGTAGCGTTTGTTAGCTCTAGCGGCGGCAATGCGCCCAACCTCGGTCGTTTATTGCGGCCCTGCACGCCCCCTGAAAGCAGATGAGGTGGATGGCTCCCGCTCCCGGCATCACAGTGCCACAGTGGGTTTGCTGTCAGGCAACCCGAGCTAAGGAGCCATCCGCCATGCAGATTACCACCGTGGGCCTTGATCTGGCCAAGCGCATTTTTCAAGTTCACGCCGTCGACGCGTCTGGAGACGTTGTTGTGCGCAAGGCACTGCGCCGATCGCAGGTTCTGCCGTTCTTCACCAAGTTGCCGCCCTGCCTGATCGGCATGGAGGCGTGCGGCACATCGCATCATTGGGCTCGAGAGCTGACGGAGCTCGGCCACGAAGTCCGCCTGATGCCACCGTCCTACGTGAAGCCCTATGTGAAGCGCGGCAAGAATGATGCAGTGGACGCGGAAGCGATTTGCGAAGCGGTGACACGCCCGACCATGCGTTTCGTCGCGATGAAGTCAGCCGAGCAGCAAGCGGCCCTATCGCTTCACCGCACCCGTAATCTTCTGGTCAAGCAGCGTACGCAACTGGTGAATATGATCCGCGGCCTGTTGGCCGAGTTCGGCATCGATATTCCCGAAGGTTTGGAGCAGGCGCTTAAGCTGGCGCGCCAGATAGCCGCGAAGAAATCCACATTGGACGTACCGGCAATGGCACTGCAGATTCTGTGTCTCCTGTGCGAGCAGGTGCTCGACACCCATGCCCGGCTCCAGACCATCGACCGGTCGATCCTTGCCCAGCAAAGAACGAATGAAGTGGCACGGCGTCTATCGACCATACCTGGCATTGGCCCGATCGGTGCCACAGCGTTGGCGGCCTCGGTTGCTGATCCGGGTCAGTTCC
>NZ_JAMYQT010000055.1:0-33417 GCF_040320985.1 Mesorhizobium sp. M0571
CTTGCCCTGTTTTTCTTTTGGGCCGGCCCGACGTCCCGCCCTTGAAAAGCAGCCGTGGCTCCCCCGCAGGCCGTTCGTGGTAGAGCGAATTGAGGGTCCAGCAGACCCAGAAATCGTTTTCGACATTGCCCACAGGAGCGCTGATCCGATTGGCCGTGGCGAGGAACAGGTCGAGCCGGTCACGTGGGGATGCCGCGATGATCTGGCGGTAAGCATCGGTACTCATGGCTTCGCCTCGTGCGGGTCCGCCCTCAGGATTTCGCGGAGGAACTCCTGCATCCAGATCGGCACGGCGGAGAGACCGGCGCGCAGATCCTCGCGAATGGCCTCGCCGTGCTTGGGGTCGGCAAACAGGCGGCGCAACGTCGCCTCGATACGCTTCCGTTCGCCCTTCTGGGCCAGCATGTCCTGCATCCAATGCAAGGCCTGGACGACCCGCATCCCCGGCCGATCCGCCCAATAGAGGCGGCTAGGGGCAGCGTATTTGAAGTGAATTTCCTGCGTGCCGAGCTTGATTGGCTTCAACCGCGCATCGGCCAGCACTTCTATCCGGGCGGGGACGGCGGTCGTCAGGCCGAGGTCGTTGGCGGCCGTCATACCATCGATGACGGCGCGCGCCCGATCGCGGCGGCACGTATGAGACCTAATTGGGCCCGAAGCTGCGATTTTGGCCAAGTTGTGGAACGTTGAGAGAAAGGATTGACCGCCCAGGTGCGCGATCCTCAGAGCACCGGTTACATGTCGACATCCGGCATTGCACGGCTCGATAAGGTGTCTTTGAGGATAGTGCCTGAGCTCAAACTTTGTCGTTCAACGCCTTTTTCCGCGATTGCTGGTGAAATTGCTGCCACGAGGCCCGGTTTGAACTGGCGTGTTGTTGCGATTTTCGTCGGAGAGTTTGCGCCAGCGAGCAAGACGCTCAGGATCCAGCGTACCAGCGGCCAAAGCTGCTTGTACTGCACAGCCCGGTTCATGAACATGAGTGCAGTCGCGGAATCTGCAAAGCGGGGCAAGCTCGGTAATTTCGGCGAACAGTGTGTCGATCCCGTAAGCCACATCGCTAACCTGCAGCGTTCGCATTCCTGGCGTATCGATCACCCACCCGCCACCTGCAAAGGGATGCAGAGATCGCGAGGTGGTGGTGTGGCGTCCTTTGGCATCTTGTTCGCGAATGTCTCCGGTCTGTTGAGGCAATTGCTGCGCTGATCCGGCCAGCGTATTCACCAGCGTCGATTTGCCCACGCCGGAGGAACCGACCAGTGCAACTGTTTGTCCTGCGCCGCACCAGGCGGCTAAGGCGATTGCGGCATCAGCCGTGCGAGGGTTCAACGTCACTACGATCAGCCCCCGCTGCAGTGCGGCAGATTGCTTTTCGTACTCCCGGGCGTCAGCACGGTATCGGCCTTGGTCAGCAGGATCACCGGAGTTGTTCCGGCCTCGTTCGCTAGCGCCAGATAGCGCTCGAGCCGAGCGGGGTTGAAATCAGCATTGCATGAGGTGACGATAAACAATGTGTCGACATTGGCCGCGGCAAGCTGCGGCTTCTTAGTGCCCTGAACGCGGCGTTCCAGCACTGTCTTGCGGGTCAGGCGACGGTGCAGCAAACGGGCATGGGGATCGACAAGGACCCAGTCGCCAGTGTTCGTTTGCGTCGGCAGTGTCAGATCCATTTGGCCTGCTTGAGATATGCCGGTCAGGCGGTCACGGTGCACCGCGGCAATACGCATTGGGACGAGGTTTACCTCATGCGGACCAACCTGATCGCCGAAAAAATCCGTCCATCCCAGGCTTGCGAGGGACATTGATCGAGTGCTGGTGGAGTGATCCGTCACGGCCTTGACCAACGATACGGCGTCGCAGACATCGGACAGTATCCTTGGCAAGAAGAGGTGATAGCGGAAAGCAGCTACTCGCGATGGGCGCGATTGTTCGAGCCGTTGTATGGGCGGCATGGCGGGATTGGCAATGCCTCGTCATCCGCCGCTCTTGCCCGTTGGCGTGCTCGGAGGTTAGGGCATGTGGAACGATGTCCCCATCGCAGTGTTAAATGGCGAAAAGAGTTGAGGCAGTAAGGTGGATGATCTCAAAGAGACGGCATTGGTCGCGCGACTGGCGGCGCGGCACGGGTTGTCAAGGGACGCGGTAGAAACCGTGCTGCGTGCCCTGCGCTCGGGCGGTGGTTCCATGGCGCAGTTCAGCCATGCCGAATTCGGCGGCATGTCGCAGTGGTCATCAGGCATGACAATGGTCGGCGACATGTTTAACGATGCGCTGAGGGCGAAGCTGAACGCGGTGGCCACGGAACTAGTAGCTCATCTGCGGGAGAATCCTGAGGCTGCCCATAATGAACCGGCCGAAGTGAGCTATAGATCGCAGCAGCAGGTACCTGAAAGTTGGCCGGGCGGACTCGGCACACCCTCATCGACCGGATCGCAGAACCATTTGCGCTACGCGATCTATCCCGACACGCGGCGACTGGTCATCGAGGATGCCGGGCAGCGTACGATCTACGACACCGGCGATCACGTTATTTCGGGGATCGCCCAGGCGCAAAGTAAGGATGCGACACTGACATTCCGAAGCCAGAACGGCCTTGTGCGGCTCTCGGAGCTGAAGAAGGTCGATGCTTAAGGTTTGGCCCTATTAATGCGTCGCGATGATGCTCGCGCCCCGCGCCATTCACCGCAGCGCGGGGTGCCTAATGACGTCCTTCTTCGCCTCTTTGCGTTTCCGCCGCCGCTCCGTCTGCGGCCCGTTCGAGCGCAACCATTTTCTTGACCAGGGCCAGCAGATCGCGCTTCGTGCCGTGCGGCAGGGACACGACCTGTTGCGCGAGTTCCATGGTGTCGCGCGCTTCCTCCGGCGTGCGGCCCCATAGATGCGGGGCAACGCTGAACAGCATTTCCATCGGCATGAATCCGAGGATTTCGCACAGGTGGATCATCCTGGTTACGTGCATTTTTTGAAAAGGCACGTTCATAGCGGCCATAAACCTGCATCGAAAGGCCAAGCAAGGGCGCAAGCTCTGCGCGGGTCAGATCCTTGTCCTCGCGCGCCTTGCGAATGAAGCCGGCGATTCTCTCATCGATCTCGCCGAGGGTTTTGACGCCTTCGAACCCCGGGCGGCGGAAAACAGGCTTGTCGATCTCGGGATCGATCGTTTCAACCAGTTCCATTTTGTTTTTATAGGCGTCCATATCCTTAGGCACGTCCTGTCGCGGACAGGGCGACGATATCAATCAACATCTGAAAACGGGATTGACCGAAGCATGCCCCGGCATTCTCTTGCACAGCGATTTACCAGAATCGCGGTGTGAAGACGGCGTCTCCGCTACTCGCAATCGGCTGTCGTCGGAGCCGTGCCGGGCTCGCCTTGCATGGCTCTTTCCAACGGAAGCCTGCATTCATAACGCCCTTGAGCTGGCGCGGGGATAGGCACTGCCCACTGAGAGAAAATCACCGCGCCCTGGCTGCAACCATTCGCCAAGTACCCGGCTTTCCCTCGAACACAGCTTCGACAAGTTTTTCCCCATCGACCTACCCCAGATGCGCCAGGAGTTCGCATGCGATAGAATCTTTGCCAATACTAATACATCGCTTCACGGTAACCGTCGATCCGGTCCGGTGCATTGAGATATCCCAATTGGATAGGCGAAACAGCTCGCCTTTGGCGATTTCGTCAGATGGGCGGATGGCCGCACCGAGAGCGGATTCCATAAGCCCGTTCAAGGGGGAAGCGGCTTTTGAGCCTTCACCAAAGTCGAAGCCTTGGCGACCGCCCCACGGTGCAGCATAGATGCCAATAAGGATACCGATCGTCATCCCGAGCAGGAGGCTTCGAACCGCCCATGGATCAATAGCCGTTGTCGCGGAGGAACTGGTCGATGGCTGCCTTTATGATCACCATCATCTTGATGTCGTTGTCGAAGGCGGCCTTTTGCAGTCGCATTTTCGTGTCGTAGTCCAGCGGGCAATTGACGTAGTGCTTGGCTTCTCGCGTGTGCGCTCGTTTGAGGTCGCGCAGGCGGTAGCGCCCCTTCTCCTGAGAAAGAGCACGTTCGATCGCCTTGCTCTTGCGCTCGTCACTGCTCGGATTTGGCAGACCGCGCCGCGGCCGTTCCCTTGTCGCATCCGCTGCTGAAATCGGCACCGCTGTTGGTTTCCGCGCAGTCATTCCCGCCTCTGCCTCTTCCGACACAGAGGCTGGCTTCATTGTGGCTTTGGATGTCGCCGGCTTCGGCCGCCGCGGTGCGATAGGGAAGTCAGAGACGGACAGTTTGCCTGGCTTAGACATTTCCCACCTTTTCCCGGTTTGCCGCGAGATGGCGGTCGAGCTCGGCCACAAGCGCTGCGACCTCCGCGCGACCCTTCATGACCGGGTCGGTTAGCTCGAGCATCTGCAAGGTGCCGAGGCCGTTGCGGATTTCGCGGTAGCAATTTCTTTCGGTGAGCTCGGTTTCCATCAGCGTCGATTCATAGCCATTGTCGCGAAGATTGGCGATGAACGGACGGATCAGCCTGTAAGCCTCGAGAACGCGGCCCGGCAGGGCGATGCGCGTCACCACGTTGACGTGCGGAATCGTACGCCCCTCCCTATCGCCAATATCCGCCGTGATGTTGGCGGCTTCGCCGGCCGCCTTGATTTCATCCTGGTTCGGCTGAATTGGCGTCAGCACCAGGTCGGAGTTGCGGATGATCGTATCGCGGATGACGCTGTCGACGCCCGGTGAGTCCATCAGGATTACGTCGTAGACGCCGTCTTGTTCGGCAAGCATCGTGCGGAGGTGCATCAATGGCCAGGACCTCTAAGCCCTCAATCTCTTGCATCACCTTTCCAGCGATACCTTGCAAATCGCCGTACATGCCGACGGTCGACTCGATTACGCCTTGTTGGATGATGCTGAGCTCTATTGGATCATGCAAAACGGCATAAAAATGACCGGGATGCCTGCGTTTGGTTCAACGCACAACCAGGAAGAGCTATGGGCGATGGTGGCCTTTACCCGACGTCTTCCAGAGATGTCGCAATCGGAATACGAGAAAATCACCGAAGCCTCTGAAGGGCATCATCAGGCTGGAGGTGAAGACCGTGCACCGGCTGCGTTTCGCAAGTGAGTCGTACAGGGACTGCGGAAGGGCGGTCGTGATCGCTGTCCGGTCGTGGCGACAAAGGGCCGCCTGATCCTCGGCTGTAGATCGTGTTCGCGCATCAGGCGACGAATCTTCCCTGCCGCGCAGGGCGGTGACGCTTGATAGCCAGGTTCGAATTTGTCGCGGAGGGCGCTGCTGGGATCACCGGTCCTAACTTGGTAAGACGTGGGTAGGTTGGATTGTCCGGTTCAATTGGTCATGACTGCCACGCAACGTCCGCTTCCGCGACCACGATCTGACGGAACTTCTTCCGCGATGGCAGCCTTCTTTTCAGGTTGCGACAGACGCAGGACATCTTCGAGACAGAGCGCGCCGCCATCTCCGCTGCTGCCGTCCCGCGCCGCGAATTCACGCGGGCCAACTCGAGGACTACCTGAGGACAACCGGGGCGACGCGTTGGTGTATATGACGCTCGGCATGGTGAAGTGGGTGGAGCTTGGTGTCCGCACGCCCTGTATGCAAGGTCACGGGCAGGTTCTGACCCTATTCCCGACCTTGACAGCCAAGCGCAATATGCGCCAGTTGCGTCTTCGGTCGTTGCAAGCCTTGACACGATATGAATCAGCATTGTTGGGCGGCAGCCTGAGGATTGAAACCGATATTCGCCTCGCTGGAATGTCTAACGCGACTCCGTCATGATCTTCCGGCCCTGTCGAGCGACGCTGCCAAAGCCGGTGACGCCAACGCAGGTGATGAGGGCAGGCTAGATCAGTGCAGCAGATCCGCCCGGCGACTTTTCTTTTTGCGGCCCGAGCCCTGCGCGACATGGGCGACGGCTTTGTGGCCGTTCTGTTGCCGGTCTATCTCCTCGCATTAGGCTTCGCGCCTCTGCAGGTCGGCATCATAGCAACCGGATCGCTGCTCGGTTCAGCGCTCTTAACCATCGCCGTCGGACTCCTTGGTGCCCGACACGATCACCGCCAACTCCTGCTTGCCGCCGCCAGTCTGATGGTCGCCACGGGTGTGGCCTTTGCTGTGGTCCACGACTACGCGCTGCTTTTGGTGATCGCCTTCGCAGGCACCATCAACCCGTCGGCCGGCAGCGTCAGCGTATTCGTGCCCTTAGAGCATGCCGTGCTCACACGCGAAGTCACCGACGCCGCGCGGACCAAGATGTTCGCGCGCTACAGCCTTGTGGGTGCGCTCGCAGCCGCGGTTGGCGCGCTCGCTTCGGCGACACCTGATCTTCTGGCTCCAGCCGGCCTCGATCAACTCACCGGCATCAAGGCGATGTTCGTGCTTTATGCGTTGCTGGGCCTGCTCGGCGGTCTCCTTTACGCGCAGATCCCGCAGCGCCGTCCAACGTCGGACTCCGGCAGCACGTCCGCGCTTGGCCCCTCGCGGAATATCGTTTTCAAGCTTGCGGCCCTTTTTAGCCTTGATGCCTTTGCCGGCGGCTTCCTCGTCCAGTCGCTGCTTGCCCTGTGGCTTTTCGAAAAATTCGACCTGTCGCTTTCGGAAGCGGGCTTTTTCTTCTTCTGGTCCGGCGTGCTTTCGGCGTTCTCATTCCCCGTTGCCGCCTGGCTGTCGCGGCATATCGGACTCATCAACACGATGGTGTTCACACACATTCCGTCCAGCATCGCCCTGATGCTGGCGGCGCTTGCGCCGACGCTCCCTCTGGCGCTCGCCCTGCTGCTGATCCGTGCCGCGCTTTCGCAGATGGACGTCCCGACGCGCTCGTCTTACGTCATGGCCGTCGTCACGGAGGCAGAGCGGGCAGCCGCCGCGAGCTTCACATCGGTCCCGCGCAGTTTGGCTGCCGCAGCCAGTCCCGCCCTGGCGGGCGCTCTGATCGCTGCCTCGTTCCGGGCATGGCCCCTCCTGATCTGCGGCACACTCAAAATCATTTATGATCTGCTGCTGCTGATGCAGTTCCAGAACGTCAAGCCGCCAGAGGAACGCTGATATTTGGGTTGCTTGACCGGGAGGGGTCAATCGCGAAGGCAAATGTTGGAAAGGTCGTCGATCACTTCGGCTCTGACTCCGGACTTGTCGAATGCCTAATGTGACCCGACATCCTCGACGCGATGCCTGCAGACCATCACCCGCAGCGCAGCAGACAACGAAAGTCTCCGCTGGGCTCTGCCGATCAGGCAGGCCGTGCTTTGTAAAAGCGGCACCAACCATCGGGGCTGATTTCACCCGCGACAATCTCGGATGCATTCGGCTTCAGGAAATGGGTGCACCCGGCGCAGCGGCGACCTTTGTTTGGAACATCCTAATAAAGCGCCACAGGCTTTGGGGTTGTTTCGGCGCCGCGCGCCGCAGGCTGACCTGTCATGCAGGAAGCAAGCCCACCTGCACCGGCAAATCGCCGCGCCGGTCGTCGAACCTTAAGAAATTTCCGGCGAGACAGCGCTTGGCCCGGCTCACATTGTGCCGACCCGCAATTTATCTCACCACGATGTCTTTAATGATCTTTCCTCCCAATCGAACCCAAAGAAGCGCCGAGTGCTGATCAGATCGATTTGAGGTACTCGATCAGATCACTCTTTTCCTGATCGGTCAGATCAAGGCCGAGATGGCCGTCATAGTGCTCCTTCTGCGCAAGACGTCGATCGGTTCCACTCCTCCTGCCAGGGGTCGATCAAGTTTAAGGACCCGACGTCTCCTCCCGGCTCGAGGTCTATTTCAATAAAACCGTACGTCACCGTCCTGCTTCCTTGATCCCTTGCCTTCCCTTACAATCCCTTCCGGACACAGAGGAGTTCCGCCATGAGCGAAGACGCCGTCAACATGTCGATCCGCAAGTTCCTGAAGGAAGTCGGCGTCACCTCCCAGCGCAAGATCGAGGAGACGGTGCGCGAAGGGCAAATCGGCGGCAAGAAGCTGAAGGTCCGCATGACGCTGACGACGGAAGGCACCGGCCTCAACCACGTGGTGGACGGCGAGATCGAACTTCCATAAGCCGGGCGAAGCGACCTAGCGAAACGTCCGACGCGGCCGAAGGCGGTCGAGACGGATCAGCGGTTGGAATGGCGTCTGGCCGGGTCGATGTAGTACCGCTCACCCCACGCTCTTGCGACTCTGAGGGAACGCGAAAGACCGACCCTAAGCGGAAGCTCGCTCGCTCCGGGTCAATTCACGGCCATGACCCCAAGCGGACGCTCATTCGCCCCGGCCGAATTCACGCCCATGACCCGTTGGTGACCTTCGTTCCTCGTGCCGCGAATGACCGCTTAGCGCCCGATCTCGGCCGTAGAGATCAGCTTCTCCGCGTCCTGAAAGCAGACATCGCAAGCGAGGACTCCGGAGGTCGCGGTTGCGCCCTCAAGCCCCGCCTGGTCGACCAGATAGAAGATCGCATTGGCCTCGCCGCCCGGCATCGTCTCGCTGAACTGGATGCGGCTGTTGGGCTGGATCAGACCGAGCAGGGTCTCCGCCACACCTCGACGCCGAGGTCGCGCAGATCGTGGCCGTTGCCGCGCCGCGCCGATTTTCTGGAGTGATAAGCCGCGCCCGACGCGGCGAATTCGTAACCCTACTCGGCGGCCGTCTCCGATGGCGCCTCTGCCGGCCCCGAAGGCTCGGCCTCGGCACGGGGCTTGCGCCGTGAAAACAGCGACCTGAGCGTGACGTAGAACACCGGCGTCAGGAACAGGCCGACGAAGGTGACGCCGAGCATGCCGGAGAATACCGCGGTGCCGAGCGACTGGCGCATTTCTGCGCCCGGACCCGTTGCGATCATCAGCGGCACGACGCCGAGGATGAACGAGAAGGCGGTCATCAGGATCGGCCGCAGCCTGAGCCGGCAGGCTTCGACGGCAGCCTCGGCGGCCGACAGCCCGCGTTCCTGCGCCTGCCGCGCGAATTCGACGATCAGGATCGCGTTCTTGGCGGCAAGCCCGATTAGCACGATGAGGCCGATCTGCACGAGGATGTTGTTGTCCAGCCCTCGGAACGACACGCCGAGCAACGCCGCGAGCACGCCGAGCGGCACCACCAGCACAATGGCGAACGGCAGCACCCAGCTTTCATATTGCGCCGCCAGCGCCAGGAACACGAACAGCACCGACAGTCCGAAGATATAGACAGCGGCATTGCCGGTGTTGCGCTCCTGATAGGCGAGCTCGGTCCATTCATAGGAGGTACCGGCCGGCAGCGTCTTTGCCGTGATCCCTTCCATCAATGCCAGCGCGTCGCCCGTGGAAACACCGGGCGCGGCGTTGCCCTGCAGCGGCACCGAAACGTACATGTTGTAGCGCTGGACCAGCGCCGGGCCGGTGACGTCGCGGATCTCGACCAACGTGCCGAGCGGAACCAGCGCGCCGGTCGCCGAGCGCACCTTCAGTTTCAAGATGTCGGCGCGATCGAGACGGAACGCCTGGTCGGCCTGCGCCCGCACCTGGTAGACGCGCCCGAAAGCGTTGAAGTCGTTGACGTAGGCGGTGCCCAAATTGATCGACAGCGTCTCGAAGATGTTGGGGATCGGCACGTTCAGGATGCGCGCCTTGTCGCGATCGATCGCCAGGAAGAATTGCGGGCTCGACGCGGAGAAGGTGGTGAACACGCCCGTCAGCCCCGGCGTCTTGTTGGCCTTGCCGGCGATTTCGTAGGCAAGCGCCAGGATCTGCCGCATGTCGGCGCTGTTGCGCTCCTGGATCTGCAGCTTGAAGCCGCCGGCATTGCCGACGCCGCGGATCGGCGGCGGCGGCAGTGCGATAATGAAGGCTTCCTTGATGCTTTGCAGGCTGCCGAACAGATTGCCGATGACCTGGGTCGCCGACTGGCCGGCTTTCAGTCGCTCGTCAAACGGCTTGAACCTGGCGAAGATCACGCCCGCGTTGCTGGCGTTGGTGAAGGTCGCGCCGGAGAAGCCGGCGAAGGCGACTGCGTAGTCGACGCCTGGCGTTTTCTGGATGATCTGCGACGCCTGCTGGATGACGGCATCGGTCCTCGACAGCGAAGCGCCGTCCGGCAACTGGACGACGACGATCGCATAGCCCTGGTCAAGAGACGGAATGAAACCGCGCGGCACCGCCTGCACCATGTAGACCGTGGCGTAGATGAGGGCCGCGAAAACGGCCAGCATGGCGGCGATCGTTATCCACGAGCCGACCAGCACGCGGATGATGCTCGAATACCAATGGGCGACCCTCTCGAAGCCGCGATTGAAGCCGTCGGCGAGCGCCCGTCCGAACCGCGCCAGGAAAAAGCGCGGCGGCGCCGCCGCGGCGTGATGCGGCTTGAACAGCAGTGCGGCCAGCGCCGGCGAAAGCGTCAGCGAATTGAATGCCGAGATCGCCGTCGACACCGCGATGGTGATCGCAAACTGCAGATAGAACTGCCCAGAAATGCCGGGGATGAAGGCTGTCGGTACGAACACGGCTATCAGCACCAGCGAGATCGCGATGACGGCCGTTCCGACTTCGTCCATGGTCAGGTGCGACGCCGGATTGGGCGCCAGCCCTCTGGCGATATTGCGCTCGACGTTTTCGACCACGACGATCGCATCGTCGACGACGATGCCGATCGCCAGAACTAGGCCGAACAGCGTCAGCATGTTGAGCGAGAAGCCGGCGGCGTAAAGCACCGCCAGCGTGCCGATCAGCGACACGGGGATCGCCACGATCGGCACGATCGCCATGCGCCACGATTGCAGGAAGACGATGATGACGATGATGACCAGCAGCATCGCCTCGAGGATCGTCTTGTAGACCTCCTGGATCGACTCGGCGACGAACTCGGTCGGATTGTAGACGATGTCGTAGCTCAACCCCTTCGGGAAGTCGCGGGAAAGCTCCTTCATCTTGTCCTGGATCTCCGCGGCTGCGGCGAGCGCATTGGTGCCCGGCCGCTGGAAGATGGCGAGCGCCACCGCCGGTTTGCCGTTGAGATAGGAGTTGGTGACGTAATCCTTGGCGCCGAGCTCGATGCGCGCTACGTCCTGCAGCGAGATCAGGCGGCCGTCGTCGGTCGATTTGACGATCACGTATCGGAAGTCGCGTGCGTCGTTGAAGCGGCCTTGCGTGGTGACCGTGTACTGGAACGCCGTGCCGGTGCTGGTCGGCGGCGCGCCGATCGAGCCGCCCGACACCTGGACGTTCTGGTCACGCAGCGCCTGCACCACATCGCCCGAGGTCATCCCCAGGGCGGACAGTTTTTCCGGATCGAGCCAGATGCGCAGCGAATATTCGCGTTCGCCGAAGATGATGAGGTCGCCGACGCCGTCTAGTCTGAGCAGTATGTCGCGCACCCGCGAGCGGGCGTAGTTCGAGACGTAGAGCTGGTCGTAGGTGTTGTCGGGCGACAGCATGTGCACGACCATCATCAGGTCGGGCGAGCTCTTGGTGGTGGTGATGCCGAGGCGGCGGACATCTTCGGGCAGGCGCGGCTCGGCGACCGACACGCGGTTCTGCACCAGCACCTGCGCCTGGTCGAGATCGGTGCCCAGCTTGAAGGTGATGGTCAGCGCCATCGCCCCGTCGCCCGACGAATAGGACGACATGTAGAGCATGCCCTCGACGCCGTTGATCTCCTGCTCGATCGGCGTTGCCACCGTCGCTGCGACCGTCTCGGCGTCGGCGCCCGGATACTGCGCGCGAACGACGATGGTCGGCGGCGCGATCTCGGGATATTGCGCGACCGGCAGCTGGGTATAAGCAATCCCGCCGAGGATCAGCAGGACGATCGAAACGACCGATGCGAAGATCGGACGGTCGACGAAGAAATGTGCGAACCTCATTGCTGCAACTCGGCGGTCTCGGCCTTGGGCGGCAACGTCACCATCTCGACCTTCACCTTCGTGCCGGGCCTGGCGTGCATCAGCCCGTTGACGATGATCGTCTCGTCGCCGGTCAGGCCCTGGCGGATCACCCGGTAGCCGTCGAGAAGCGGGCCGGTGCGCACGGGCTTCGCCGACACCATCCCGGCCTCATCCACCAGGAACACGATGCGGCGATCCTGATCGGCGCCGATCGCCTCGTCGGGCACCAGCACGCCGCTATGCGGCAGCGACCCCGGCACGTTGATGCGCCCGAACATGCCTGGCTGGAGAATGCCGTCGGCGTTGGGAAACCTTGCACGCACCCGCATGGTGCCGGTCGCGTTGTCGATCCGGTTCTCGGCAAAATCGAGCTTGCCTTTGAATACCGCCTCCGCGCGGTCGGCGACGCGAACCACCACCTCGAGCCCGCCGGCGCCTTCCTGCATGCTGCCGCCGCGCTCCTTCGCGTCGCGGGCATAGCTGAAATACAGGCGCTCATCGACGTCGAAATAGAAGTCGATCGGATCGCGCGTAACGATGGTCGTCAGCAAGGTGGAATCCGGCTGCACGAGGTTGCCGACCGACACCAGCCGGCGGTCGATGCGGCCGGACAAGGGCGCCTTGATCTCGGTGAATTCCATGTTCAGGCTGGCCGTCGTCAGCGCAGCCGTCGCGCCCTGCATCTGCGCCTGCGCCGAAAGGTATTCCCGCCGGCGGTCGTCGAGCGTCGCGGTTGAGATATTGCCGGTCTTGGCGAGTTCGTCGGCGCGATCCAGCTGCATCGTGGAGAATCCGAGCAGACTCTTGGCGACGTCCACTTGCGATTTGGCGGCATCATAAGCCGCCTGGTACGGACGCTGGTCGATGGTGAAGAGCAGGTCGCCCTTGTTGACCAGTGCGCCGTCCTGGAAGCTGACCTTGTCCAGATAGCCGCTGACGCGCGAGCGGATGGCGACCTGGTCGACGGCTTCGAAGCGCCCGACGAACTCGTCGTCTTCGACGATTTCACGGACCACCGGCTTGGCCGCCGTCACCACGGGTAGCTGCTGGTCCTGCGCAAACGCAGTGCTGAAAGCCATGCCGAGCAGGAATGTCGCCGACACGGCGGCGCGGGCAAGCCAGCCGGCCGATCGACGGGGTCGCCCGCCCGCGTCGCGATGCAATTGCCCATTCTCTGGGGTGTCCATTTGCGTCCTCGCTCGCTGGACCCGGAGGTCGGTTGATCCGCTTCTACGCTCAGGCTTCTCGTCGAGATCAGGGCACTACAGTGTTGTGCATGGCAACATGATCATTTTCCATGTGGGCTGAAATGTCCACCCTGTGGCTGCCTCGCCACCCGCCACTGGCGACGCAGATCCACCGGGCGGCCCGGGACGCCATTGAGACGGGGCGGCTAGACCCGGGAGCAGACCTTGGTCCCGTCGGGCTGAACGTCCGCAATGCTTCTTCAAACGTTAAAGCCGCCATTCCGCTATCGGCCCACAATGGTCGGGGTATTGTCACTTCAGACCCTGGGCTTCAGGCCGCCGTGAGGGGACCGGAGAATTGTTTGGACTTTGAGGGTGGTAGCGGGAGACCGTTCTCTCCGCTTTCAATACTGCCACCAAACCCCTTCGAACTAAATGTCGCCGCATAGCGGACACCAGGCCATGGCGACGGCGCGGGGATGTAGCGAGACACGGTTCTCACGCGAGGGACCATTCGCAACCGCGTATCCCCTCACTACGGTACTTGGAGAATATGCATCCCATAGCTTTGAGGATGATCCCGAGACACCGGCGACGGACGCTGGAGAGGTCGGTCGTTTCATTTAGGTGAGACCAGGTCTATACTCCACGGGGGACAGGCCAGATCGATGGACCGTAAGCTTTCCGCCATTCTCGCTGCCGATGTTGTGGGCTATTCCGCTCAGATGGAACGCGACGAGGCCGGCACGTTCGAGCGCCTTCGTGCTCGACGCAAGGAACTGTTCGAGCCTGAGATTGCCCGCCAGCACGGCCACATCTTCAAGCTGATGGGCGATGGACTGCTGGCCGAATTCGGCAGCGTCGTGGACGCGGTCGAATGTGCCGTGTCGTTGCAGCACGCCCTGGCGGAATGCAACGCCGCCGTTTCCGAGGATCATCGGATTCGCGTCAGGATCGGGATCAATCTCGGCGAGGTGATTGTGGAGGGCGAGGACCGATATGGCGAGGGCGTCAACGTCGCTGCCAGGCTCCAACAACTAGCGGAACCTGGCGGCATCTGTGTCTCGGCAAAGGTCGCAAAAGAGGTTGAGAAGAAGTTGGCTTTCGGCTTTGAGCCGATGGGCCAACAGAAGCTGAAGAACATCGCCGAACCGGTGCAGGCGTACCGGGTGCTGCTCGATCCCGCGGTGGCGGGAAAGCCCATGGCTGTCAATCGACACCCACGTTTCAGGCGCATTCTGGCCGTCGCTATTGGGGTCCTTGTTGTCGCAGTCGGCCTTGCAGCAGCGTGGTGGCGACCGTGGGAGCCACCGCTTCGGCCCGCCGCTCTGACGGCCAATGCGAAAGCCGACACCCGGCCATCCCTCGTCGTGCTTCCATTTGACAATCTCAGCGACGACAAGGCGCAAGGTTATCTGGCTGACGGTTTCACCGAGGACCTGACCACAGAACTTGCACGCGTGCCCGGCCTGTTCGTCGTATCGCGAAACGCGGCTTCCACCTACAAGGACAAGGAGACCAAACCCGCTGAGGTCGCCGCAGCGCTTGGTGTCCGGTACATTCTGGAGGGCTCGATACGTCGGGTCGGCGACGACATGCGTATCAACGCGCAATTGATCGACGGCTCGACCACCGGTCATCTCTGGGCAGAACGTTTCGACGGCCAGTGGACGGATGTGTTTGCGCTGCAGGACAAGGTCGTCGTCAGCATCGCAGGCGCGCTCAAGCTCCGTCTCGTGAGCGTCCAAGGCAAGGCAGATGTCACGGGCGGCACGCGCAATCCTGCAGCCTACGAAGCTTACCTCCAGGGCATGGAAATCTACAATCGTCGCAATACTCCAGACGAGTTTGCGCAGGCGGTGAGGTTTTTCCAGCAGGCGCTGGAACTCGATCCGGATTTCGGCGCAGCGGCAGCCTCGCTCGCGTGGGCCTATTGGGACATGGACGGGCCGCGGGTCAAAGCTTTAGCCGTTTCGGATACCAGTGCGCTGTACAACGTCTACAAGTCCCTGGGGGAGGCGGCCAAGCATCCTTCGCCGTCCTACTATCAGCTCGTCGCCAGTTTGCTGGTTCGCGAGCATCGGTCCGACGAGGCAGTCGCGGTTATGTTCAAGGCAGTGGCGCTCGACCCGAGCGATCCCCTGAACTATGTCGGGCTGGCAGAAGCCCTGAATTTCAATGGCAGGCCGAACGAGGCGCGCGACTATCTCGTCGCGGCCAACCGTGTCGACCCAGGCGGCAATGACCATCGGCACTACCAGGCTGGGCTGGCTGAATTTGGCCAGGGTCGTTTCGAGGAAGCTGTCGACTACCTTGAAAGGATCGATCTCCAATCGCCTGATCCATGGCCGAAATTCTATGGCCTGCAGGTGTTGGTTTCGGCCTACGCACATCTCGGGCGCAGTGACCAGGTCGCGGCCTATAGTGACAGGCTAAGGAACGTCATGTTGGAACGAAAGGATGGAGGGGCAAACCAGCTGGTCACGCAGAGGTATTTTGTGTTCAAGAACCCGGCTGACATCGGGCGTCTGCTGGACGGCCTGGACAAGGCCGGTTTGCCGGAGTTGCCGGAAGAGGTCGATCTGGATGCGAAGGACCGGCTTACCGGTTCGGAGATCAGGTGGCTCATCCTCGGTCGTGACCTGCGCGGGGGAGGCGCATGGATCGATAAAGAAACCAGTTGGGTGCAGCAGAACTTCCTGTGCGACGCCATTCCGAAAGATCAGACAACCTGCGGCGCGATCTTCCGCAATCCTGCCGGGACGCCGGAGCGACGCAACGAGTATACGGCAGTCTTCCGTTTCGATCGTTTTGAGTTTTCGACCGTCAAATAAGTACCGATCGGAAGATACGCGAAGTACACAAGCATGGAACTCGAGGGCGCAAGCTTGGCGCCAGGTGATGTGTCTGCGTTCGCGATCAGCCCGCCCAAAAGCAGACGGACAGTTATCGGCCCCAACTCTCCCGGTCGTCCTCGCCGTGCGACCGTTCCGGCTCTGCGTCGTGAACCGGGCGAAGTCGAAGCTGAAGGTGCGGTGATCAGTCCCTCGAAGTTCGGTCAGCAACGTCCATGAGTTGGGACAGCAGGTGATCGGCAAGCTGTTCCGGCGAAAACTCCTTGGCAGGGGTTTCCTTTGACACTAGGCGCTATAGTCCGTGCGAACGAGGCCGTAGCGGAACTTCAGGCTTCGTAACTGTACGGCCTTGTTGAACGACGCGTAGAACCCCGGCAGCTCCGGGAAGCCCTTGTAGAACGTGGCGTGGAGATCGATGTCTTCGATCGAGTTCATGTAGTGCGGGTACCAGCTGCAGATCAGGTTGACCGGGTAGCAGCTGACAATGCGATAGTGTTGTGAGGTCTTGTACTCGACGTTCACGCCTGAGCCACGAACCACCTCAGTTCCGGCCTTGAGTGCTTCGGTGAACTCCTCGTAGGCGGCATTGGCCTTGGCAGTGCCTTCGTGGGAGCGTTCGAACTGCTGCTGGGCAGTCTTCAGATCCGTTGCCCGCTTGAGCCGCGCGGCCCTCTCTAGCATCGTTTCTGGCCTCGAGATCCCGCCTGCGTCGATCACCCGCTGCTCGATGACGGCAGCCGCTCCCTCGACGCCCCATCTATCCAGGCCGACGTAAAGTCGAGTCGGCGGGAGCCAAGCAGGCGTCGATGGCTTCGACTCGGTCGGGATAAACACGGTGAAGTCGAAGCCATGCTCGAAGGCCCTCGTCCGGATGGCGTTCATCTCAACCCCGGTCCAGCGGGTTTGCCCCATTCGGTTCGGTACAGGATGACCACGATCCGGGCCTTCTTGCCGTAGACCTCGCTGAAGGTCGTCTGCCCGTCCGTTCCGGCGAGTTCCTTCTGTCGCTCCGAGTAGATGAACGTCTTCAGCACGCCCGCGACATCGCGATGAGCGTCACGTCGCGGTCGTTCACGTGCGTGACCATGCCGCCCAGCCCATCGCCGACCGAGGCGCAGCCCGGGCACGCCGTCTTCCAGTCCTCCGCGAACATCAGGTGATAGATGAGGAGCTGCGAGCGGTCATCGAACAGCTCCGGCAAGGACTTCGGCCCGTCGTCGGTGGCGAAGGCGTAGTGCTTCTCGACCGGAACCCAGGGCAACTCCCGCCGCTGCTTGGTGACGCGCTGTTCGTGCGCCGCCAGCTCCTGCTCGGCCGCCAGCAGTTCCTTGCGGGCGGCCTGCCACTCCCGAAATCCAGATCGCTGACAGTCTGAACTTTGCATTCAGCTTGGATCGTGATGCGCACGGTCATGTTGCCGGTCGCCATGGCGGCAAACGCCTGTCCAGCCAGCACAATCGCAGCAAGCGCTGCGATACTTGTCGGGAAAAATTGGTTCGATCACGCGTTCCGAACGCATGGCCAAGTGGAACGAGATTCTCCGGATAGAGGAGCTGATGTTTCAAGCTCGTGCCTGGCGCCCAGTCATGATCTGGCGAACTCAGGCTCGCTCGGATCATCCGGTCACCAAAACAGTCCGCAGCGTTCGCCGCCAATCCAGCGTGGACAGGGCAGGCGGCGTCTTTGCCTGCCGATCCAGTGGCGGCAAGAGGTGGAGTGCCGCGAACTGGAGGGCGCGCCCCGTCATCTGGCGGGAAGCGGAGCGGCCGTTCAGGCCTCTACTACTATTGTCGGCGCGCCGGGCCTGGCATGGCCGATGATGCGAGCCGAAGGATAGCCGTCCGCGACGATCCTCTCGACCAGCGCCGCTGCGCGGTCGGTCTCGCAAGCAACCAACAACCCGCCCGAAGTCTGTGGATCCGTGAGAAGATGGCGTCGCCACTCGGGCATGCCGGGAGGTAAGCTTACCGCGTCGCCATAGCTCGCCCAATTGCGCCGCGATGCGCCGGTGACGTGGCCGTCGACCGCGAGCGAGGCAGCTTCGGAAAAGAGCGGCACGTCGTGGCTGCAAATTATCAGCGTGCACCCGGCACCGCGTGCCATCTCGAGGCCATGTCCGAGCAAGCCAAATCCGGTCACGTCGGTGACGGCGTGGACGCTCGCGTCCTGCGCCAGCTCCGATCCGATCCGGTTGAGAAGGGTGGTGGAGGCGATCATTTCGCGATAGCCGCTCTCGGAAAGCGCCTGCTTCTTGATGGCGGCGGAATAGATGCCGACGCCGAGCCCTTTCGTCAGGATCAAGGCGTCACCCGGCCTGGTGTCAGAATTGCGTCGGATATCCTCGGGTCGGCATGTGCCGATGACTGCGAGGCCGTAAATCGGCTCCGGCGAGTCGATTGAGTGGCCGCCGGCAACCGGGATTCCGGCGTCGGCGCAGACAGCTTCGCCACCTTTCAGGATTTCGCGGACCATGAGCGTCGGGATCTTGTCGAGAGGCATGCCGAGTATAGCCAACGCCATGATCGGCCGGCCACCCATCGCATAGATATCGGACAGGGCGTTGGTTGCGGCAATCCGGCCGAAATCGTAGGGGTCATCTACCATAGGCATGAAGAAGTCGGTGGTCGCAATGACGCAAGTCGCGCCGTCGAGCTGCCAGACTGCCGCATCGTCGCCGGTCTCCGTGCCGACGAGAAGCTGATGATAGGGACTGGCAGCCGCCGGATTGGCGAGAAGCTGCTGCAGCACTGACGGTGCCAGCTTGCAGCCGCAACCGCCGCCATGGGCGAGGCTGGTCAGGCGCACAACGGGCGCTTCGGTGATTTCGGGCGAGAGGGCGATTGCCATAGTCGTCGAGCCTCCTCTGCTGGCACGCTTTAGTAGGGATCAAGGTCAACCGGAATGGAAAATACGATCGCGCCAACGCACGGCGCGTTTGGAGCACGCTTGCTCTCAGCGGATTTCGTTAAGTTAGGAAAGGCAAGCACCGTATCCGGCGTGCGAGGCATCGCCGTCATTGGGTATCGATCGAAAGGCGCCCCGACCCGCGGGAGCTGTTTCATCGCCACGCTTTACTGTATGGTAATGCGTTCGTTTTCGTCAATCGCCGTCGCGGTCACGAAAAGATGACAAGAATATTCAACAATAATACACAATGCCGATTTGCGGGCACAAACCTGTTGCAGGAAGGCGGTTCGGAGGGGCACTTTTGCTGCACCGTACGCACCTCCTTCTTTAGCATTGATTTTATTTGGTCCGAGACTAGTTACTCGGATTGAACCGTTTGTTCGAGTTGCCTTGTGGGGCATCGGCTTCGGGAGGAACCCATGAACATCGATCTTTCTCGACGCGCGTTCCTGCAAACAGCAGGCGCGGGTCTCGCCGGTACTACGCTTGGAGCCCTCGGCTTCGGCGATAGCGAGGCCGCACACGCGGCGGCCATACGGCCCTTCAAGCTCGCCAACACCACCGAAACACGCAACACCTGTCCATACTGCTCGGTGGCTTGCGGCATAATCTTGTATTCGAAGGGCGATCTCAGAAAGGGCGAGCCGGCCGAGATCACGCATATCGAGGGTGACACTGATCATCCGACCAATCGCGGCACCTTGTGCCCCAAAGGGTCGGCCCTGCTCGGATTTGTCAAGTCGCCGACCCGTCTGCAACATCCGATGATCCGCAAACCGGGCTCGGACAAGTTCGAGCCGATAAGCTGGGAAGACGCACTCGGCCGCATCGCCCGCCTGATGAAGGACGATCGCGACAAGAACTTCGTCGCGACGAACAATGACGGCGTGACGGTCAACCGGTGGATCACCACCGGCTTCCTCGCCGCCTCGGCTTCGACCAATGAAACCGCGTTCGCGACCTACAAGGTGGTCCGCAGCGCGGGCATGCTGGTGTTCGACAACCAGGCACGTGTCTGACACGGCCCGACGGTGGCGAGTCTCGCCCCAACATTCGGCCGCGGCGCAATGACCAATTCCTGGACCGACATCAAGAACACGGATCTCGTCGTCATCATGGGCGGCAATGCCGCGGAAGCGCATCCTTGCGGCTTCAAATGGGTCACAGAGGCGAAGGCCAACCGCGGCGCCAAGCTCATCGTCATCGACCCGCGCTTTACGCGCTCGGCTTCGGTGTCGGATCTTTACGCGCCGATCCGCCAGGGAACGGACATCGCCTTCCTGCTCGGGCTGATCAACTACTGCATCCAGAACGATAAGGTGCAATGGGACTATCTGAAGGCCTTCACCAACGCGACATATGTCGTCAAGGAGGGCTTCACCTATCAGGACGGCCTCTTCTCCGGCTATAACGAGGCGAAGCGAGACTATGACAAGTCCAGTTGGGACTATGACATAGGCACGGACGGCTTTGCCGTTGTCGACGCGACATTGGCCAATCCCCGCTGCGTCTGGAATCTGCTCAAGAAGCATGTCGCGGTCTACACGCCGGAGATGGTCGAGCGCATCTGCGGCACACCGAAGGACCGGTTCCTGAAGGTGGCCGCGATGGTCGCCGAGACGTCGTCTCCGACCAAGGCGATGACCTCGATGTACGCGCTCGGCTGGACCCAGCACTCGAAGGGCTCGCAGAACATCCGCGCCATGGCGATGCTGCAGCTTATTCTCGGCAATATCGGTATACGCGGCGGCGGCATGAACGCACTTCGCGGTCACTCCAACATCCAGGGGCTGACCGACCTCGGGCTGATGTCGAACCTGCTGCCCGGTTATCTGACGCTGCCGACTGAGAAGGAGGTCGATCTGGCAGCCTACATGTCGACCCGAGGCTTCAAGCCGCTCCGGCCGAACCAGATGAGCTATTGGCAGAACTACAGGAAGTTCTTCGTAAGCTTCCAAAAGTCAATGTGGGGCAATGCGGCAACGCCGGAGAACGGCTTCGCCTATGACTACCTGCCGAAGCTCGACCTGCCGGGCTACGATCTGCTGCGGGCTTTCGAGCTGATGCACCAGGGCAAGATGAACGGCTATTTCTGCCAGGGCTTCAACCCGCTACAGGCAGCTCCGAACAAGAAGAAGGTGATCGAGTCCCTCTCGAAGCTCAAATACCTCGTCATCATGGATCCGTTGGACACGGAGACGGGCCGGTTCTGGGAGAACCACGGGCCGTACAACGATGTCGATCCGTCGCAGATTCAGACGGAAGTCTACCAGCTTCCCTCCACCTGCTTCGCCGAGGACGACGGCTCGCTGGTCAATTCGGGGCGCTGGCTGCAGTGGCATTGGGCCGGCGGCACGCCCCCCGGCGAGGCCAAACGCGATACCTGGATTATGGCGCAGCTCTATCTGCGCCTGAAGGAGCTCTACACCAAGGAAGGCGGCGCCTTCGCCGATTCGATCGTTAAGCTCAACTGGCCTTATGCCGATCCCGGCGATCCGAAGGCCGAGGAGCTTGCCCAGGAGATCAATGGTAGGGCGCTCGCCAGGGTAACCGACACGGCCGACCCGACAAAAGTGCTGGCCGAGGCCGGAAAGCTCTTGCCGGGCTTCGCCGCGCTGCGCGACGACGGCTCCACCTCCTGCGGCTGCTGGATCTATTCCGGCTGCTTCAACGAAAACGGCAACAACATGGCCAGGCGGGACACCACCGATCCTGACGAAACCGGCGCCTATTCCAAATGGGCGTTCTCATGGCCCGCCAACCGCCGCATTCTCTACAACAGGGCGTCGGCTGACCTCACCGGAAAGGCTTGGGATCCAAGCCGCAAGGTGATTGAATGGGACGGCACGAAATGGTCGGGCTACGATGTCCCCGACATCTTGCCAATGGCAAAGCCCGATCAAGTAGGCCCGTTCATCATGAATCCGGAAGGCGTCTCGCGCCTCTTTACCCGGGGCATGATGCGCGACGGACCATTCCCGGCGCATTACGAGCCATTCGAGTCGCCCATCGCGAACCCGATAGCTCCCAAAGTCCGCGGCAACCCCGCAGCGCGGGTGTTCGAAGGCGATATGGCCCAGTTCGCCGAATCGGCTTCGCAGGAGTTCCCCTACGCGGCGACCTCCTACCGACTGACCGAGCATTTCCACTTCTGGACCAAGCACGTCATCACCAATGCGGTGATGCAGCCGGAGTTTTTCGTGGAAATTTCGGAACAGCTTGCGGCCGAGAAGGGCATCACCAAAGGCGGCTGGGTGCGCGTCTGGTCGAAGCGCGGTTCCGTTGTGGCGAAGGCCATGGTGACCAAGCGGATCAGGCCGCTCACCTGCGATGGCAAGACCGTCCACATCGTCGGAATACCGCTGCACTGGGGCTTCACGGGAGCGGCGAAGAAAGGCTTTGGCCCGAACATGCTCACCCCCTTTGTCGGCGACGCCAACATCGAGACGCCGGAATACAAGGCGTTCCTTGTCAACATCGAGCCCATCACCGGGCCGGTAGCGTAGGAGGAGTAAGCGATGTTTCCTCCACTTCCAAATCCTTCGACGACGGATACCGCACCGCGTTTTTCCGACAAGGACCTCATCCGCCGCTCTGCCTCGACGGTTCCCGCGCCCGAGCAGCAATTAACGGAAGTCGCCAAGCTCATCGATGTTTCGAAATGCATCGGCTGCAAGGCATGCCAGACGGCCTGCATCGAGTGGAACGACACGCATCCGGAGATCGGCTTCAATGCCGGCGTCTATGAGAATCCTGCCGATCTGACGCCGGACATGTTCACGCTGATGCGCTACAGCGAATGGGACAATCCCGAGACGAACGAACTCGAATGGCTGATCCGCAAGGATGGCTGTATGCACTGCGCTGACCCGGGCTGCCTCAAGGCTTGTCCGGCACCAGGCGCCATAGTGCAGTATTCGAACGGCATCGTCGATTTCGTCCATGAGAACTGCATCGGCTGCGGCTATTGCATCAAGGGTTGCCCGTTCAACATTCCGCGCATCTCCAAAGTCGATCACACGGCCTACAAATGCACGCTCTGCTCCGACCGCGTGGCTGTCGGCCAGGGACCAGCCTGCGCCAAGGCCTGCCCGACCCAGGCGATCGTGTTCGGCACGAAAGACGAGATGAAACAGCACGCCGACGGCCGCATCAAGGACCTGAAATCGCGCGGCTATTCGAATGCCGGCCTCTACGATCCGCCCGGCGTCGGAGGGACGCATGTGATGTATGTGCTGCACCATGCCGACCAGCCGGAGCTCTATTCGGGTCTGCCGAAGGAGCCGAAGATCAGTCCGCTCGTGGAGGCGTGGAAGGGCGTGACCAAATATGCCGGCCTCACCATTCTCGGCGTGGCGGCTGGCGTCGGCCTGGTTCACCATCTGGTCATGGGACCGAACAGGGTCTCCGAGACGGATGAGGAGCATGCCCAAGAGCTGAGGGAAGGCAACAACGATGGCCGCGTATGACGTGAAGCCGAACGAGCAGGTACATCCCGGCAAGCCAGTCATCGTGGACCGCTACACGGTGGGCGCACGGATCAACCATTGGATCACGGCGGCCAGCCTGATCCTGCTCGCCTTGTCCGGCCTTGCCATGTTTCACCCGAGCCTGTTCTTCCTGTCGGGGCTGTTTGGCGGCGGCCAGTTCACGCGCTTCATTCACCCATGGATCGGCGTCTTGCTCTTCTTCAGCTTCCTTGGGCTTTTCCTTCGGTTCTGGAAGGCCAATTTGTGGAGGCCCGAGGACGGAACGTGGCTCGCACGTTTCCGTGACGTATTGTCCAATCACGAGGACAACGTCCCCGAAGTCGGCAAGTACAATGCCGGCCAGAAGCTCGTCTTCTGGTCAATGTCGATCCTCATCATCATCCTGATTTCGAGCGGCATCGTCATCTGGCAACAATATTTCGCCGCTTACACCACGATCGGCCAGCAGCGGGTGGCGCTGCTTGTTCATTCGATCGCTGCCGTGGCGATCATCGGCGTCTGGATTATCCATTTCTACTCGGCCATCTGGGTACGCGGCACCATTCCCGCCATGACGCGCGGACGGGTGACCGGCGGCTGGGCTTGGCGGCATCATCGCAAATGGCTGCGTGAACTGATCGCAGGCAAACCGGACGGACGTTCGGGATCGAATCCCGCCGAATGAGCGGGTATTTGTTTTTACGCAATTCGGGACGGAAAACCGTTATACACTTTTCGTGGAATTGCTCTGGAGCAGTATCAAGCCGACCACGTGGCCCGTGAGGTTCGTGAGGTTGAAATGCCAAGGCAACAAGATCCGTCACGCCCTGACCCGACTATAATCGGCGAGGTCTCGGCCCCACCCTTTGCGCGGCTGCCTGATCTGCGGACCTTGTTCATTCGCCGCTCCGAGCGATTGAATGTGTTGGCGGATGACCACCAGCTCGGCCCCTATCTCCGCTTCCTCGCTGCACTGACGGATGCGCAGCACCGCATCCAGGACGGCTTGCCGGATGTCGAATTGCCGACCGCGGAGGCGCGCGAGCGCGCACGAACCTTCGGTATGCCGCCGCTCGATCGCAACCAATTCACGTCGGATGCCGCCCTTGGAATGACGCTCGGCCGCCTGTTCGAAGTGGCAGCCACGATCGAAAAACCCGAGGCGGCCGCAGCCGCCTTGGACAGGCTGGCGAATATCGATGCGTCCGGGGTCGACTCCATGGTGCGCAATGTGCTCACCGATGCGATCCCAATGAACGCGCTTGCCGAGCATGTCTATGTCGCGGCCGCGCTGCAGGTTCACTTCGCCCGCCTCGCGGTATGTCTCGACAGCTCGAAGCTGGTTCCGGTTGCCGACGGCGCCTGTCCGGCCTGCGGTGGGCCGCCCGTATGCTCGATCATCGTCGGTTGGCACGGCGCACACGGGGCGCGGTTCTGCGTCTGCGCGCTGTGTGGAACATTGTGGAACCACGTTCGTATCAAATGTACGCTGTGCGGCTCGACCAAGGGGATAGGCTATCAGGAAATCGAGGGAGGCTCTGGCACGGTCAAGGCCGAGACCTGCGATGCATGCGGCTGCTATGTAAAGATCCTGTACCAGCACGAGGATCCGGCTCTCGATCCGGTCGCCGACGACGTGGCGACGCTCGGCCTCGACCTGCTTGTCCGCGAGGGTGGCCATCGCCGCGGATCGTTCAATCCGTTCCTTGTTGGCTATTGAGGATACGATGACCGCTTCATCCGCAAACCCTTTGCGCAATCTTCCGTCGGTCGACCAAGTGCTGAGGACCCCCCTGGCGGCGGCCGCAATCGAGCGCTTCGGACGGCAGGCCGCGACGGAGGCCATTCGCCGAGCCGTCGCCGATGCACGAATGGCCTCCCGCAATGCCGGAGCCGTCGTGCCGGAGGCAAACGATCTTGCCGGCGACGCGCTCGTGCAGCTCAGGGACGGCGAACGCTCTTCCCTGCGCCCCGTTTTCAACCTGACCGGAACGGTGCTGCATACCAATCTCGGACGAGCCCTCCTCGCGAAAGAGGCGGTCGAGGCTGTTCGGCTGGCGATGCGCGAAGCGGTGGCTCTCGAATTCGATGTCGAGAAAGGCGAGCGCGGCGAACGGGACGATCATCTTCGATCGCTCGTTTGCGAGCTGACCGGAGCCGAGGATGCAACCGTCGTCAACAACAACGCGGCTGCCGTCCTTCTCGTCCTCAACACGCTGGCGCTCGGTCGCGAAGCGATCGTTTCGCGAGGCGAGTTGATCGAGATCGGCGGCTCTTTCCGGATGCCCGAGATCATGACGCGCGCCGGCGCCAGGCTTGTCGAGGTCGGCACCACCAACCGCACGCATCGCAAAGACTATGTCGCGGCGATCGGCCCGGAGACCGGGCTCATCCTCAAGGTGCACACATCGAACTACCGGGTCGAAGGATTCACGGCCGAGATCCGGGCACCCGAGCTCGCTTCAATCGCCAACGCGCATGGGATACCGCTGGTCCATGATCTCGGTTCGGGCACGCTGGTCGATCTAGCCCGCTACGGCCTTGGGCGCGAGCCGACCGTGCGCGAGGCGGTCGCCGACGGCGCCGATCTCGTCACATTCTCCGGCGACAAGCTGCTTGGCGGTCCGCAGGCGGGTTTCATCGTCGGCCGCAGGGACCTGCTCGCAGCGATCAGCCGTAACCCGATGAAGCGGGCGCTCAGGGTCGACAAGCTTCGTTTGGCCGCGCTCGAGGCGACGTTGAAGCTCTACCGCGACCCCGACCGCCTGGCCGAGCGCCTGCCGACGCTAAGGCTGCTCTCGCGCTCGGTGAGGGAGATTGCAGCGCAGGCAAAGCGCCTTGCTCCCCTGGTTGCTGACGTCGTGGGCGAAGCCTTTGCGGTCGACACGGTGGAGTGCCGGAGCCAAGTCGGATCCGGCACGCTGCCGCTCGAAACTGTGCCAAGCGCCGGGCTTGCTCTCAAGCCGCGCTCAGGGAGCGGCCGGGCGCTCGACGCGCTTGCGGCTGCGCTGCGTGGGCTGGGCGTCCCCGTGATCGGGCGCATCGAAAACCAGGCGCTCGTGCTCGATTTGCGCTGCCTGGAAGACGAGGCGAACTTCATCGCCAATCTAGCCGGCTTAAATCCAGGAGGAACCGATGCACTGGCTTGACCGCCTTGCGCACCGCCCAGCCGAGACGCCTGTGGCCGCACGCATGACCGAGGCCCTCGCAGCCGCGCGGCGAGGCGATCATGCCGTGGCTCTCTCCATATGGGAGCCGCTGGCTCACCGGGGCGTTGCCCGCGCTCAGAACAATATCGGCGCCTGCTTCGCCGAAGGGCTCGGCGTCGAGCGTGATGCGGATATGGCCCTTCGCTGGCTGGCGCTCGCCGCCGAGGCAGGGGATCCTGTCGGGCAAAGGAACCTGGCGTCGCTCTATTTCCGCGGCGAAGGCGTTCAGCAGGACTTTCGCCGGGCGGCCGAGCTCTATCGGGCCGCAGCGGAAACTGGCGACGGACCGGCGCAGGATATGCTGAGCTGGATGCTGCTGGAGGGCGAAGTGATGGCTCCCGATGTCGGCGAGGCGCGACGCTGGGCGCTTGCCGCGGCCGATCAGGGCATCGCATCCGCGATGACCCGGATCGGCATGCTTTATCACAATGCGCTCGGCGTGCCGCGCGATCCGGACGAGGCTGTCCGCTGGTGGCGCCGTGCTGCCATGCGAGGAGACGCCGAAGGGCAGGCAATGCTCGGCGCCGCCTGCCATCTTGGCACGGGCGTGCCGGCTGACGCGGTCGAGGCGCTGGTTTGGCTCCTGCGTGCCGAGGCAGGCGGCAGCGCCCTTGCCCGCCGCTATCTGGCTGCGGTGCGGGCCGAATTGAGCGCGGGCGATGCCGCCGAGGCCGAGCGTCGCGCCGCCGCGCCGTTGCCGGAGACCGCATCATGATCGTCGGCACGGCGGGACATGTCGATCATGGCAAAACTGCGCTGGTGCATGCGCTGACCGGCATAAACACCGATCGTTTGCAGGAGGAAAAGACACGCGGCATGACCATCGATCTCGGCTTCGCCTATTTGCCAGTGCCGGGTGGGGATAGCATCGGTTTCGTCGATGTTCCCGGGCACGAGCGTTTCGTACACACGATGCTCGCCGGCGCCAGCGGCATCGACTTCGTGTTGCTCGTGGTGGCCGCCGATGACGGCGTCATGCCGCAAACCCGGGAGCATCTCGCCATCGTCGATCTGCTCGGTGTCAAGCGCGGCGCCGTCCTGCTTACGAAATGCGATCTGGCCGGTCCCGAGCATCGCACTGCGGTGGCGAGCGATATCCGCTCGGTGCTTGCCGGGACGATGCTTGCCGAGGCCCGCCTGATTCCCGTCTCGGTCGTTACAGGCGAAGGTATCGATGAACTCAGGTATCTCTTGTTCGAGGAGGCGTCGCATCTTGCCCGGCGTGCAGTTTCGGGCCGTTTTCGATTAGCGGTGGACCGCTCGTTCACGCTGCGCGGCGTGGGCACCGTCGTGACGGGCACCGTGCTTTCGGGTTCTCTCGGTATTGGGGACAACGTGGTCGTAAGCCCGTCGGGATTGCTTGCGCGGGTTCGATCGATCCACGCCCAGAACCGGCCGGCTGAACGTGGTCGGGCGGGAGACCGCTGCGCGCTCAATCTGACCGGCGAAAGGGTTTTCAAGGAGGCGATCCGGCGCGGCGACGTGATTGTCGATCCGAAGCTTCACGCGCCGTCGGACCGGATCGATGCAAGCCTTCGCGTTCTGCCGGATGAACGCAAGCCGATCGGCCAATGGTTTCCGGTGCGGCTCCACCATGCCGCGACGGACGTCGGGGCACGCATCGTACTCCTCGGAGACGAACCGATCGGGCCTGGCGGCACGGCCAATGTTCAATTGGTGCTGGACAGTCCGATCGCGGCCGCTGCCGGCGACGTTTACGTGGTGCGCGACACCTCCGCGCAGCGAACCATCGGCGGCGGACATTTTCTCGATCTGCGGGCGCCCAGCCGCAAACGCCGCGCGCCGGAACGGCTGATCCAACTCGATGCCCATGCGCTATTGGCGCCCGAACTGGCCGCCGCCGCACTCCTTGATGCGCCGCCCCACTATTTCGACCTGAAGGCTTTCGCGCGCGACAGGGCGCTTAGTGACTGCGAGACGGAAGGCCTGATCGATCAACTCGGGCTTGTCCGTTTTGCCGTGGGAGAAATGCTTCTCGTGCTGTCGCCGGAGCGCTGGTTGCGATTCAAGCGCGACTTGGCCGCGACCCTGGAGACCTTCCATGCCGACAATCCTGATTTGCCGGGCGTAGGAATGGAGAGACTGCGTATTGGGCTTGATCCACGTCTGCCGGCTCCCGCTTTCACGGCAGTTCTGCGGAGCCTTTCGCACGCTGGAGAAGTTGCCTTGGACGGCGCCTGGGTGCGGCTGCCCGGTCATGAGGCGCACCTGACGGCAAAGGATGAAACTCTCTGGCTGCAAATCCAGCCTCTCATCGGCGGACCCGAACGGTCCCATCCGCCGAGAGTGTGGGATATTGCCGAGGTGCTGGCCGCGCCGGAGACGGAAATCCGGCGGCTTCTGAAGCTTGCCGGCCGCATGGGGAAGGTCCATGAGGTCGCTCATGACCACTTCTTCCAGCGCGAGGCGTTGGCGCAGATCGTGGAGATCGCGCGCGACCTCGCTGCGTCGATGCCCACAGAGCAGTTCACCGCTGCTCAATTTCGCGATCGCGTGGGCAGCGGACGCAAGGTCGCCATCCATATCCTCGAATTTCTCGATCGGCACGGCGTGACGCTGCGGCGGGGAGACTTGCGCCGTCTGAACAGGCGCAGGCTGGACCTGTTCCGCCTGACAGGCGAGGGTGAGCCGCCGATGGCGCAAATTTCTGGAGGAGCATCGTCCCCGGTGGGGCGTCCGGACTTCAAATCCGGGAGGGGCCGCGAGTCGGTCTCTGGTGGGTTCGACTCCCACTCTCTTCCGCCATCCTAGTGAGCCAAGATGAACCCGACGGCTTCCTTTCTGAATGACCTGAAAACGACGGCTGAGACCGCCAGGACAACCGAGGCAAGCTTCAGGCGACAAGCGGCCAATCAGATCGCGGTTCTGGAACAGGAGCGCGCTTTCGCCTTCAGGCGGCTCAACCTCATGCAGGCGATCTCGGACGCCGTGGCCTCAGCCGAAAGTGAGGAGATCGCCGTGGCCAGCGCTTTGGCCGTCCTGCGCTTGCGGCTCGGCTGGAATGCGGACAGCGAGGCGCGCACGGAAGCGATCACGCATTTTGGCCCCGTTGCGCTTGCGTTGTTCCAGGCTGCGAAGCTGCCCGAGGACGAACCCGCCACCAATGTCGGCGAGGCCCTTGCGATTTTTGAGCATTGGTACTCCGAATCCCGGGGATCGCCGTTCTGGCTGCTGTTCGAGCACCAGATCGTGGACACGCCGCTGGTCGACTTTTGACCGACGGACTTTTCGGCATACCCGGATGTGAAAGCAGAGAGCGCAACGTCGCTTTATTACCGACGACACGATGCGGTAACCGGCGCCTCGGTCACCGCCGCAACCAGCTGCTTTGGGCGCGGACGCCGGAAGGCGTTCACTCCCATGACATAGGAGCCATATTCGAGCCTTATGGCGTCGAGATTGACAATTTGACCGACTACCTAGAGATCGCGCGCGCTCTCAAGCCAGGGGATATGTCACAGAACGAAAGGCGCTCGGCGCCAGGAACGGCGCGCAAGAAGACAAGAGCAATCAGCAGGCGGCCCGCGGAGCGCGCGACTCGATGGAAGGGCATGGGTGTCACCCCACCAATGCTGGTGCAGAACTGCGACGAAGCGAAAGGCCCCACCACGTCTGGGCGTTGTTCCGCTCCGAGGCTTCATCACGGCTCTTGATAAGGGCAGGAGCAATCAAGGTGCTCATTCATCAGTTGGGTCCGCATGAGGTAAACCTCGTCCCAACGCGTATTGCCACGGTGCACCGTGACCGCCATTGGTGTCGTTTAGATTGGCCGCCAGTGCAACAGTGCTGCCCGTGGTTAGCGTGAGGGCAATTGCGAGAATTGTGGTTGTCATCTTCTTCATCATTTCCTCCACGTTGCCTGCCCCCTTTCAGTCTCCTCTCCCCAATGGGCCTACGCATGCGCCGAATAAATGAAGGAGCCCGGCCTAAAGCCCCGCTGCCTGCCCCTTGCTCTCAAGCCTACGCAGCGGTTCCGGCCGGTTTTTGCAATGCTAGTCCACCATGTCACGCAGGGTTCTCTTGCGCTTCGGCGGCCGGTACTTCTCGACTAGCCTGACCTTGTCCATATCGACCGTCACAAGCGTTCCAAGGTCGATTGTCACCTTGCCGCCTTCCTCGTCCATGCGCGTGATCTCGCCTCGAAGCTCCAGACCGGCAATTCCGCCAACCATTTTCAGCTTCCCACTTTCGTTCGCGCTGTTTGAAATCGTGATGTCGTCAAATTCACGCCTCTGACCCAAACGGTCATTACCGCTGCATGGCGGCAACGTCGTAGAGGCTGTGGGAAGCGGACTTCCGCCAGACGCATTTGCATCGCCAATGCAACAATCAGATGATCTTCGCCTTGCGGTCGAGCTGATGAAGTGGATTGGGCTGTGAGTGCGTCCCTTTACGAGCCGGTGAACGTCTATAAACCTCAGGGACCCGATATTGGCATCGTTGACGGTCCGTTTGAGTATTTGACGGTAGCAGGAACAAAACTTCCGCTGCCATTCACCACTCGGATGACGGTGGTGCGCCTGTCGAACGGCGATCTGTTCCTTCATTCGCCCATTAAGTTTGCTTCGACGGTGGCCGAAGAGTTACGGGACTTGGGCAGAATTCGCCACCTCGTGTCACCCAACCAGTTTCACTACGCTCATATCGGTGAGTGGTCGAAGGCTTTCCCTGAGGCAACAACATGGGCATCACCTAGGGTCCGGCAAAGAGCACGCGCACGGCACGCGGATGTGACGTTCGCACGAGATTTGGAAGCCGATCCGCCTGAGGAGTGGCGGCGGGACATGGGACCAGACACTGTTTCCCGGTGGCTACTTCAAAGAGTTCATATTCTTCCACCCAGCTTCAAAGACGCTGATTCTTACAGACACGATCATCAATCTCGAATTGGACATGATCGATGAGCCTTGGCGCACGGTGGCCAAGCTGACTCGGATGGCTCACCCGCACGGGCGGACCTTTGGCATGCGGCTGCCAATTCTCCTGCATCGGCGGAAAGCACAGGCAGTAATAAGCAAACTCCAGTCGTGGCAACCGCGGCGGGTGATTCTCAGTCACGGCCGCTGCTTTGATGCGAATGAAGACGAGATTGTCCGTAGAATATTCGGAAAGTCGGCTTGGTGACGCAGTGGCTTTGGGAGGCCAAATGTCCATTTCGGGTCGGCTACGGCCGCTCGCCTTGATCGCTTTAACGACCGCTCCGGGGTAGGTGCTCGTTGCACATATCCTGATCGCCCAGAGTACCTCGTCGTGGCCATCCAGAGCAAAGGCGGAAAGATGTCGGCCTACACACGTTGGCCCGTTGGCAAGGGCTGTAATTGCCCCTTGGCGTGCTCGGAGGTTAGGGCATGTGGAACGATGTCCCCGTCGCAGTGTTAAATGGCGAAAGGAGGAGGCAGTACGGTGGCTGATCTCAAAGAAACGGCATTGATCGCGCGGATGGCGGCGCGGCACGGGCTGTCAAGGGACGCTGTTGAAACCGTGCTGCGTGCCCTGCGCTCGGGCGGCGGTTCCATGGCGCAGTTCAGCCATGCTGAATTCGGCGGCATGTCGCAGTGGTCATCAGGCATGACAATGGTCGGCGACATGTTCAACGATGCGCTAAGGGCGAAGCTGAACGCTGTGGCCACGGATCTAGTAGCTTATCTTCGGGAGAATCCTGAGGTTGCCCATAATAAACCGGCCGAAGTGAGCTATAGATCACAGCAGCAGGTACCGGAAAGTTGGCCGAGAGGACTCGGCACACCCTCATCGACTGGATCGCAGAACCATTTGCGCTATGCGATCTATCCCGACTCGCGGCGACTGGTCATCGAGGATGCCGGCCGGCGCACGATATACGACACCGGCGATCATGTTATTTCGGGGATCGCCCAGGCGCAAAGTACGGATGCGACACTGACATTCCGCAGCCAGAACGGCCTTGTGCGGCTCTCGGAGCTGAAGAAGGTCGATGCTTGAGGTGTGGCCTTGTTAATGCGTCGCGGTGATGCTCGCGCCCCGCGCCATTCACCGCAGCGCGAGGCGTCTAAAGACGTCCTTCTTCGCCTCTCTGCGTTTCCGCCGCCGCTCCGTCTGCGGCCCGTTCGAGCGCAACCATTTTCTTGACCAGGGCGAGCAGATCGCGCTTGGTGCCGTGCGGCAGAGACACGACCTGTTGTGCGAGTTCCATGCTGTCGCGGGCTTCCTCCGGGGTGCGGCCCCATAGATGCGGGGCAGCGCTGAACAGCATTTCCATCGGCATGAAACCGAGGATTTCGCACAGGTGGATCATGCGCGTGACGTGCATTTTTGAGAATGCGCGCTCATAGCGGCCATAAACCTGCATCGAAAGGCCAAGCAAGGGCGCGAGCTCGGCGCGCGTCAGATCCTTCTCCTCGCGCGCCTTGCGGATGAACTGAGCTATTCTTTCATCGATCTCGCCGAGGGTTTTGATGCCTTCAAACCCCGGCCGGCGGAAAACAGGCTTGTCGATCTCGGGATCGATCGTCTCAACCAGTTCCATTTTGTTTTTATAGGCGTCCATATCCTTAGCCACGTCCTCTCCCTTCTTGCTTTTTCCAGTCGCGGACAGGGCGACGACCTCAATCAAACATTCAAAACGGGATTGACCCAAGCACGCCCCGGCACTCTCTTGCACAGCGATTTTCCAGAAGCGGGGAGTGAGAACAACGCTTTCCGCTACTCGCAATAAGCAACCATCAGGGCCGTGCTGTGCTCGCCTTGCATGGCTCTTTCCAACGGAAGCCTGCATTCATAACGCCCTTGAGCTGGCGCGGGACTAGGTGTTTAGTCCCGGCGTTTGGTGGGTGGGATCGAGTCGGAACCGTTCGGGCTCTTTTGCCCAAATTTTGCAGATGAACTCATAGGGTGTGAGACCCTTGAGGGTCTTGAGGCGGCGCGCGAAAT
>NZ_JAMYQT010000056.1:0-32558 GCF_040320985.1 Mesorhizobium sp. M0571
ATCCTTGAGGCGCCTGAACATGCGCTCGATGGCGTTGCGCTCGCGGTAGAGGAACGGTGAGAAGCAGTTTTTCCAGCGCCGGTTAGCCTTCGGCGGGATGTTCTGTAGGATCGACACTTGGGCATCTGCTCCAGGAGCAAATCCGCGGCGGTGCAATCGGCCTGGCCGCCGGTCAGAAGGAAAGCGATTGGACGGCATTGGCGATAGGTCAGGGCATGGATCTTCGTGGTTCGCCTACCGCGCGACCGGCCGATCGCCTGATTTTGCTCCCCCTTTTGCCGCCTGAAGCGCAGCGATGCGCCTTCACGGCGGAGGAGTCGATGAGCACCTGTGCCGGCGGTCCGCCAGCCGAGGCCAGGACATGGAAGATGTCGACCCAAACGCCCTTGGCGGCCCATCGGACGAAGCGGTTATAGAGCGTCTTGCGCGGGCCGTAGGTCTCCGGCGCATCGACCCAACGACCCCCGGACTTCAGGACATGCCAATGCCGCTGATGACCCGGCGATCATCAACCCGCGGCTCGCCGCGCGTATCGGTCGGCAGAAGCGCCACGAGCCGCGCGAACTGCTCCTCCGTCAACCAGAAATGATCGCGATTCATCGTTGGTCTCCCTTTGGAGACCGTGAATCACGAAACCGCTGCCAACGGGCATCCCCCTTATGGGTCCGGACGCTAGTGAAAGTCGGCGGATCTCCGTTGCAGTGAATGGCATCCGGGAACCGCCCGAGATACAGCGGCCCCCGCCCCGGTCTGGTTCGTTGCCCCGAGCTTCCTGATAGTATGCTGTAGGGGGATTTTGGCGGGGTGCTCCGAAGCGCCCGGCTTCGTCGCGATGATCTTGTTGTGCAGTCCTCTGGAAAGGGAAATGCGCGACTTCGGCCAGCTCGGAAGCTGACCGCGATTCGGGTTAACTTCCTGCCGCAGAATCCGCCGATCCATCTGCAGTGTCAGGGAAAGTGTGTCTGGCCACCCATCTTATGGCGTCTTCGATCGTATCGAAATTCTTGTGCTGCCCGCTAAGCAGCCCGAAGCCTGTCTCGAGGAACCATTTGCCCTTCGTGGAGTAGGCTTCCTCGTCGATCTGAGTAAGGACCGCGACCAGTTGGTCCGATTTCCACACCAGAACCCCGGATTCTCCGCCCTCGACCGTTCCGATCCGGGCTTTCGTGAACGAAAATCCAGGAGCAATTTTGGTCTTGCCCACTTGGATGAATCCCTCAACTTCAAAATGGATAGTAAAAAAGGCGGTCACATCGGATGAGTGTTCTTGAGAAGGTGGTACTCCTTTTGTGCTTCAAGTAGCTCTTGCGGATGGGGAGAAGGCTGAGTTGCCGTCTTTTCCGTCCCTGACGGGCCATTGCCAGGAGCGGAAGTGAGCATACCATGGTTCATCGCCCAAACTGCAGCCTGGGTACGGTTGCCGACCCGAATCTTTCGAAGGATGGCCTTCACGTGCACCTTCACCGTCGCTTCGGCGATGTTAATCTTGCGCGCGATTGCTTTGTTAGACTCCCCTCCGATCAAGCAACGTATAATACAATCTTCCCGACTTGACAACATTGACGGTTCTCGATCAGCGTTCTCCATTGTGACAGCCACATTTGTAAACTCATGTACCGCATCATAATTCAGACCACGTCTTATGTCCTGAATAAACGTCGAAGTTTCTGCAGGTAGAACCGTCTGACCTAGCATAACCAATTCGAGAGCTTTGATGAAGGTGTCGTGAGCGGCAACTTTTGTCAAATACGCGTCAGCCCCCGCACGGAGGGCTGAAACTATATCGTGCGGTCGACAGTGATCGGCTAGCGCAACGACATGGCTGGTCGGATAAATCGCTTTAAACTCTGCAATTTGTGCGAATCCAGCATCCGCATCACGACCGTCGACATCCATGATGAGCAAGATGGACCGGTGCTTGGGTAGCGGCTTCTGCAGAAGGTCGTGAACACAAGCCGCAGAGAAAAGAATGCGAAACTTTGCTGCATCCAGAATTAGAACAAGACCCTCTCGGAGTAACTCTCTTGGGCTAACAAGCACTGCTATAAAAGATTTTGTGGTCATCAAGGATTTCGTTGTCATCGTAGCCTCCCCTGACGCATTTGAGGTACGCGCGTCTCGCACGGCGCTCCACGCATAGTTTCTTTTTTGACCAGTTACCTTACGCTAGGAAAACCCTATACAAGAACACCCTCTTTAGGCGTAGGGTAGCATCGTCGAGGGCTACCCCGGTTTCTCAAGCCTGAGGCCTTGGTGAGGGGTGCGAGCCCTGGCTTTCAGCTGCTCCGGGCGGCAGCCAGCACCATAGTGGCGCCGGATGCGCGGGCCGCGAGGGTTGCCGGGCCTTGATCTCCCGTCGGCCGTAGCCGCTGCCGCCGGTCTGGCGCGGGACGGCGCGGCGTCAGGCGGGAGAACCACGGGCCCAGGGGCCGCGCCGCGGCCCATTTTGGGATGACGGCACAGGCCAAGGAGAAGGCGATCTTGACGCGGCGCGCGCTGATCCTGACCAGCGCCCGAGCCTCAGCAGCTTGAGGAGCAACGTGCCACAGCTGGCAGTGGCGACTGAGTGTGGACCAACGCGATGCGGCGCAGCGCCCACAACAGCACGGAAGCACGGATGCCTTCCGGGCATCGAAATGGGCGATGGTCTGCCGAGCCGCTCCTTGCGTTGCACCTGCGGTGAGCAATAGAGGAGTTGCCTGGCGCGGCCCCTGGGGCGGCCCATATCGGGGCAGCACTGCCGGGGAAGTCCTTTGGCAGGGGCCGGAATTCGATCCTGGTGAGATCCGGCGAGAGAAATGAGTGAGGCGGGCCAGTTCTGCTATTGCTACCTCGGTAGGATTGCCAAGGTTGACGGCCTCGTCGAGGTCGCCTCTTCATTCATCAGGCGAGTCAAGCCGTCGATCAGGTCATCGACGTAGCAGAATGATCGGAGCCGGAGATCGTGATCGACTCGTTTCTCCAGGGCCTGGACGACGAAGTTGGAGACGGCCAGCCATTCTGCGAATGCATATTGGGGCCGCAGGGGGTTCGAGACGCTGCGTCGGACCACTATTTCCGGCTCTTCGTTGCGCTCGATCGCCTTTGTCCCGTTTGCTATCAAAGAGGTTCTCCTTCAGCGCAGCAATCTGCTCATTGGACGAGTTCGCCGGAGGGGGTGTCTATCCAGAAGGAGTGCCTACAAAGGGATAGTTGTGCCGCTAGCGGTGAAGGGTCACGATAAGGCAGAGCCTTCCTCGTTTCGACCGATGCTCGCCACTTCGGGACGGGCTGGCCACCATTGAAAGTGAAAGCCACGCGCCATGGCCATGGATGCAAAATACAATTCCGAGCCCGTCACTCCCTCATCACAGGCGGCCCGCCGCAGGGGAATGAAGGCGGTCCTGCTTGTCTTGGGGGTCTTCGGGGTCGCCGTCCTGGGAGCGGGAGCGGTTAGAAACTGGGAGCCCATCGAGGTTGTTTCCAGAGCCGTAATGGAGAAGGTCGAGGATGCCTCCGCGGCCATGATGCAGAAGGTCGAGGATGCCTCCGGAGCCGTAATGGAGAAGGTCGAGGATGCCTCCGCAGCCGTAATGGAGAAGGTCGAGGATGCCTCCGCAGCCGTGGTGCAGAAGGTCAAGGACGCCTCCGCAGCCGTGGTGCAGAAGGTCAAGGACGCCTCCGGAACCGTGGTGCCGAGGGTCCAGGATGTCTCCGAAGCCGTGGTGCAGAGGGTCGAGGATGTCTCCGGAGCCGTGGTGCAGAAGGTGTCTGCTGCTATCGATAGCTGGCAAGAGCAGCCGGGCCACGCCACGGCCGAACCCTCCCGTGCGATCGTGTCGGGACCGGATGCGTCGGCCGCGACGTTCGTCGAACGAAGCGCCGTCCCTGCGGTCCCCACCAGTGCCGAGCCCCCCCAAACCCTCACCACGGGGCCGGATGCATCGGCCGCGGCGTCGGTCGAGCGGAGCGTCGTCCCTGCCGTCCCCACCAGTGCCGAGCGCCCCAAATCCCTCAGCAAGGCGCCAGGCATGCCAACCGGAGCCCTGTTTGGCGTCGGCGACCGCCTCAAGGTCGCATTCTACGAGCGCGTCGACGTCGAGGAAGACAAGTGGGGGGGCGCGTCCTCGGCCTTGCGCGGCATCCTGCAGCGTCCGGAACTGAGCGGCGAATATATTGTCCAAGAGGACGGCACGATTTCCGTGCCCTTGCTTGGCTCCATTCCGGTCGCCAACCGGTCGACGCAACAGGTACAGGCCGACCTGGTGGAAACCTTCAATCAACTGCAGGGCCGCGAGGGACTGGTCAACATCCTGCCGCTGGAGCGCCCGCCCATTTACGTGCTGGGGCCGGTCAAGAATCCAGGCTCGTTCAAGTACGCGGCCGGCATGACGATCCTGCACGCGATCGCGCTGGCCGGCGGACTCGACCGGGCCGAGAGCGAGCCGTGGCAGAAGATCGAAGCCGTGCGTGAGACCCAGAAGCGGAGCGGGGCGATCGATGCCATGTTGAAGTTGCTCGCGCGCACGGCGGTGCTGAAGGCCGAACGCGACGGTACGGCACCCATTATCCCGCGCCAGTTGCTGGAACTGGCCGGCGCGACCGAAGCTGCCAACCTCGTCAACGAGCAGAGCGAGCGGCGCAAGGCCGTCGCCACGGCCCGCAAGGATCGCGAGCGCGCGAACCTGCGTGCGCTCGAGGCGGCTAAGCAGGATGTTGTCGCTTATGGGCGCATGAAGTCGCTCGACGAACTCGTCAAGCTGCGCCAGGAGCGCGTCAACAGCATGCGCACGCTCGTGGACCGCAAAGTTCTCAGCATGACGGTGATGGATCAGATCCAGAGTGAGTTGTCCGACGCGGAACAGCGTCGGCAGGACGCCCTTAACCAGTACGCAAGCGCCAAGCAGCGCCTCGCTTCGCTGGAGTCTGACGTGTTGCGGACCCGGGCCGACCTCAGGAACGATCTGGAGATTGAGATCGAGACCACGGAGAGCCAGATCGCGGCCAATGTGCGCGAGTTGAACGCCAGCGAAGGCGTCCTGTACACGTTGCCGATGACCCCCGTCCAGTTTGCTAAGGACGCGAACAGCGCAACCTATCAAATCGTGCGGCAATCGGCAGCCGGGCCGGTCAGCATCGAGTCCGTCGGGATGACCCTGTTGCGGCCAGGCGACCTCGTCAACATCATCGTGGGCGAAAGCGAGCCAAGAGAGCCGGCCGGTTCGCCGGTCCCGACCTCGTCGCCGACCGGCGAGAGCTTGCCGGCCGCGTCGAACCCCAACGATGTCGAGCCTTCCCGCGTGGTGAGGGAGTAGGATCGGTCCGAATTGATGCCCGGCAAGGAGATTGGTCTGCATGGCTGGCCTGCGTAGATGAACTCGTCGGGACGAAGTGGGAAGCGAAACGACCACTCGCCGTCGCCGACAGCCTGAACCGCTTTATGAACGAGCATGTCCGCCTCCGCTCAGGAGTTCGGATCACTGACAAAGGTGCAGTGAGATGACATCGAACGCGATACAGGTGCCCATCAAGCGGGATTGGTCAAAGATTTCGGAATTTTGTCACGACGCGCGCACGCCCGAGCGGATATTTGCGCACTATCAAATCGAGAAAGCTCTGGCTGCTCAGCTGCTGAATTCAGATCAAGACGCTCGGCTCAGCCTCTATGCTGAAGTGTACGGCAAGCTTTTCACTTCCCTCGAAGATCATCCCCAAAATAGGAATGAATACAGAGACGATCGTATAGTCAATCTTCAGACCGCCCTTCTAAGAACGCTTATCCAGAAAGGCGCGCGCTTCGGCGAATTGGGGGCTGGCGATTGTAAGCTTAGCCTCAGCATGTGCAATCATTGCTCATCAGTAAACGCAATCGACGTAACTGACGCGTTACTGCCGCCTGGAGAGAAGCCCGCCAATTTTCAATTCGTCAAGATCGATGGTATTCATCTACCTTTCGCCGATGATAGTCTCGATTTTATGTTCAGCGATCAGTTGATGGAGCACCTCCACCCCGACGACGCAGTAAGGCAGCTTTCTGAGGTATATCGTGTTCTTTCACCCGGCGGTGCTTACTATTGCATCACTCCAAACGCCGTCACGGGTCCTCACGACATTTCGGTATACTTTGACAACGTTGCATGTGGATTCCACCTGAAGGAATATAGCTATCGTGAGCTGTCACGCGCGTTTACGGGGATTGGCCTTCGAAAGCAGGCTGTGCTGTTCGGCCATGGGGCCGTTAATGTGCTCGTTCCTGCCAAAATTGGGATCATGCTCGAAATGGTCATGCAACGAGTTTGGCGGGGGCGATCGAGACCCACTTCGAATTCGGTTCTTCGGCACCTGATGGGGATTCGCCTGCTCGGCTATAAATGAGAGCGCGAGCCGCCGCGGTTCGAGACAATGCCTGGGAACTCCGTTCGGTGGTCGGGGCCGCTCTAAAGGGGGCCGTGTGAAGCGCTCGCTCGTACTGCTCCAGCAGGCACAGACTAGCTCTCCGTGAGTAGTCACGAATAGGGTCTTCACTTTTAGCGCCTCCCGACATGAAGTCTTCTCCAAACAGGAAAACCCCGAGTGCTCCATGGACGAACAGCAGCGCGCAGCGAGGATACTCCTGGCATTCCCGCCGCAATGCGCAAAGTATCAGGAAGATGGTTGTATATCAGGACCTCTTGATGTCTCAGCCGTCGATGTGGAACCCTATCGCGTGGCTTCAGTAGAACAAGCCATGCGCCAGGATACGGTCATCGACGTTACCGTGGAGGCGTTGCCGGACATCGCGAGACTCGAGACCGCTTGGAGGGAGCTCGAAGCGCGAGCAACTCACTCATTCTATCTGTCCTGGCTCTGGATCGGAACTTGGCTGCGGCATCTGCCGGGGGGCGCGCAACCACATGTTCTAGTCGCTCGGACGTCAAGCAGGATCGTTGGGTTGGCGATTATTTGCCGGCGGAGGGCGTGGAGTTTCGGGCGGCATGCGCGGGCGCGTTGGCTGCTCAATGAAACCGGAGATGTTCGATTCGATCGATTGTTCATCGAGTACAACGATATTCTTGCGGAGCGATCCCTGGCCGATGCCACTCGAGTGGCATGCGTCGATGCCTTGGCGCATCACTTGCGCCGCTCTGACCAACTGGTGCTCTCCGGAATTGATCCGGACTTCGAGTCGGCCGCTTGTCGCACCGCGGGCCGGGCCGGGCTCCTGACCGAGGTGAAAGCAGAAGATACGGCACGGTGGATCGATTTCGCCAAAGTCCGCCAGAAAGGCGCAAATTACCGCGCCACATTGGGCCGCAATACTCGCCAAGCGGTAAGCCGTGCCATGCGGTTATATGCGGAACGCGGCCCCATTGCGTTCCGGACTGTCGAAGTGACATCGGAGGCGCTCGCCGCGTTTGATTTGCTCGCCGAGCTTCATCAGGCGCGATGGGGACGCAGGGGAGCCTTTGCCAACCCGAGCTTCCGTCGATTTCACGAGGAGCTCATTACGCGCGGCGTTCCCACGGGGACCGTCCGCATCTCACGGACGTTGGCCGGGGACCAGACAGTCGGGGTCCTGTACAATTTCGTGTATGACGGCCGTGTTCTCAACTATCAAAGCGGCTTTCTTTATGAGCGCGATGGCCGGCTCAAGCCTGGGCTTATCAGCCATGTGCTGGCTATTGAGGACAGCATCGGACGCGGGGAGTGCGGCTACGATTTTCTGGCAGGCTTCGCCGGGCACAAGTCCCACCTGGCTAATGCGGAGCATCCCATGAAGTGGATCGCAATAGGCAGAGACAGTCCAGAGCGCCGCATCGAGGCACAGCTGCGCGGTGCCAAGCGGGTGCTAGGGACCATTGCTGCTCACATGAAGCAGGCCGCGGCTTGAAGCGTCGACCGAAAAAACGGAGCCGCCACTTTATATCAAGTATTGGGGGCAGGTTCTTGGACAATCGATCGGCGGGTTCGGCCCTTCGGCAGGCGAGGACCAAGGGGAGGTTGGATTTGTCTGCGTTATGCGATGTGACCGTCGTCGGTGCTGGCCACTTTGGACTATCGGTAGTGCCGGATAAGTACAGCGCGTATTCCGTTCAATTCGGGATCAGAGCACCAGTTCGCGCGGCGGGCTCTCTAATCTATGTTTCAGCGTGGCGGAATTGGTAGACGCACCGCACCGTTAATGCGACGCCGAAAGGCTTGTAGGTTCGACTCCTACCGCTGGAGCCATAGATTACAAGTAGCCGCGTAGCCACCATATTAAGTCGTTGAATGAGGGCCTTTCGGCCCCCTTCTGCCCTGCAGGAGTACCCTTGGTCCACCTGATCCGCCGCCGGCAGGGCGAGGTTCACCGCAGCGGCCGCGGCGCTCGTGATGCAGCAGCTGGAGCTGCGCCGCAGCGAGATCGCCCGCGGGACGATGATGGGCTTTGCCGGCGCCACGGAGCTTGCGATCCTCACCATCGACGTCCACGGCGTCATCCGGTTCGCCAACCATGCGGCCGGCGCGCTGTTTGGCTGGGACCTTGCGGAGATGATCGGGCACCGATCGACATGATCGTCCCCCGGGCGGCTGCGCAACGCCCACAATGCGGGACTGGCGCGCGTCGCCCGCGGCGGCCGAATCCAAGCTCGTCGGAAAGACGGTCGAGATCGCCGCCCGCCTCGCCCGCCTCTCTCCGCGTGCCTCCACCGCCGAGCAGGACGCCAGCCGGGCCCGCTGTGGAACCAAGCCGAATCGGCGATGTTCGAACGGGACTGGCGATGCGGACCTATTGAGAACCGATCAATTACTCAAAAGAGGTAATCCGAATTGGATCTTTACGACGGCGCTATCGCGTCGTCCCCAGTAACCAAGTCTTCCATAAGGCATAAAGGCCTCGCGGACAGGCCGGGAGGCTTCCGTCGTCCAGCAGCAAAAGCCCATCGCCAGGCGGTCACTCGGCCGCACAAGCGAAGGCGCGGAGATTGCTTTGATCTGATCTAATTCCGCATCCAGGTAACTGCTCTTAGGCAAAACCCGGCGCAGCAGCCTTGCTCGTCAGAGCAGGAGATCATTGGAGCGCCAGTTCATTGTCAATCCGGCAACAAAAATTTGGCAGTTTCGCCTCCACCAGACCCCTTGCGAGCAGCAGCATGTCTGGTTCTTTTGATGTAGCCCATCCATACATCAAAATATCCACCAGGCGCTCCTTGCTTTCGTCCTTACGTGGTTGTTCCATCAGGGAAATCCGCACGAATGGCGCTGCCGTTCATTAGAAAGAATTGCACTTCTGCGCATGAGCGCTCCCAGCGATCGGAATCCACGTATGACTTCTGACTGCTGCCCTGAGTTCGACTTGATCCAATTTTCTGGCGCGGGCGGGGACGATCGCCATGGCGCATTGGGCGCGAGCTGGAATTTTCATGCTGTCTCGGGACATCGATTAATTCGACCCGTCAGATTCGGCGTCAGTCAGCCTCTTGCGGAGCCGGCACCGCCCCCTCCAAACTTTTTGGATAAAGTCGAGCTGAGACCCGGGATCATAATGCCGGTTCTCGAGAATGATGGTTTGGAGGTCCTGGCATTCATGCTCGATGCGGAGCAGAACGTCATCCGCGAGATAGGCGTTTGCCTCAACGAAGAGGAACGTCGGCGCGCCGAGGGGTTGAGACTGGAGCCGGACCGCCGCCGCTATGTCGCTAGCCGTGGGCAGCTGCGCCGGGTCCTCGCCTCCAAACTGGGAATCTCGCCGTCCGACGTCGAACTGGAATATGGACGCCTAGGCAAACCCCACCTCTCGCACCGCATGCCTGCTCGCGATTTGCGCTTCAGCGTCTCGCGATCCGGAGATGTGGCGGTCGTCGCCCTCTCGACCAGGCAGGAGGTCGGGGTGGACATCGAGGCAGTTCTCCCTGTGCCCGAAGCGGACGAGATCGCAGCGCATTGCTTTTCCGCCTCCGAGTATGGGTCCTACACCGCGCTTGGTCCGGAAGACCGGCTGGAAGGCTTCCTCCGGCGCTGGACCCGGCTGGAGGCTATCTCTAAGGCCCTGGGGTGCGGCTTAGGACAGCCCCTTTCTTGGGATGAAAGGGAATGGGCTGTCCGTAGGTTCGTACCGAAAGCTGGGTACATCGGGACCGTGGTAGTCCGGAATTGAGTGGTAGTCCGGAATTGAAGTGCCCGCGATGCCATAATTCACTTACGATGCACTGCGGATAAACGAGGAGCTCAACCAATTCCATTGGACTGCACGCAAGTTCATTCGAACCGGACTTGTTTCCCACACTTCGCGGTGGGTCGCGGTTGAGAACACGGGACAGCGCTTCACTGACATGTCCCAGGCGTATGGAGAAAGAGCGGCGGTTTCATCGATGAAACCGTCGTGCTGGAGGAACTGGGACGCGGGAACCACTTCGGCTCCGTCGTGAATCAGGAAGAAAGTGATCGGAAGGCCTATGTCGGCGGAAGTGATGCAGTTCCCGGAGCTTCTCGCAGACCTCGCGGTCAAGGACATCAAGGTCTGGGTAGAGGGCGACCGGCTGCGGTGCAACGCCCCAGCTGGCGCACTGACGGCGGAGTTTCGCGACCAGTTGCGGGACCGGAAGGGCGAGATCATCGCGTTTCTGAATATGGCCACGGCGGCGGCCCGGCAACAGCCGGCAATCATTCCCCTGCAGTCTCGCGGAACACGCACGCCCATTTACGCCGTACCCGGGCATATCGGGGCGCCCTTCTCATTCTCGGACCTGTCGAAGCACCTGGGCGGCGATCAACCGTTTTACGCACTCCAACCGTCTGGCTTCGATGGGCAGAGCGAGCCGATGGACCGCGTCGAAGATATCGCCGAGTACTTCGCCCGCCAGATCGTCGAATATCAGCCCACCGGTCCGTACGTCATCGCCGGTTACTGCTCCGGCGCTGCAACCGCTTTCGAACTGGCGAAAACGCTGGGTCAACGCGGAGCGGAGGTCCCCTGCATAGCGCTGTTTGGCCCTCTTCATCCCACCACCTATAAGGAATTGCCGCGTCTGCTGTATTTCTTTGCCAGGCGGAGCGCCGATTCGTTGCTGCGAGAGATGGCGAAGCTGCCGACATTCGGCGCCCGTCTCCGATATTTCGGCAGTCGCCTCCGCAATCTCGGCGAGCGCGTCCGCGCCCTCGTGCCCCTCGTTCGCAAAAGCAAAGAGCCTGTCACGACAGATCCGGTGCTGGCGAGCAGAGCTCGACTCAAATCGACGGCGATCACGGCTTTGCGGCGGTACATTCCCACTCCGTATTCTGGTCGAGTATGCATATTTCTTCCGAACAAGGCCTGGCTGCGATCGGGTGCAGCACCGCACCGGTGGCTTCGAGTGGTGCCCCATGCCGAATTTTATTTCGGGCCCGAGGACTGCAACGGTCCCCTTATGCTGGAGGATCCGGACGCGCCTGCCATCGCAGAGCTTTATCGCCAGGCAACCCAAAAAGCTGAACGATTGACGTGATTTGATTTTTTGATTTCCGCAATGGGGAGCGTATATCTCATGAATGAAGTCCTTCCTATCGCGGCGGAGGGCGTAGCGCTTCCCCTGCTGAAAGATGCCGATCATCAGGCGCTGGTTGTCGAGTACAACGCCACGGCAGCGCCCTACCCGTCGGACAGGACGATCATCGATCTCTTCCGCGACCAGGCGACGCGTAGTCCTGACGCTGAAGCGATCCGCTTCGGCGATGCAACGCTGACGTACCAGCAGCTCAACGAACGCTCCAACCAGATGGCCACGCATCTGACGTCGACCGGCGTGGGGCCGGGTCGGATTGCCGTTGTGTTCATGGAGCACTCCATTGAAGTCGTCGTCGCGATCTTAGGCGTCCTGAAGTCCGGCGCAGCCTATGTGCCGGTGGATGCGGCAACGCCGAAGGGGCGTCTCGCAACAATCCTGAAGGACATTGCCAACGGGACCGACGGGCGGGCGCCGGTGGCGATCACTCAGGCGCGCCTGCAATCCGTCATTTCCCCGAACCTTGCCGACATTTTCGTGCTCGACGCCGATTTCGGGTCGATTTTGAATCAGCCGGACTCGGCCGGACCGTCCGCTGCCACTCCGGACGGCGCCGCCTATATCATCTTCACCTCCGGCTCGACCGGCACGCCCAAGGGCGTCGTGATCGAGCACAGGAATCTGGTGAACTACATCGGGTGGGCCGCTCGGGTGTACAGTTCCGGCGAACGTCTCGGATGGCCCCTTTTTTCATCCCTCGCCTTCGACCTGACCGTCACGACGCTCTTCACGCCACTCATCACCGGCGGCCGCATCGTGGTCTATCTTGGTGATCCCGGAGTCCAGAGCATGGTCGTGCTCAAGGTCATCGACGACAATGCCGTCGATATCATGAAGCTGACGCCGGCGCATCTCGCGATGATCCGCGACCGCAATCTTGAGACCACAAGGCTGCGCAAGTTCATCGTGGGTGGCGAGGACTTCAAGACCGAGTTGGCTCGCGATATCACGAAAGCCATCCCCCATCCTATCGAGGTCTACAACGAGTACGGACCAACCGAAGCCACTGTGGGCTGCATGATTCACCGTTTCGACATCGACCGGGATCAATCCGCATCGGTGCCGATCGGCGTTCCGGCCGCCAATGCGGGCATCTACGTCCTCAACAAGGCACATCAGCCCACCGCCCCCGGCATCATCGGTGAGATGTTCATTGCCGGCGACGGTCTCGCGAGAGGCTATTTCAATCGCCCTGACCTGACCGACGAGCGTTTCCTCACGGCCATCGATCCCCGAGATGGGTTTTCGAAGCTGCGGCTGTACAAGACGGGCGATCTCGCCCGCTGGAACTCGGAACGGCGCCTGGACTTTCTCGGCCGCGCAGATCATCAGGTGAAGGTTGGTGGCGCGCGTGTCGAGCTGGGCGAGATCGAAGCCCGGCTTCTGCAGCACCCGCACGTTCAGGAATGCGCTGTCGCTGCCATCGCCACCTCGGTGGCGAAACCAGCGGTACAAGTGCGTTATTGCGAACGGTGCGGTGTTGCGTCCGGCCTGCCCGGCACGACGTTCAATGCGGCAGGCGTCTGCAATCTATGCCGGGCCTTCGACACCTATGTCGACAAGGCGCAGACCTATTTCAAGACATCGGATGACCTCCAGGTTCTCATCGCGGAGATGCAGGCTAACCGGAGGGGACCTTACGACTGCATCGTGCTGTTGAGCGGCGGCAAAGACAGCAGTTTTATGCTGTGCAAGCTCGTCGCCATGGGGGTGAAGCCGCTTACCTTCACCCTCGACAACGGTTTCATTTCGGAAGGAGCCAAGGCCAATATCAGGCGGCTCGTGAATTCCCTCGGCGTGGATCACCACTGGGGAAGCACGCCGCATATGAACGAGATCTTCGTCGACAGCCTGAAACGCTTCGCGAACGTCTGCAACGGCTGCTTCAAGACGATCTACACCCTGGCCACGAACGTCGCCCGCGAACGAGGGATCGGGTACATCGTGACTGGGTTGTCCCGCGGCCAGTTCTTTGAGACGCGCCTGACCGAGGAGGTCTTCAAGCGGGACGACTACGATCCGGCCCGTCTGGACGCGCTCATCGCCGAGGCGCGCAAGGAGTATCACCGCCGCGAGGATGCTGTGTCGCGCTATCTCGACGTGGATGCCTTCCGGAACGACTCAGTATTCGAGGAAGTGAAGTTCATCGACTTCTACCGCTACTGGAGCGTCCCTCTGGAGGACATGCTCGACTTCCTGAAGACGCAGGCGGGATGGGATCGGCCTGCGGATACAGGACGCTCCACGAACTGCCTCATCAACGATGTCGGCATCTACGTTCATAAGAAGCAGCGGGGACATCACAACTACGCCCTTCCCTACAGCTGGGATGTGCGTCTCGGCCAGAAGACCCGCGATGAAGCCATTGACGAACTCAACGACGAGCTGGACCTACCCCGCATCAAGGAGATTATGGCCCAAATCGGCTATGTCGAACCGCCAGCGGCCGAAGACGGCATCGCACGACTTGTGGCCTACTATGTCTCGTCGAAACCCCTGACCGTGGCGGACCTGCGCACCCACCTCGCCGAAGAACTCTTGGAGTCCATGATTCCGACGCAGTATATTCGCCTCGAACGGATGCCGCTCACGTCCAACGGCAAGATCGACCGCTCTGCGCTTCCCGAGCCGACGGCGGAAAACATCCAGCCTGCACAAGAGTTCGCCGCCCCCTCGACGGAGACCGAGAAGACGCTGGCCGCGCTGTGGTGCGATCTCCTCAAGGTCGAGTCGATCGGCCGTGACGACAACTTCTTCGGCCTGGGTGGGCACTCGCTCCTGGTGATGCGGGCGGTGTCGCGCATGCGGGGGAGCTTCGGCGTCGACGTGCAGCTTCGCAACCTCTTCGAGCGCCCGACAGTGGCCGGACTGGCGGAAGTGATCGACGGAATGCTCTGGGTGGCCGATTCCAGAGCCCCTTCAGTCTCGGAAGGACCGAGAGAGGAAATCGAACTCTAGCTTACCGGAAGGCCTCCGAATGGCCTTGGGGTACCAATCCGGACGGAAGCTTTTGCGTTGGACTGCATAGCAGAGCGGATGAAGATGATGGACAAAGCTTGGGTACCGGCGCGAGGACCGGGGCTGCCTTGGGCGGCGGGGGAGTATGAGCTCTTACGCGACCAGGTGCGCCGGTTCGTCGAGGAGGAGATCAAGCCCCGTGCGGATCGCTGGGAGGAGGACGGGTTCATTCCCCGTCCGATCCTGCGCCGCATGGGTGAACTCGGCTTCTTCGGCATCCGCTACCCGGCCGAGTACGGTGGTGCCGAGATGGACGCGGTCGCATCCACCATCTTCGCCGAGGAGCTCGGGCGCTCGACCTATGGCGGCGTCGCAAGCGCGACGCTGGTCCATACCGACATGGCTTCCGTGCATGTCTTTCACGACGGGACCAAAGCCCAGCGCGCCCGCTGGATGCCGGGCATTATCAGCGGCGAGGTGATCACCGCGGTCGCCATCACGGAGCCGGATGCGGGCTCGGACGTGAAGGCCATCCGCACGCGCGCCCGCCGAGAGGGCGACTCTTACGTCCTCGACGGCACGAAGCTCTACATCACGAATGGCGTCCACGCGGATCTCTACTGCGTCGCCGCCAAGACCGATCCCTCGGCAGGAAGCCACGGGATCACGATGTTCCTCGTCGAGAAGGGCACGCCAGGCTTCAGCGTCGCCCGCGAGCTGGACAAGCACGGCTGGCGCTCCTCCGATACGGCGGAGCTCGTCTTCGACGGTTGCCGTATCCCCGCCGAGAACGTGCTCGGCGGGGAGGGACAGGGCTTCTACTCCATCATGCGCAACTTCCAGAACGAGCGCCTTGTGCTCGCCGGCATGGCGATAGGGGCGGCCGAGGCGGCGATCGATATGACCCTCGCCTGGGTGAAAGCTCGCCGCGCATTCGGGGGCGTCCTATGGGACATGCAGGCGATCCGTGAACGTCTTGCGATGCTCTCTGCGAAGGTGGAGGCAGGCCGCCAGTTTCTCTATGCCACCGCTTGGCGCATGGCGGCGGACGAAGATTGCCTGCGCGAGGTTTCGATGGTGAAGGCCATCTGCGGCGAACTCGTCAACGAGGTCACGTATACGTGCGTGCAGTTCCACGGCGCTATGGGCCTCATGCGCGAGAGCCCGATCGAGCGCCTAGCGCGTGACGCCCGCGTCCTATCCATCGGCGGCGGCGCGACGGAGGTGATGCTGGAGGTGGTCGCGTCGATGTCGTGAGCCAATGCGGCAGTGAGGACATCGCTCCGGCGTTGATTGTAGGAGGGCTGCGTGAAGGGCTCTTCGCACGGCGGGTAGGGTTGGCTGAGGGGGGTCCTTTGGCTGTTCTTTTTCCTCCACACCGCTCTCAGGCGGCGGCGCTGGAGGAAAGCATAAGCGATCATCGTCATGAGCGCGTGTCGATGCAGGCCCTGCAGCCAGGAGCGGCTCTCTAAGTGGTCGAGGCCGAGGCGGCCCGTCGGCAATGCGGATGCGAAGCGCCGCGAATCTGGCGGTCAACGGCCTTTTTGTTCCGGTGCGCCAGCTCAGTTCCGTCCAGATGGCCGCCACATCCGCATCGCCTCCAAACGCATCATGGCCGCCATGGACGACATCTCAAGTCTGGAGCGGCGAGGGGCGCGGTTCTTCGTGCACAGGGCCGGCGGCAGAATCAAGTTTTATTGCGAAGGCCAAAGTCAGGGCCGCGCACAACCCCTCGATGCTGACGGCGAGCGTCCAGCCCAGGACCAGGCCTTGAAGTCCGCCAAGCTTCGCCCCCGCGATCGCGAGGCACAGCTCCAGAAATCCGCCCAGCGCGAACCAGCGAGATGCCTTGCGCATCCTGTCGCCCAGCCGCGCCAGCGTGCAGGCATGAAATTTGAGCGTCGATCCCAGCAGGCTGAAGCCGAGGAAGCGCAGGCTCGAACCGGCGATCTCCGGATAGGCTGGATTGAAGACCGCAAGGATCTCCTGCGAAAAGGTGAAGACAAAGGCGGCGCAGACCAGCGAGAAGAGCAATGACGCCGTCAGCGACAAAAGGATATCATGCCTGGATTGTTTCGGGCTTGCTCTGACCACGGGGAACAGCACCGTGGCCATGGCTGCGGGTATCAACGAGGCCATGGAGACCAGCATCCACAATGCCACGAAGGCGGCATTGGTGGTCGGCGACAGCAGAACCAGCACAAGGTAGGGCATGATGACGCACGGGGCCTGCAAGGCGACATCGAGCGCGTAGTGGTCGAACGCCTTGCGTCGGAGCGTATGCAGCAGCCGGAACTCGGGGGGCCCAACGAGGCGACGCGCGCCGCCCCGGGTCAAGAGATCGACGCCGATCCAGGACGCCAGCAGGCCGACCACCCAGGTCAGAAGAATCGTGGCAGTGGAGGCGTAGCCGGCGGCCGCGGCGGCGGCGATCAGCATCAGCTTGAACGTGGAAAACAGCACTTGCCGGATCATTCTGCGGCTGCTGTGCAGAGTGCCGACGAACGCCTGATCGGCCACGATGCTGAGACCAGTCAGGCCGCAGCCGAGGACGAACGCAGCGCCCAAGAACCAACCGCCGATCGGCCCGGTCGAGCTGTTGAGGTACGCCTCCCCGAAGACAAACAACAAGGCCAGGCCGACCGCAAGCGCCACCCCGACGGACGCTGCTGCGGCCGCGAGGCCGGGCTCCTTGCCGGGATGCCGGACGATCTCGCCCATCAGCAAGGTCCCGAGCCCGGCCTCCCCCAGCACACCGACGAGGGCCATCACGGATACGAGGGCGGAGGCCTTGCCGATCACCTCCGGCGGAAACAGCCGGGCGGCGAGCCACCAATAGACAAACCCAAGACCGGCCGTTGCCACCGTTCCGATCGCCAGAGCTCCGGAATTCATGACGAGCGTGGCGCTCTTTCGAAGCGCCCGGCGCACGCGCATAATGGCCGTCCCGGCGAGGTCTACCGGCACGATCGCCCTCCCGAACCTTGGTGCGCCGGCACCGCGGACCTGCTGGCGGCTGGGCGCAGGACGTCCCGGTAGACCTGCTCGATCCGGGTCACGACCGCTCCGGCCTTGAGGCGTCCAACCCTGGCGAGGCTTGTCGCCTCCAGGCGGGCCAGCAAGGCGCGGTCCTCCAGAAGTGTCTGCATTGCGTGAGCGAGGGCGTGTGCGTCACCGGGCGGCACGAGAAGCCCTGTCTGGCCATGATCGACGAGATCCGACATGCCGCCGACGTCGGTTGCGACGACTGCCTTCCCGGACGCCATCGCTTCCATGATGACCGTCGCGCAGGCTTCGGGCCCGACCGACGGCAGCACGCCGAACAGTGAGCGCCGCCAGGCATGCATGATGGCGGAATGCGGCCACGTACCGAAGACTCGGACGTTCGGCGGAAATTCGGTTGGCGTATCGGCGACCCGGCGCCCGACCAGGACCAGCTGCGGCGCCCGCTCCAGACCGGCATAGGCTTGCAGGAGAACGTCAATGCCCTTGAGACGCATCATGTCACCGACGAACAGGATGAATCCATGCCCGGGTAGCTCCCGCAGGCAGGGATCTTCCGGGCCAAGCACCCCGACATCGTCGGGCACGAAGTTGGGGATGACCTCGTAGGGGGCGCGGCCTTGGGTGAGGCCGGTGTGACGGGCCACCGCGTGGCTCACCGCGATGAAGCGGTCCACAACGCGCCGAGCGGCGAAGCTCGACGCCCAGTTGCCCAAGGTGGTCGCGGCTGCCTTCACGGCCCCGTAATGCCCTGTGGCGCAGGGCAGGCACTTGCCCGGCGCCGGGCCACTGCAGAGATGGGTGCCCAAGTGCATGAAGTTCTTCTTGGCGCAGACAAGGCCGTAGTCGTGGAGCGTAACCACGAGGCGTGCCCCACTCAGACCTTTGAGCGGCAGGAAGGAGGCGTAGATCCAGTTATGGGCGTGGACGATGTCCGGTTCCTCCCGGGCGACCAGCCGCTTCAGGGCAAGCACAAGTTCGGGATCCGGAAAGGGCGGTGCATGGCGGCGCTCGGGATCGGTGTGGAGGCCCGACAGACGCTGGAGCGTCCCGCGCAGGCGATGCACGCGGACCGCGCCGTCCAGCTCGGTTTCGGGCGATCCGGGATGCATCAAGGTGCCGACGCTGACATGATGGCCCCGCTGCGCCAGCGCCGCGCCGAGATTGCGGACGTGCCGCTCCTCTCCCCCGATCACCGGAGGATAGAACTGCGATAGCAGCAGGATGCGCATGGTCCAGCCTCGTTTTAGATGCGCGGCACCAGCGTCGAAACGCTGCGATAGAGCCGGTTGTCTTCCGGTCGATAGAGCCGCGCCTCGGCCGTCTGGCGAGTTGCCAAGACGGGCACCGGGATTTCCCGCGCCCAGGTGTCGCCCGGCGCGACGGCGATCGATCGGAAGACGGCGAACGGTTGCCCATCGAGGGTGATTTCCAGGTCGAATCGCTGGGGTTGAGTCTCGGCGCTCCTGATGCCGACGGTGATCCGGCCGGACCCGCCACCGGCCGACGGCAACAACCAGAACGCGGTGTATTTGAATTCCCGGTAGGCCGCTTCGTCCCGGACGGCCAGCGCATAGGCTCCGGTCGCTACAAGCAGCGCTAGCATGAGCGCGGCCCCCTGCCAGAGCCGGACCCGCGCGGGAGCCGGCCAAGCTGGCAGATCGGGAGTGTCGCGGCGGCCGGCGGCCACCAGTGCTGCGGCGGCCGTCACGGCCCAGAACCACACCGCCCAGCCGAGGGGCGTAAGGAAGCCTGCGGCGTTCAGGGCAAAGCCCCCGGCGATGCCGGCGGCGAGGCTTGCTCCGACCGCGTAGACGAAGTGTTCCAACGCGGAGGTTGTCCTGACGCCAATGGCCCGCAGCACCGTGTGGCCCGAGACGAGGAACACCATGGGCGCGCCCAGGGCAGTACGGAGGAGCAAGCTGTCGCTGACCGCAACGGCCGCAACCGTGGCCCCCGCCCACAGGCACGCGGCCAGAAGGTCCCGCTTGCTACAAACTCTCATGCAATCCCCTCACGTCATAGATGACGATCCAGCCGTTGTCGTAGATGCGGGTGACGCCCTTGACGTCATTGAACTTGAGCAGCGCTGCGCCCGAGAGCGGCGCTCCCTGCTGCGCTTCCCACGGCTGGAAGTAAAAGCCGAGCACCGGCGGAGCCGTGGTCAGGCGCAGGTCAACCAGCAGGAAATCGATGTCGCTTCGCGCCAAGGGCCAAAACTCGTCGGGCCCCAATGTCTCGGCCTCGAATATGCGCGCGGGATCGATGCCTTCGACGATGGTGACCCTGACGTCCTGCCGGCCGTAGCCCGCAAGCAGAAGGCGGTTGATGCGGTCAGTGGTGAAGCGGTTGCCGGCACCGAGCCATTCCTTGGCCCAGCGTGCCGTTTCGATCCCCATCGGCTCGATCGATTCCTGATCTGCGGCCACCCTGTAGCGCCCATGGATCGGATTAATCGAAGAGCTTGTGACGCCGCCCAGGACGATGATCACCAGAGCAACGGCCGGTGCGATGCGGCGCCACCCGCGTGGCGTGCGGCCCTGCCAGAAGTGGACGATGCTCACCGCGACGACCAGCCCGACGGCGATGAACACGAACGTTCCCATGCGGTTGCCGATTTCCCATCCAGCGATGGTCAGTCGGAAGGCGACCGAGACTGGGAGCCCGAAGGCCAGCAAGCTGAGGAGCACGAGGCGGCTGTCGCGCCAGCGGCGTTTGACAATGTCCTGGATCGGACGCCAACCGGAGCGCGGACCACTCGGCGCTGCCATGGCCAGCGACCGAAAGAATCCCGTTGCCAGTCCGACTGCCACCAGCAGGAGCGCCAGCAAGGTGGTCAGCCGCATGTAGAGGGCCTTGTCCGGCGCTCCGAGGTGCTCCGACCGCGGGGTGGGCGCGCCCAGGATCTTCCCGAGCAATGTGTCGAAACCGGACTCGATCACCGGGCCGAGATAGCCTGTGAGAGGGATGCCACGGGCCTGCACCCACAGGGACGGCAGGGCTATGGCGAGGATCGCCGCGAGGCCCACGGCAATGCTGGTCTTGATCCGCAGGGGGTCGTGCCGGCGCAAGGCCTCGAGGGCCGCCAGCGCTCCGAAATAGATGGCGGCGAAGGCGGCCGAGAGGTGATGTGTGACCGCGAGGCTTGCCAACAGCAGGGCTATCAGCCCGAGCGACTTCAGCCTCGGTCGCCCGACGAGATCCTTCGACGCTGCTTCGACCGCGAAGGTCAGCACGCACAGCACGATGCCGAGGCTCTCGTAGGAGAACATCGAATCGAACAGGAAGAAGGTTGAGCAGCCCATATAGGCCAGACAGGCGATGGCCGAGATACGCGGCGATCCGGCGATGCTCTCGAGGAACAGAAACAGGGCACCGATGAACGTGCCCTTGAGGATGACCAACAAGAGCGTCCCCGACACGAACAAGGGCAGTCCCGTCAGATCGACGATCGCCGTTGTCAGGATTTCCAGGGCGGGATACGTTGGCCCGATCGGGAAAAGCGGGTTGGACAGGAACAGCCGGCGGGCCGTGATGAGATCCTCGGCCGCAATCCAATGCAAGACCTCGTCGTAACCGCTGAAGCTCGTCGGGGAATAGACCATCTTGCAGTAGAACAGGGCTTCGGCAAGCAGGAAGAGCAGGAACAGGCGCTCACCTCGGGCCGTTGTCGGCCAAGCGATGCGAAGGCCGGTCGGAGCGACCAGGAGAACGACACCGGACCAGAAGAGCGGCGGCGCCACGTCATAGCCCCGGCGCCCGGCCGCGTGCCCGGCAACGACCAGGAGTAGAGCCGCGGCGATCGTCAGGCATAGAACCGCGATCCATCCGGAATTGGCGCGTTGCGATGGGGCATCGGCGCTGCCGTCGCGAAGGTCGGGACCGACAACGCCCGAGACGAATCGAATACCGGCCTGGAGCGGGTTGATCCTGGTTCCCGCGCTGAAATGAGCCGGCATCATCAGCATCATGCCCTCGTCGCAGGAGGCCACGATGTCACGCCGCCGGGGGCCAAGCGGAGCATGGATCGGCTGCCGAGGACATCATAATAAACGTGGCTCAGCGCATGCGCACAGGCATCCCAGTCCGGCAGGGCCAAATCCGGGACCTGCCGAGGGGCCTTCAGTTCTTCGGCCATGGCGGCGGCCAGCTCTCCAGGACCGGCGTTGGGCGGAATCGCCCGGCACAGGCCATTAGCGGCCAGTTCCTGCAGACCGGACGTGTCGCTAACGAGGACCGGACGGCGCAGCGACAGAGCTTCCATCACAGCGATCGGATGGGCTTCGTATTCGCTGAACAGCACGAATAACGCGGCGCTCGCCAGGAGGTCAGCCATGTTCTGCCGGTCGGATCCGGGGATGCTCGCGATAGTGACCCGCCTCTCGAGGCCGAGTGTCGCTACGAGGCGCCGCAATTCTCCCTCGTACGGGCCTGTTCCGACGATGTGCAATCGCACGTCCGGTACCCGGCGGATCAGTTCGGGCAAGGCCGCGATCGCCCGCTGATGGCCCTTGTAGCGCTCCAGCCTGCCGCCCGAGACGATCAGGTGCGGATCGACCTTGATGCCGGGGCTCGGAGCCGGCATCGCGGCGCCGTTCGGGATGACGACAAACCGTTCGCGCGGCACGCGCATCCTGGCGCTGAAGAAGCTGGCCTCGAATTCGGAGACGCCGATCAGCCGCGCGGCCCGGGCAACCAGCGGTCGAAGCAGCGCGTGCTGTGTGCCGCGCACGGCATTGCGCAGCCGGGAGGAATGCCCGCCGCTGTGGAAGGTCAGGATGAACGGCAGGTCCCCGCGAAGGGTCGCGAGCAGCCCGATCGGCGCCACGAAGCTGCTGTAACCTTGGAAATGGATCAGATCCCATGCCCCGCGCCGGATCGCGGTATAAACGCCGGGCGCAACATAGAGGTCCCGTCCCCTCGGCCAGGCCGGCACGCGCTGCACGCGCATGCCGCGCACCTCCTCCTCATCCGGCAACTCCCCCGAGGGATCGGTAGTGAGCACGTCGACGGCGTGGCCACGCGCCACCAAGCGGGGACCGACTTCCTGGATGTGAGTTTCGATGCCGCCTATGAGGGGGTAGCAGCGAGCGGCAACCATCAGGATTCGCATCAGGTCTGTCCACCGACAACACAGGCTGTCGCACTCCGCCTGCGCTGTTGGTGCACCCTCTCGCGCAGGATGGTTTTCAGGACGCGCCAGCCGTCCGGCATGGCGCGCAGATGGCTCACACCGCTGATGCGCGGAGCCTCGAAACTCGCCACCTCGACGATATTGAGGTGGTTCTTCAAGGCCCGCACGTTGATGAGGGTCTCGATCTCGAACCCATCGCAATCGCAGTCCAGCGTGGCGACGTGCTTGGTCCAGAAGGCTATGTATCCGTAGCATAGATCGGAGAACCAACCGCCATAGAGCAGCCGCACGAACAGGGTCAGCCCCTTATTGCCGAACATCCGGAACAGCGACATGTCGTCGGTGCCGGCGCCCTGGATAAAGCGTGAACCCTTGACGAGATCCGCGCCGGCCATCAGCGCACTGACAAAGACGATCGCCTCCTCCGGTACCATGGAGCCGTCGGCGTCCAGCATGACGATGATGTCGCCTGTGGCGGCCAGGAATCCCGCTTGCAGTGCAGCGCCCTTGCCCCGCCGGGGTTCCATCACAACCTTCACGTCCTCTCGCAGGCGGCGCGCGACCGCGACCGTGTCGTCAGTCGAACGACCATCCACGATAATGATCTCATGCGCCCAGTTGGGGATGCGCGGCAGAAGCCAAGGGAGGTTCTCGGCTTCATTGAGCGTCGGGACGACGAAGCTGACTCGGGGCAGAGTCAGTGATCGCCGTAGCGCGACATTTACCGGGTCAGGCGGCGATGTGGCACCGACGGGGGCGAGAATGCTGGAGAGAAGGGCATTCATGGCAGCGCTTTGAGGTCGTACGATGGGACCCATCCGGGGGGCATATTGTGCTTCCATGACCCCATGAGCTCCCCGAAAATCCGGTGCTCCACATCGCGCGCACGCAAATGCGCGGCCAGCGACAAGCCGCAGCGGCCAGCTCCAATGACCGCCACATCCACGGATGTGCTTGATCCAACCATATGCGGACTCCCGGCCCTTATGAAATGAAGATGAAATGAAAGAAGATTGCTAAGCTTATGGCCCCCTAATCTTGGTTTGTTATGCGACGATTACTGATGCAGATCTGAAATGGAAGGACGATAGATGGTTAGGAAAAGCAAATAGATGATTAGCTCTTTTGGGGTATCCCTTCAGGTTATTTCCAGCCATACGACCACCGCGGATAGTACGGCAGCGGCACCGATCACCTTCAGCAGCTGTGTTGGCAGCGTTGCCAAACCCGTTTAGACCTCTGGGTCCACCTTCAACCCAGCGAGGACATTCATCGACCCGCGGCTGGGACCAGCTCACAAGCGACAATTTCTACCGAGCGAGCCGTGCAGAAGGCGCGAAGGTCGCCGGCGTGAAGAAATGAACGTCCAGCGCAACGCTGACTTGCCACTGGCCAGAAGCTGCGAAGTGCAGGTGGGCTCGCGCCTCCACTCGGCCGTGATTTCCGAGCTTATTCTGTGCCCGAGAAGGGTCGAGCGCGCCCGGCCCTTCGCAGGCGGGGCACCTTGCGCTCGACCGCCTGGCTACGGGTAGCTAAACCCGGCGAAACCGGCCAAGAGAGGGACTGCCCACGCGGTCCCGAGACCCCGCGCGGTCCCGAGACCGGCGCGTCGGGTATCAGCAAACGATACGAGGTCGTGACCTCTCGCAAACCCCGGATATGCCCGAACAGGTCGATCACCTCCAAGCCAGACCGGCGGTTGTAGGTGTGACACCCCAACGCTCCGGACCAAATGCGACCGACCGGGGTCTGGGCAAACTCCGACGCGCCGAGCGCATCGATCTGGCAGAACGTCACCGCGCCGCCATAACCGCGCGCGCAGTCTTGGACCGGGCGTAGCGTGCGTCCGCCGTGTCGGATGACGGCGCCTGCGGGCCGGCTGAGCCTTGCATCGAGCAGGACGGGGTTGGCGGCATGGGGCGTCCAAGACCCGGTCAGGCTCTCGGCACGGTAGAGGCTGAGGAGATCCCAGGATGTGGACCTCCAAAGCCTTGGGCTGACGAAAAACCAAAAGCCGCCCTCATGGCAGAGCGGCGTGGTATCGTAGCCCTCAATGCCTTCCATGAGACAGGCCTCCCGCGTCCACCGGTAAGGGAATTCCACTGCCCTGTAGAGGCTGACACTCCTGGCCGCCCCCGATTCGGGGATCATCCAGATCTGCCCATCCTGCTCGAACACGAACGGGTACGAGAGGTGATGCGGTTCCTCTACGACGATCCGGGATGCGCCGGCTGTCCCGTCCCGGTTCACTGGCACGACCGCAATGCACCCCCGGTTCTTCGAGTAGAGGTACTGTTCGACAAAGATGAAATCCTGCCCCTGGTGCCGGAACGGGAACGGGTCGGCAAGGTAGCTGTCGGCATTTCCGGTGAGCACCCGGAAGGCTGCTTCGCCTTTGTCGAGCAGGCTCGCCGATTCATCGAAGCGCCAGCCAATCCCCCACATCCTGCCGCCCCTCGCCAGGACGTCCAAAAGCCCGATCGTCTTCGATGCAACCGTGCCGGTCGCCCTTGCAAGCGCCGAAAGCGCCCCAAACGAAGGCACTGCCGTGCGTGGACCGCGGATACCGGACGCAGCTGAACCGGTTTCCTCGCACAGGGCTTTGAGGATCAGCGGCACAGCGCAGGAAAGGGCGCTGTCGAGCCTCGCTGCCAACACTTCACGGTCTCCACTGGCCGGACGCGCCGTCCACGGCCGCAACGGGCGCGCCGTGTCATGCAGGTCGACGAGAAGATCCTGATGATTCACCCAGGCCGCCACGACTCCGATCTCGCCGGGTGCGCCGTTAAAGACCGGGGTGAGCACGCGCCGCCCCGCCGGGAGCGATTCTGCCCCGCTCAAATCGATCACCACATCCACTTGGTCGGCCGGAGGCGGCGGCAGGCACCGCAGCGCCGCCTCGACGGGGTCGATGGCGCCGTTCCCACGAAAGCCATAGACCAGTTGTTCGAGTTCGAGCAGCAGACGGCAGATTAACGGCAGCGGGCAGCGACCGGCCGCCAACGCGCAGGAGACTTCGTTGCCGGGCACTTCAGCGAGCGCTTCTGCCAGCCAGAGGTGCCATCGCAGTAGCCGGGACGGATCGAGACTCAGGCAAATGCGCATTGTTGTTCCCACGGCGGATTTCAAAAGGACGCCAGCTTACAGCTTCCACGAGAACCACCTCAGGCGATCCGCCTACCCTGGACTCCGCCGCGGGCCCGCGAGCCAAGGGCGGCAGATGGAAAGCCGCAGCGCGAGGATGGTTTCCACCTACTGTGGTTGCGGGGACTCGCCATGTGGGGAGCCGAACACTTGATTGAAAGATGCCTGACAGCACGGGTCCATACTCGAGCGGCTGGAAGCGGCTAAGCACCACTATGCCCGAACGACGCCGGGCTGTGTGAGGTCAGAGGAGGTAATCCTTAGGGGCCATTGCACCCTGTGGCCGGCGAGAGCCAAATGCCAGGATGATCATCGACTGGCAACGAGTGAGGAACGCCGGACTGCGGGTGCTGGTGTCCGCGTTGCTGTCCGTTCCGGCAGTCGTGAGCGCCGCGGACGATCCGTCGGCAACGTCCTGCATCAAGACTTCCGGAACGAACTTTGCGTTGGACGGCAGGCCGTTCTTCGTGACCGGCGTAAACAACCACTATCTGACCTACGGGTCGCAGGAGGAGGTCACCCGCGTTCTCGACGACGCGGTGGCGATGGGCGCCAATGTGGTCCGCACCTTCCTCCAGCCGGTGATCGGGTCGCTCGACGGAAGCAAGCCTACGATGGCGCAAACCTCGGCCCTGGTTGGTGACTTTTTATGCTGAAAACCGGCTTCCGGGTAGGCCGAATCCCGCGTGGAAGCCTGGCGTTTCAAAAACCAAGACCATCGCACCGTCTATCGAAGAGTTTGGACAGACATTGGCAGCTCAAGTCGGGAGAATTCCTAGATGCGTATTCTGATGCTTGCGCAATCCTATTCGCCGATTGGCGTTGGCCAGCGGGGCCACGTCCGGAACCTAAGTATCGGTCTCGCCCGCCGCGGTCATGACGTTGCCGTTGCCACAACCGGTCAGCCTGGATCCAAAACCGGGCAGCCCGAGGATGGCGTCAGCAGCGAACGCCGGCAGGTCCCGCCCCCCCCTACGATCTCAGTGATTATCTGTGCCTACTCCGAGGACAGATGGGAGCTGTTGCTTCAGTCGGTGGCCTCGGTTCAGGAGCAGACCTTGCAACCCTGCGAGATCATCCTATCTGTCGACCAGCCCCTGTTCCACCGTTGTGCCGCGTACTGGGCTGACTTCGCAGCATCGACCCCTCCGATACGGGTGATCCAGAACAAGGATGACGGGCATCTGGGGGCGGCCCGAAACACGGCAGCCGAGACAGCCGCTGGAGAGATCCTGGCGTTCCTGGATGACGATGCGGCGGCCGACAAGGACTGGCTCGAGATTCTCATCGAACCGTACCGGGATAAGCGCATCGGCGCCGTCGGCGGGCGCCCCATACCGGTTTTCGAGACGAGTCGCCCGGCCTGGTTTCCTGTGCAGTTCGACTGGGTGTTCGGATGCGCTTATGACGGCCTTCCGACCAGCCGAGGTCCTTTGGCTCACCTCATAGGAGCCAACATGTCGGTGCGGCGGACCCTCCTCGAGCAGGTGGGAGGGTTCCACTCCGACCGTCACGACGACATGGACATGTGTCACCGCGTGGCGCACCTCAGGGGCAGTGAGGCGGTCATCTACGAACCGGCGGCGACCGTCCGCCACTTCGTGCCCGCCTCACGGCCGACCTGGAGGTACTTCTGGCGCCGCTGCCTGTTCGTCAACAAGGGGAAGGTCGAGGCCTTTGCCCAGATGGGCGACGCCGCCACACTGGGTGCAGAGACCCGCTTCGTCTGGCACGCGCTGACCAAGGGCGTACCGCGGGAGATTTTGCAAGTGGCCAAGGGTGACGCCCATGGGCTGGCCCGGTCCGCGGCGATAATCGCTGGCGTGGGGCTGGCCGCGGCAGGCCACGTCGCCGGCCGGATCGAGCTGGTGCGGCGCTTGCGCCGGCGGCGCCAACAGGCAACCAAGCAGATACTGGACACAGCCGCGCAAGGCGGTGGGCGCGGGAAGTAGATGCCGGCTTCGATAATCATTGGTTCGGGTCCGGCTGCAGCCGCCGCCGTGTTGGCGCTGTCCGAGAAACCGGACGAGAAGATAACCGTGTTCGATCCGGGCACCGTGCTTGACGCGGAGACGCAGGAGGTAATCTCCAGGCTGTCCAAGCTGCGTGTCGACAACTGGGATGAGGAGGACGTCCGCGGGGTCAGCCTGCAACCCAAGCGGGTCCAGTCCGATTCGCTGCCTGAAAAGAGAAGCTACGGATCCGATTTCCCGTTTGTCAACAAGGGCCAGCTCGACGGCGTCCACTCCGAGGGAAGAGTCAACTCAGCTGTCATATCAAGCGCCTACGGGGGGTTCAGCAATGTCTGGGGGGCCCAGATCATGCCCTTCAGCGCCGCCACGTTCAAGGGATGGCCGTTCGACTTCTCGGATATGGAAGAGCACTATCGGACGATCCTGGGTCACATTCCTTTCGCTGGAGAGTCCGACGATCTCGAGGAGTGGTTCCCGCTCATCGGATCCGCGGACCCGCTTCCGCCGCTGGCGCCGCGGACGCAGATGGTCCTGGCCAACTACGCCCGGCACCGCGATCGAGTGCGCTCCACGGGAATAACGATAGGCCGCGCCCGCCTCGCCTTCTCAGCGCCCGAATGCCAGCCCTGCGGCCTGTGCATGACTGGGTGCCCGCGGTCGCTGGTCTATTCGGCCTCGCACAGCTTCGATCGCTTCAGGCGCAGCGGGAGGATCGACTACCACAGCGGGCTGCTCGCGGTGCGAGTCGACCAGGAGGGCGACACGGCCGTCGTGCAGGCCCGGGAGCTGTCCAGCGGCCGGATCCAGCGATTCACAGCCGACCGGGTCTTCGTGGGCTGCGGAGCAATCGGGACCACCCGGCTGATCCTGGGCTCGCTCGGATCGGACCAGCCGGTACATCTTTCGGAATCGGCTCAATTCGTTCTTCCAATGATGTCCATGAAGCCGACCCCCGACCCACGTACAAGGCGCGAGTTCACACTCAACCAGTTCAACATGGTCATCGTCCGGGACGACGAGGGCTTCGATGTCTCACAGATTCACTTCTATCCGTTCAACCCGGCATACTACGATGCGCTTCCCGGCTTCCTCCAACACCGCGCCGCCGCCTTCGTGACGGATCGGCTCCTGAGCCGGTTGACGGTAGGCCTGGGCTACTTGCCGTCCTGGGCATCACCCAAGGTCCGGGTCACCGCCCAGGTGTCCGCAGCTCCTGATGAGCTACCCCAGATCACCCTCACTTCGGAGGGCTTCAGCGAGGCCAGGGTCAGGGGCAAAGACGTGCCTCCGATGCTGCCTGACGTAATAAAGCGGATCCGCAGCGCGGCACCTTACCTTGACTTGTGGCCAGTCACGCCGCGGATGCTGTGGTCGGGCGGGGCCAAGAGCTACCACTTTGGCGGCAGCTTTCCCCACGCCAGTGAGCCGCATACCGGGAGTGCGACGACAGACCGCCTCGGGCGGCTGGCGCGCTGGGACCGTATCCATCTCATCGACGGGTCGGTTTTCCCAAATGTGCCAGCTACTACTTTTACTCTGACTGTGATGGCCAATTCACATCGCATCGCCTGCGAAGCGATGCAGCTGACGGGTTGAGCGTTCAATGCGGGTCGGTATCACCGGAGCCAATGGATATGTCGGGACCATCCTGCGTGCCGCCTTCGCCGAAGAAGGGCATGAGGTCATCGCGTTCGCCCGTTTGAACCGGGTGACCTCCGACTCTGCCGCCGCAATGGTTGGCGTCGCCGAGTGGCGCCCATACGAGATCAAGCGCCCGCCGTCGGGGGCCGCATTGAGCGACCTAGATGTGCTCATCCACGGTGCATGGGACCTGACTCTCGTCAGCGCCGGCGATGTGTGGGGTGTCAATGTGTCCGGCTCGCAGCACCTCCTGCGCAATGCCGCCGACGCAGGGGTTCGCCGGGTCATTTTTATCTCCTCGATGTCCGCCTGTAAGGGAACCCGACAGTTGTACGGTCAGGCGAAGCTGGCCTGCGAGCTCACCGCCAGCAGTCTGGGAGGTGTCTCCACCCGCCTCGGACTGGTGTACGGCCCCGGTTGGGGCGGGATGGCAGGCGCGCTCCGCAAGCTCACCAACCTGCCGGTCACACCTCTCATCGGAGCGCGCTCCCATCAGTTCACCGTGCATGAGGCGGACATGGCAGCCGCCATGGTGCGTATTGCCGAGTCTGACATGCCCCTGCCGGAGCCGGTAGGGCTGGCCAACCCCGAACCGGTACCGTTCCGACGACTCATGAAAGAGATCGCCGCATCACAAGGCAGAACACTGCGCGCCGTCGCCGTGCCCTGGCAGCTTGTCAGTGGCGTCCTCAAGGCAGGTGAGGCCCTGCATGTCCCCCTACCCTTCCGATCCGACTCCATCCTTGGGCTCGTGCACCCGGCGGCAGAGGTTCCCGGTGTAGAGCGGCTCAAGCAACTCGGAATCGAGTTTCGGAGCTTCTCGCTGGACGGCGATCGACCCTAGCCGAGGGGGCACAGGGACACAGGAGACCTAAACAGAGGATCGTAGCATCCCCTCCTCCTTAGCAGCCGCCTCGAAGGCCTTACGAGCCTCCTCCGGGGTCGCCCGATCCTCGACGGCTTCGATGCATAGTTGCACAGCCTTCCGCCACTTGGGCCCCATCTTGGTCCACTTCAGGAGTTCCTCGGCGGCACCCTCGACATTGTTGCACCCGTAGGTGACCCCAGGTCGGTCAGTCTTGACGTACACCGGAGGGGAGAACAAATGGGTTGCCACAACACCTCCTACTCAGGGGAGAGATACATCTTGGCTTCCTTGGCGGCAGCCTCAAAGGCCTTTCGGACCACCTGAGGGTCAATCGGATCGTCCTCCAAGGCTGACAGGCACAGCGTCACCGCCTTATGCCAGCGAGGTCCTCTTCGGGTCCACGTCTTGAGCTGCTCAAGGGCTGCCCTCGCATTGTTGCACCCATGCCTGACGCCGGTTTCACTCTTCACGAACACCGGAGGGACGAACCAATGGGTTGCCATGATACCTCCTACTCAGGGGAGAGATACACGTCGGCCTCCTTGGCAGCCGCCTCAAAGGCATCACGGACCTGCCCTCGAACGCATCGACGCAGGATTGGACCGCCTTGGTCCACTTCGGGCCCTTTGTGTCCCACGCCATGAGTTCCTCGGCGGCTCCCTCGACGTGGCTGACCCCATTGCGAATGCCCGGACGTTTCGTCTTCACGTAGACCGGAGGGTTGAACCAGAGGGGAGCCATGAGGGGCGACTTAGAGCGGGAAGAGCCCGCTGACCAACCCAGTTGCATCCCCCGCTGATAAGGGAACAACGCAGGCCCTCGCGGGTTTAGAGCTTGCATCGGTCGATCTTCGTGGATGTGCAGCCGCTGTGGGGGTCCGTCGCCTCTCATCTCCTTACTGGCGGCGGGCTCCTTTCGCGAAGGCGGTTTTGGTCATAGACACATAGACCTTATACCGTTCCAATTTAGCTGGTTGTCATTGGGGGGAGTAATGTCCCCTCCTCTTTTGCAGCAGCCAGGAATGCCTTGCGGGCCTCCTCAGGTTCCATCTCGTCGAAGATCACGGCCATGCAAACGCGCACCGCAAGGTCCCACCAAGGGCCACGCTTGGTCCACTTCATCAGCTCCTCGCCCGCTGCCTCGGCGTTGTCGACGTTGCGGATGATCCCGAAATGCTCGGTCTTGACGGGGACCGGAGGGTTGAACCAGTGGAGAGCCATGCGGTCACTCTTTGTCGACCTTATCAAGTTCCTCCAGCAAATACCTTTGCTCAGCCCGCAGTTCCCGTTCTACAGGCAGATTTAGCAGGTTGCGAAGGTAATTGCGGATTACCTCTGACTAGTGAAAATGGCGCAGGACGGCGCGCTTCCGTTGCGATGCCACAGTGACTGAAGTTGGCTGACAGCTACTCCCGGGCGTCGACGCCACGCAGAGGCCCATGGCAGTTGCTGCCTCGACGATTGCCTCGGTTAGTTCTTCGTCGGAGGCCACCAAATAAGGCGCAGTCTCCCGAGCTTCGCGTAGCTGCCGCTTTGATCGAGACCGTGTCGCGACGGTCCGCCCTGTTGAGGAGTACAGTAATTGCTTGTTCTAGAAACGGACCGACCCTTCGCGCGACGCTCATCCAGGGACACGCCGAAGGGTACTCTACTCCCTACCTGAGCGGCATTGCCATGTACAAATTGTACAAATTGGTACGGCGCTGGGCCGCGACAGTCAGGAATATTTGGTAGAATTTCTGTGGTGGGGATCGGACACTGGCTCGCGAAGACCCCCATGCTCCTCCTCGATCCTATTGACGCGCCTCGATCCGCCTTTCTCCCCACAATCCCAGGTCGGTCGGTCCGGACAGGGCCCGGAGGGCCATGCGGCTATTCGCGAATGTCGAACGCAACGAACATGCCAAAGGCTGGGCAAGATCGACAATAAACTCCACCAGCTCGCAGTCACTTTCCACCAGATGTGACCCGTCTCGGCGTACCGCTGCGATAGTCTCTTTGACAGAGATGATGATGATTTGGCCGTGCCGGCTTGTAAAATCAACTCTTCAACAAGCTCATTGGCAGTCACTTTGATGGGTCGGCAGTTCATCCAAACGTTTATACCAGGCCTCCCACCTCAGCGAGAACCCAAGGGGAACATTCATGACCCTCTGTCGGGAAAAATCAAGAAGAAATGTTTGGTAAAAATTCTGAGCGGGAATTAGTACGGAGCGAGCCTCTGTACTCTTTCGCTTTGACGCTCAGCCAGCCCGCTAGTCCCTATGATTGCTGGGCCTGAGGGCGGCCCGTCATCCGATATGCAACGGTACGAGGGTTAAGCCGGCTGGCCGGCGCAGAGCCTCATGCATAGGAGAC
>NZ_JAMYQT010000057.1:0-32365 GCF_040320985.1 Mesorhizobium sp. M0571
ACGGGTGATTTCAGTCCAGGCCATCGTGATCTCCATCGAATCTCGCAAATCCGACAGAATCACAACCTGCTGAAATCACTCAACTCTTTTTGGAACGGACACTAAGGCCGGCCCAAACGAGGCCGGCCTGAATTTCGACCCATGTCAGAAATATGCCGCAAATTTCGGACAATGCGCCACCTGTCGGTCTGCCCACTGCTTATCGCCGATCAATCTCTTGATCAGGCACAAGCAGACGCAGCGGTCGTTCCGTCGTCTGTGTCCAGCTATTCGTCGGTTCTCGACTTCAACGGCCTCCTGGAGGCCGGCAAAGTCCGGCATGATATCGCCCGCCAACAGCTTCTCCTTCGACAGCAGTCCGGCATCCTCGAGCGCCTCGAAATCCGGCAGGTCGCGCAGCGTGTCGAGACCGAACTCCAGCAGGAATTCTTTGGTCGTGACGTAGGTGTAGGGCGCGCCGGGCGTCGGGCTGCGCGGACCGGACGCAATCAGCTTCGCGCCGCGCAGATGACCGATGAGATCGCGGCTGATCTCCTTGCCGAAGAAGGAAGAAAGCTCGGCGCGGGTGATCGGCTGGAAGTACGCCACACACATCAGCACCAGCACTTCAGATTGTGTCAGATCCACGGCTCGCTCGTTTCCGCCGACCGCAGCGCGGATGGCATCGGCATAGGCCGGCCGGGTCAGGTGCTTCCAGCCGCCGGCGACGGCAACTAAATCATAGGGACGACCGCGCAGCCCCTCGCGAATGTCGTCGATCAAAAGATCGATGCTGTAGCTCTTGCCGACGATGCGGGCGAGCGTTTCGCGTGTCACCGGTTCGCTGGCTGCAAAGATCGTTGCCTCGACGCGCTGCATCCATTCACGCCAGCGCGCTTCCGGCGGCAGGTGATCCAACTCCCGGTCAAACAGGCGGTCGCCTGATCGTCCGTCATCTGGCCGGCCCCTCCCTCGCCTCGTTGCTTCCATCATGGTCGTCACAGCCCGTAGATACGGAAGGTCGGACGGCCGGACAGTTCACGCACCGCGCCGAGTTCGACCAAACGGTCGAACAGGCGGCGCAGCCCACGGTCGCTCATGCCGGCAATATCTTGCGAGGTAACGATCGCATCGTCGGACAGCAGCTTGTCGACAACAGCGCCCGCTGCCTTGGCCCTGAGTTTCGGGGCAACGGCAAGCAGCCGGTCCGCACGGCGCTCGAGCTCCGCGGAAAGATCAATCGCGCGCAGCGCAGCGCGCGCCTGCACGGCAAGCAGACCTTTTGCATGCTCAGGGTCTGTCCCAATGCTTATCGCCACGGAGCTGGCTGCCGATCGACGCGGGCGGGCGCTTGCGCCCAAGGCCGCTTCGGCGCCCAGCAGCGGCACCGCATGAACCCAACCCAACCGTTGCGCCAGCAAAGCGTCGGCGAGCCAGGCTCCAAGAGCGCGCGCAAAGCCGTGGCGTTCGGCGATCGCGATGGCGCCGGTCAGCATTCCGACCAACCCGGCGCTGGCGCTGAGCTGGCGAAGATCGTCCGTCAGGTCGCTCACGCTCGCGTCGTCGCGCGCTAGACCTAGATTATCCAGCATCGCGCCGATGCCAGCCTTGGTCAGCAGTTTTTCCGCAGGCATTCCGGCCAGCCGGCGCCAGGCGAGGAGCAAAAGACCCGCGGGCCCGACATTGTCGCCCGGTCGCGTGAGCAGCACGGCGTCGCGAAGTGCTGCTTCATCCTCGACGCGGCCGGCCTGCTTTGCCGTTGCCGCGGCGGCCGAAAGCGCCAGGCGCTGCCGCCAGGCGCCGGCCCACCGCTCCTGCCGGCGGACCACCATATCGAGCGCGCCGATGATGGCGCCCGCGGCGAGTGCGACGTCCTCAAAATCTTTTCCAGCAAGGCTTTGCGCATCCGGGATGGCGCGGCGCAGCCAGGCCGGCACCGTTGCCATCGGCGCGGTCGAAGGGGCAAGCGTGGTGTAGTGGCGCGGAGAGGGTTTGGGACGCAGAATCATCGCAAACACGATGAATCATGGCGGCGCTTTTGGCAATTGATTTGCGCAACAACCGCCGCACTTGTCGCCTATTTAAAACGAACGATAATGTTGCATTATCATTCGTTGTTTACGAGGGCTAGGGGACCATGGTAGAATACGCCAGAAAGGTAGAATTTTGGAGTCTTTCGTGTCCCTGAACATCAAAAATCCGGCCACCGTTGCTCTCGCCGATGAACTCGCACGCCGCCAGGGTATCAGTAAGACAGCAGCCATTCATCAGGCCCTTAGCGAGCGCTTGCATCGCTTGGGCTTTGGAGAGACCGCTCAGGAGCGTCTGCTGGCAGAATTGCGCGCCATCCGAGAAAGAGTTGCACGATTGCCTGAACTGGATAGTCGCAGCGACGAGGAGATCATCGGGTATGACGAGCATGGAATCCCTAATTGATGGTGATCGATACCTCAGCCGTTGTAGCGATCCTTCGGAGCGAGCCTGAGGCAGCAAGGCTGGAACGAGCGCTGGTCTTGGACCCAATCCGTCTGGTCCCGGCAACCTGCGTGCTCGAGGCACGCATGGTGCTGGTCAGCAGGCGCGGCGAACACGTATTGGCCGAGATCGATCTTTGGCTGCGCAAAATCGAGGCCGACATCATTCCTGTCGACTCCGAATTGGTTGATCTGGCGACCCAAGGTTGGCTGACCTACGGCAAGGGCCACCACCCGGCGGCGCTGAATTTTGCCGATTGCCTGTCCTATGCTTTGGCAAAGCGTGCGGATGAACCGCTGCTTTTCGTCGGCAAAGACTTCTCCCAAACGGATATCGAAGCGGCATGAGCATGGCTGGCGACGCGCAACGATCATCCGCTGCTTCCGGCGAGGACGACATGCCCGACATCATCGATATCGTCATGCAGATGGGCGATGCCGACCTAGCCTCGTCCCCTCCCCTTCCAGCCATTGCCAATCCCAGCCTGCCTGCGCATCTTGAGGCGCTCGCCGGCCGCGCGCGCGATTATATCGAGGCGGCGAGTTCGGCCAACACGCGCCGCGCCTACGCAGCCGACTGGAAGCATTTTTCGAGCTGGTGCCGGCGCCAAGGCATCGAGATGTTCCCGCCCGATCCTCAGGTCGTCGGGCTCTATATCGCCGCCTGCGGGTCAGGTACGGCCACTGGCGACAAAAAGCCCAACACCGTTTCAACCATCGAGCGCCGGCTTTCGTCGCTCTCCTGGAATTTTGCCCAGCGCGGCCAGCCGCTGGACCGCAAGGACCGGCATATCGCCACGGTGATGGCTGGCGTTCGCAACACCCACGCCTCCCCTCCCCGGCAGAAGGAAGCGATCCTGCCTGAGGATCTGATCGCCATGCTCGAGACCCTCGACCGCGGCACGCTGCGTGGTCTGCGCGACCGCGCCATGCTGCTTTTGGGTTTCGCCGGCGGCCTTCGCCGATCCGAAATCGTCGGGCTCGACATTGGTCGCGACCAGACCGAGGATTCTTCTGGCTGGATTGAGTTTTTTCCTGACAAGGGCGTGCTGGTGACCCTGCGCGGCAAAACCGGTTGGCGCGAGGTCGAGGTCGGCCGCGGCTCCTCCGACGCCACCTGCCCGGTGGTCGCGCTGCAAACCTGGCTGAAGCTGGCGCGGATCGGCCATGGCCCTTTGTTCCGAAGGGTAATAGGGCAAGGCAAAAGAGTCGGCGCCGATCGGCTTAACGACCAGGAAGTTGCGCGGCTGGTCAAGCGCACGGCGCTCGCAGCCGGCGTGCGTGGCGATCTGTCGGAGGGCGAACGCGGTCAAAAGTTTGCTGGCCATTCGCTGCGCGCCGGCCTCGCGTCCTCGGCCGAGGTCGACGAGCGCTATGTGCAAAAGCAGCTCGGTCACGCCTCGGCCGAGATGACGCGAAAGTATCAGCGCCGGCGCGATCGTTTCCGCGTCAATCTCACCAAGGCGTCCGGGCTCTGAAAAGCCCCCCTCCCTGCCCCGTTTTGTCCGCTGGGATGAGGTGGTCAGATCTCAGGCGATAATACCTCATCGAGCACAGCGAGCGCTGATCCAGACTATCGGCGGCCGACGCTTCGTAGTCAGGCATGATCATCAACTGCGTTATGGCACGGCCCACAAGCGGGCATCGCGATAAAAGTACGCCAAACAACGCTAAGGGAGAACAAACGGTGATCTGATTTCGTTCGACGCTCGTTTTCGAGAGCCGTTCTGGGTCGTTCGCAATCAACTGTGTAGGCCAGCGGAGCGAGCAAGGAGCGCCAGATCCGGACAGGGCTGAGTGGGGTGTTTCTCCGAAAGGTGGGGCCATACCCTAAGGAACACGAGATCTAGTGGACTCGTCGATTCGCGCGGTTTCGATTCGCGCACCCGGGCACAACGCTTGGATAAGTCCCATCAGATGCTCTCCGGTGGCCGTCATCTGTTTAGCTGACATTGGGCCGAGGGCTTCCAGCACGAGCCACATGGCGCGGGTATGGACCGTGACCATGGTGCGCCGCCCCTGCCGCCAGTTCCAGCGGCGGCACGTGACACCGGCATCATCGCACCAGATGACTTCGCCCGGTTCGGGATGCTCGGTTACCATTTCACCTTGCTGGATCGTGTCGAATGGCTCCGCTCCCTTCGCAATTAAAAGTCTCGGGACCCCCTGGTAAAGATCGAGATCCTCCCCGCCAATCGGAACGCCATACAACACGCTGACGGCATTGTAGGCATCAACCAGTGGGGAAATCCGCGGAGAGAGCCATCTTTCCGCACCCGCTTGAGAAGCGCGGCGGCCGAGCACGGCGTTCGATTGGCCTTTGTGCCGAAAGCCTCGTAGGCAACGGCCCACGCCGCAAGATGCGCGTCCCTTTGGGCGTCATCGCGAAGCGCCGCCTGTTCCGCCGCCGCAATCGTGTCGTTCAACGCCTGTGCATCCGGCACGTCGATTTCAGCGTTCCGCACCACAACGCTGATCAGATGAAAATCCGGGTAGCGGGCCTTGATCTCGGGGTCAATCAATGGCGTGAAAGACATGGGAAGCTCTTTTCTCATGGGGAGGCTTTGCGCTGCGGGTGGTTCGGGAAATGTATGAAGAAAGGTGCTTGTCGAGGCGTTGGTGCGTGGAACATTTTTCAAGGGTTTGCCGATAGGCAGGCGAGATCGCCAACGACATGATCTTCGCCCGATGCCCTACAAACACAATGCCAGCCGCCGTCACCGAGTCGCGAAGATGAAATTCAGGGTGACAAACTGGCCGGAATACGAGGCGGGCCTTCGGCGGCGCGGCAGTCTGACGCTGTGGTTGACAGAAGAAGCCTTGGCCAGGTGGCATGCGCCGCGAAGAACGACCCGCGGCGGCCAGCCCCGCTATTCCGATCTCGCCATCGAGGCGGTCTTGACACTGGGATGCGTCTTCGGGCTTCGTCTGCGCCAGAGCGAGGGATTGGCGACCTCGCTGCTCGATCTGATGGGGCTTGATCTACCGGTTCCCGATCACACGACGCTAAGCCGCCGGGCGCAGATATGGGAACCATCGGCCAAGCGGCAGCGGCATCCGAGGACGGTCCGCTGCATGTGCTGATCGATAGCACCGGATGAAAGTCTACGGCGCCGGCCAATGGCTGGAAGACAAGCACGGTGCCAGATCACGCCGGACCTGGCGCAAGCTGCATTTGGTTCTCAATGCCGACAGCGGCGAGATCATCGCCCATTGTCTGACCGACCAGGACGGCGACGATCCCTCGCAGGTGAAGCCGCTGCTCGACCGGATCGACGCAGAGATCGACCAATTCACGGCCGACGGAGCATATGATGGCGGTCCCACCTACTGCGCGGTGCTGCAACACAGCGTCACCGCAAGGATAGTCATCCCGCCACGTTCAAAGGCCGTGGAGAGTGATGACACCGGACCACCCGGTCAAAGGGACGGTCACATCACGGCGATCGCCAATGATGGAAGGCTGAATTGGCAGGCGTCCACCGGCTATGGCAAGCGCGCCCTGATCGAGACCGCCGTCGGGCGCTACAAGGGGCTGATCGGACGTCGCCTGCGAGCCCGCTCCTTTTCGGCTCAGCAGACCGAGGTCGCCATCGGCTGCGCCGTTCTCAACCGCATGACGGCGTGCGCACGCCCGGAGTCCGTTCGCTGCCCGGCAAGGCCGACATAGCAGGCGGCATCAAAGAGCTGATTGTGCCTAATGCCACATTTGTGCACCAACGCCTTGTGGCGCGGGCAGCCACAGGCACAGGCTACGCGGAAAATGAAAAGCGGGGCCAACCCATTCGCTTGCACACAGCCTGCGTTTTTGCCAGCTCCTCAACCGCAACGTGCTGTCAATCTTCGTCTTGCCATGTCTTGAACGCCGAACTGTTCACGCCATTGGCGCCGCTTTGTCATCCCGTGCCCCGAAATGAGGCCGTCGTTCGAACGATATGCGCAGTTGCTTATCCGCCAGAAACCGGCGAGCCAGATCGGTGTCGCGCTTACCCACGCGTGACACCCAGTCCGAAAACAGGCGAACCGCGCGCCGGTTCATATGCCGCGAAGGACAGACCAGCCAGTATCCCGGAAACTCGATGACCTCGAACTCTATCGAGACCGGAACCAGAGAACCCGACACCAGGTCCTCGAATGCGATGGATGTGCTTTCCAGGACCACACCTGCACCGTCCTTCGCCAGTTGAACCGACATTGACGAACGGTCGAAACGATAGGGATACGTCATGCGGGCGCCCTGGATACCGTTGCACGGCAGCCAATAATCCCACCGGAAATAGGCCTTCACACTGTCGATCAACCGCGCATGGCGAAGCTGCTCGCGCGGATCCGGTGAGATCGCGCGCAGTTCGGCAAGATAGGAAGGCGAGCACATCGGCAGGATCAGATCGTTGACGACGCAATCCGAATAAAGGCCGGCCCAGCCGCCGTCGCAATAACGAAGATCGAGATCGATGACCTCCGTTTCGAAATCCGAGAAATTGGGCGTGGCGTCGACGCGCAAATTCCAGCTCGGATAGCCCTTGCTGAACTCGGCCAACCGCGGCGCCAGCCATTTCTCGCCGAAGGAAGGACTGACGCGCAGGCTAAGCTGGAAGCTTTCGCGCTGCCGCACAATGGCATTACGCACCTCGCGTATGGATTCGAAAGCCTGGGTCGTGGTCTGGAAGAGCCGCTCACCGTCGATCGTGAGCGAGAGATGGCGCTTTTCGCGCTGAAAAAGCCGCACCCCGAGTTGGTGTTCGAGCAGCCGCAGCTGCTGGCTAACCGCCGAAGGTGTCACCTGCAATTCCTGAGCGGCCTTTGCCACGCCGCCGAGCCGCGCGACTGCCTCGAAATGCGTCATCGAATTGAACTTGATGTCTGACCTCGTCCTCGTCAGTTAAGCTCAGCTACACAGAATGTTAAGAAACGAAAATTGAGCCGAATGTCAATCGGTCGCACAGTGGTCCCGGAAGGAGATACAGGATGGAGCCGAGTTCAACCCAAAGCTTGGGTAGCGCCGGCAACGTGCCGGGAGTTGGACAGGTATTGACCAGGAAGCCCCTGATCGAAGCTGCGAATATCGAGAAGAGTTATGACGCAACCGGTGTCCTGCGGGGTGTGAGTTTTCAGGTCCGGGCCGACGAAATCCACGCGCTCCTGGGCGGCAACGGCGCCGGCAAAAGCACTCTCATCCGCATCGTCACAGGGCTGACCTCACGCGAAGCCGGCGAGATTGGCTTCGCCTCGTCGAAGGCCGACCACAACAGCCCGATCATGGCGGTGGTGCATCAGGAGCTGGCGCTGTTGCCCGAGCTGTCCGGTCGCGGAAAACATCGGCATTGTGCATGCGAGGTCGGGCTGGTCGCAGATCAGCCGTCGCCGCACGCGCGAAACTGCGCTCGGAGCGCTCCAGCTGATCGACCCAGCGATCGGCAAAGCGATCATCGATAATGCCGGCACGCAAATTGTCCCTCCACGAAGGCCAGATCGTCCAGATCGCTCGTGCCCTTTCCACCGGAGCCGAAGTGCTGCTTCTCGATCCCGGCGATCCGGTTGGGGAAACGCGCTGGCTGCAGGAGATCGCCAACAAGCGAGGCTTTCCGCATGGCATCGTCGGCTATGCCGACCTGTCCCAACCCGACGTCGGCGACCTCCTCGACCGCCACATGGAATATCCGAACTTCCGCGGCATGCGGCAGCCGATGAATTATCATCCCGACCCCGCCAAGACCTATCTGGCGCGGCCGGAGGTCAGTCGTACGCCCGAATGGCGGCGCGGCTTCCGGGAGCTGGCGAAGCGCGGGCTGAGCTTCGACCCGCAGCTCTACTATCCGCAGATGAGCGAGTTCCTCGAACTGGCGCGCGACTTTCCCGACGTGCAGATGATTCTCAATCACACCGGCATGCAGGTCGACGGCGCCGAGCATTTTGGCGCCTGGAAAAAAGGCATGCACCAGTTAGCGCAAGCGCCGAACGTCGCCTGGATCTCGGGCCTCGGCATGGGCGACTGGACTTGGACCACGTTCTCGATCCGTCCTTATGTCGAGGAGGCGATCGCAGCCTTCGGCGTCGGCCGCTCGATGTTCGCGACGAACTTCCCCGTCGACAAGCTGTTCTCGAGCTTCGACGCCATTTTGAACGCCTTCAAGGAAATTACGATCGCCCACCCGCACGAGGAGCCGCTCGCGCTGTTCCATGACAACGCCGCCCGGTTCTACCGACTTTAGATCGCCGGCAAACAGAAATAGCAGGAGAGTTCGACTTGTTGCTGAAAGGCAAGGCCGTGGTGATTTCGGGGGCCGCGGGCCCCCGGGGAATTGGCCGCTCCACGGCAGCGCTGATGGTACAGCACGGGGCTCGCGTTGCAATACTCGACCTCGATGACGGGCAAGCGCGTGACGCCGCTGCGTCGCTTGGACCCGACCATATCGGCCTTGCGTGCAACGTCGCGGACCTCGACGCCTGCAAGAGGGCGGCGGCGCAAGTGACAGAAACCTTGGGCAGGATCGATGTGCTCTGCAACAATGCGGGCGTCACGCAGCCGGTCAAGACGCTGGAGATCAGCGCGGCTGACTGGGACCGCATCCTCGATGTCAACCTACGCGGCGTGCTCCATCTCAGCCAGGCATTCATTCCGAACATGCGCGAAAATGGCGGCGGCTCGATCATCTGCATGTCGTCAGTTTCGGCCCAGCGCGGCGGCGGCATCTTCGGTGGCCCGCACTATTCGGCTGCCAAGGCGGGTGTTCTGGGGCTTGCCAAGGCCATGGCGCGCGAATTCGGTCCCGAAGGCATCCGCGTCAACTGCATCACACCGGGCCTGATCCAGACCGACATCACCGGCGGCAAACTGACCAACGCCATGCGCGCCGACATCATCAAGGGAATCCCGCTCAGCCGGCTGGGCGAGGCGCGCGACGTAGCCGGCGCCTATCTCTTCCTGGCTTCCGATCTGGCCAGCTACATCACCGGCGCCGTGATCGATGTCAACGGTGGGATGCTAATCCATGGCTGAGTGGACAACGGAGCTTGAGATGCCTCGCGCTGGCAGCAATGTCAGCCTGGCCGAACGAGCCTATCGTATCCGCCGACACGCCGTGCGGATGGGTCAAGTCCAGGGCCAAGGTTATGTCGGACAGGCGCTGGGTGTCGCCGACGTGCTTGCCGTCGCCTATTTCCATGCGCTTCGTTACCGGCCGGAGGACACGTTGTGGGAGGGACGCGACCGCTTCCTGCTGTCGATCGGACACTATGCGATCGCGCTCTACGCGGCTCTGATCGAAGCGGGCGTGCTGCCGGAGGAAGAGCTCGAAACCTATGGCAGCGATGAAAGCCGTATGCCGATGTCCGGCATGGCGCCATACACGCCCGGTATGGAGATCACCGGCGGCTCGCTCGGTCACGGCCTTGGCATTGCCGTTGGCATGTGCATGGGGCTGACGCGCAAGCGAAGCGACAGTTTCGTCTACAATCTTTTGTCCGACGGCGAGCTCGGTGAGGGCTCGACCTGGGAAGCCGCGATGTCGGCCGCCCACCACAAGCTCGACAATCTCATTGCCATTGTCGACTTCAACAATCAGCAGGCCGATGGTCCGTCGACGGCCATGCTCTCCTCCGAACCGGTGACCGACAAGTTCGAGGCGTTCGGCTGGCATGCGCAGCGCGTCGACGGCAACGACATCGAGGCGGTCCGCAAGGCCTTCGACATGGCGCGCGGCCTGAAGGAACCTCGTCCGCGTGTGATCGTTTGCGATACGCGCATGGCCAAGGGTGTGCCATTCCTGGAAACCCGCGACATCACGCATTTCATCCGCGTCGAACCGCACGAATGGACGTTAGCGCTCGAAGCTTTGGAAAAGGGACGTCCGCGTTGAGGTTGTCAAAGTTCGCGCCGCGCCACGCCGCCAATGCCGGTGAGCGCAAGACCACATCGGCGATGATCGCGTCGATCGCGCCCGATGGCGTACCGACACGCAATGCGCCGTTCGGGCACACACTGGCCAGACTGGCGCACCAGCGGCCCGGGATAGTTGGCCTGACGGCGGACCTCGCGAAATACACCGATCTCCATGTCTTCGCACAGGAGCATCCGGACCGCTTCTATCAGATGGGCATGGCGGAGCAGGTGCTGATGAGCGCCGCCGCCGGCTTGGCGCGGGAGGGTTTTACGCCCTTCGCCACCACCTACGCCGTCTTCGCATCGCGACGTGCCTACGATTTCATCTGCATGGCGATCGCCGAGGAGAAACTCAATGTGAAGATCGTCTGCGCCTTACCGGGGCTGACGACCGGCTACGGCCCCAGCCACCAGGCGACGGAGGACATCGCGATCTTCCGCGGGATGCCGAACCTGACGATCATCGACCCTTGCGACGCGCTCGACATCGAACAGGCCACGGAGGCGATCGCGGACTACAACGGGCCGGTCTACATGCGGCTTTCGCGCGGTAAGGTTCCTGTCGTGCTCGACGAAGACGACTATACATTTGAAATCGGCAAGGCGCGAATGCTGCGCGAGGGCGCGGACGTATTGTTCATTTCCAGCGGCCTCATGACCATGCGCGCGCTGGAGGCTGCGAAGGCGCTTGAAGCCGACAGGATCGGCTGCGCCGTTCTGCACGTTCCGACGATCAAACCTCTGGATACGGAGGCGATACTCGCTGCCGCGCGCCGTTCGGGACGGCTGGTGGTGGCGGCGGAGAACCACACCATCATTGGTGGCCTTGGCGAAGGCGTTGCCGCGCTGCTGATGCGCGAGAGAGTGACCCCAGTCTTTCGCCAGATCGCCCTGCCCGACGAGTTCCTCGACGCTGGCGCGCTGCCGACGCTTCACGATCGCTACGGGATCTCAACTTCCGAGCTCGTGCGCCGCGTCCGCATTTGGAGCGAATGAGAAGTAAGAGCTCTCCCCACACAACAGTTGAGTCATCGACCTTGACCTTGCCCTCTTATCTAATCCGGTTTGAAGTTCGTTCTGGCCCATCGAGAGGACCAGGACATGAAACGTAGCCGCTTCTCTGAAGAGCAGATCATCGGAATTTGAAGGAACATGAGGCCGGGGTATCGGTTGCCGATCTGTGCCGCAAGCACGGGGTCAGCGACGCCTCGATTTACAACTGGAAGGCCCGCTTCGGCGGGATGGATGTCTGCGAGGCTCGGCGACTGAAGGCTCTGGAGGACGAGAACACGCGGCTGAAGCGGCTTCTGGCCGACGCCATGCTCGACAATGCCGCGTTGAAGGATCTTGTGGGAAAGAAATGGTGACGCCCGCGGCCAAGCGGAAACCTTTCCAGCGACCAGATCGATCAACTTCAACGCCGACTGCAACGGACCAGGCGATCAAGGAAAGGTGCATCATGAAGCATTCGCGGAGCCGACAATAGCCGACCATTCTCGACCGGATCATCCACAACGCCCATCGCATCACCCTCGAAGGCGACAGCATGAGAAAGCAAAAAACACCGCCGCCCTTGACCGGCGCCGAAAACGGCGAAATCAATCGCAAATGACTTCAACCAGGCAACCGAGCGCCGACCCCATCCTGCTGTCCGCGAATTAGTGAAACTGCTGTCCGCGATTTAGCGGAACGACTGTCCCGTTTTTGCGAAATACGCACGTCCGACGCAGCTTGCGTTGACAGAGGCGGTTTTACGCGCAGTTGCAATAGCACTTCCGCCGGCCTATTTTTGTGGAGTTCATTGTGGTTCGGCCAAGGGCGCTTTGGGCGCCGGACCGGCCCCGTGTAAACCTCATTAAAGAGAGACGAACCCTGCCATGGAAGAATTCTTATCGCGCATCGCCACTGGTGCCGGCATCGACCCGGCTCTCGCAGAGAAGGCCGTTGGGTTAATGCTGGGGTTCCTGCAACGCCACGCGGCCGACGGTCCCGTTGCGCGCATGATCGCGGCCATTCCCGGAGCTTCGGAATTAGTGGCGAAGTATCATGGCAACGACCCAGAGGGCGGAGGCGGCCTCATGGGGCTCGGCCAGCAATTGATGAGTGAGGGTCTCAGCATTCTAAAGATCGCCGCCATCGCCAACGAGACGATCGCCTTCGCCAAGGAACATGCCGGCGACGAACTCGTGGACGAGGTCCTCAATTCCGTTCCTGGCCTTCCCCAGTTCGTCTGATCAGCGGCAGCCGGGGCGCATGACCTCGTGCGCCCGTGCCGGCCCGTCTGCGCAGGTAGGCATTCTCCGCCGAGCGCTCCGTACCGATCTCGCCAGACCACCAACCGCCGGGCACGCGAAGCGAGCGTTGGAGTACTTCATTCGTCTCTCCCAAAATCGACCGCAGGCGAACCGATGTGTATAACTTCCGGCGGTAAGGGTTTATCGTGAACGCTTTCGATGAAGCCCGCGAGATAAGCAAACGTATTGTATTTCTCAAGAACCAACCGCTTCGCCTCTTGTATTGCGCCGCGACGCTCCTTCCAGAGGTCCGAGTCGATGATTTCTTGAATTTTTTGGATTACGTTCTTGTCCTCTGGGTCAATCAGAACCATTGAGTCGGAAGGGAAGAACCTCGTGATTGCCGGGCTGCCGTAATAGATCGGCATTGTTTCAGCAACGAAGCAGTCCATAAGCTTCTCTGTAAAATAGTAATCAGCACGAGTATTCTCGAAAGCTATACTGTAACGGTACGGTGCGAGTGCGTCCCATTTATCTCCAATCAGCCGAAAACCTCGGCCGAACAGGTCAAAATCGAGCTCCTCTCTTAGCCGTTCCAGAAACGCCAGCCGATATCGATGCCCTTTAAGCAGGGCGATGTTACTGGTAATCCATGAGAGCCGAAGCGGCTTGTCCACGACTTCGCTGACCAGAAGTTGGTCATATGTCTTTGTTACAGACCAAGACCGAGTGATAGGTGGAGACAAAACGAATCGGCGCTCTGCATTCTGCCGAGCAGCCAGCTCTGCGTCAGACGTCAGGACGATGGTATTTTTCCCCTGCCCTTCATGAAATGCGCGATGAGCTTTCGTCGGCGGTTCGCCGATTGCAAAAATTGTCCTGTTTGGACTCGCCTCGATATCAACAGGGAGCCCAAAAATAGAAGCAGAGTTAAAGACAATATGCCAATCGGGCGCGAAGGATGTCCTGCGTACAAAAGCGACATTGTTCCAGATTCCACTGCCCTTTGGAGTGAGATGGTGGATTGCATCATCCAAAACGCCCCAAGAATCCAGACATGTAGCAACAATGGGCGCCGGACGTTCCGTCAACAATTTGGTCGACAAAGCAGTTCCACCCCATTCACTTCCGTTGGATCGGGAGCAACTCGTGCATCGGGCGCAAGACCTCTCTGCGCCTGAAACAGCTCGCGATCCTGATCGGTATCAAACACACGATTTTCTGTGCGACTTCGCGATTCTGTGCGACTTCGCGCCATTCGACAACTCATCTCTAAGACCGCGGGAATCCCTTCACTCGTGAAGGTACTCAATCGCCATTTCGGATTGCGGTAAGATTGGGCAGCATAAACCTTCCGGGACCCGCTGTCGAGGCAATTGTCGCTTTGCACCTAACCAGGTTCTTCCTCACTTTGTGTGGTGATCAGGCCGGTTGAGTGGCAGCATGCGTGCCCTCTAAAATATGGAAGTTGACTACATTCTTATTATTAATCGGACCAGTTTAGAGGCGGCTCGCCTCTCACAGGCGACGTTTGCAGCGGCGACGGCAGATCGAGATATTGGCGGGTTGATGCCGGGGCTTTGTCCGAAATCTGTGGTCCGATTTCGGACGAAGTGACGGTCAAGATGTCCGAAATATGCTACGAATTTCGGACAAGCTTCACACACAAAGCGCCGCGGCTTTGCCCGACATCATCGATATCGGTCATGCAGATGGGCGATGCCGACCTAGCCTCGTCCCCTCCCCTTCCAGCCATTGCCAATCCCAGCCTGCCTGCGCAGCTTGAGGCGCTCGCCGGCCGCGCGCGCGATTATATCGAGGCGGCGAGTTCGGCCAACACGCGCCGCGCCTACGCAGCCGACTGGAAGCATTTTTCGAGCTGGTGCCGGCGCCAAGGCATCGAGATGTTCCCGCCCGATCCTGAGGTCGTCGGGCTCTATATCGCCGCCTGCGCGTCAGGTACGGCCACTGGCGACAAAAAGCCCAACACCGTTTCAACCATCGAGCGCCGGCTTTCGTCGCTCTCCTGGAATTTTGCCCAGCGCGGCCAGCCGCTGGACCGCAAGGACCGGCATATCGCCACGGTGATGGCTGGCGTTCGCAACACCCACGCCTCCCCTCCCCGGCAGAAGGAAGCGATCCTGCCTGAGGATCTGATCGCCATGCTCGAGACCCTCGACCGCGGCACGCTGCGTGGTCTGCGCGACCGCGCCATGCTGCTTTTGGGTTTCGCCGGCGGCCTTCGCCGATCCGAAATCGTCGGCCTCGACGTCGGCAGGGATCAGCCGAGGACGGGCGCGGCTGGGTCCAGATTTTTGCCGATAAGGGTCTGCTTGTCACATTGCGCGGCAAAACCGGCTGGCGCGAGGTCGAAATCGGCCGCGGCTCCTCCGACGCCACCTGCCCTGTGGTCGCTCTGCAGACCTGGCTAAGACTGGCGCGCATTGCGCACGGACCGCTGTTTCGGCGCGTTGCTGGTCAAGGCAGAGCCGTCGGTGCCGATCGCTTGAACGACCAGGAGGTCGCACGCCTGGTCAAGCGCACGGCGCTCGCCGCCGGCGTGCGCGGCGATCTGTCGGAGGGCGAACGGGCCAAGAAATTCGCCGGCCACTCACTGCGCGCCGGCCTCGCCTCGTCGGCCGAGGTCGACGAACGCTATGTGCAAAAACAGCTCGGCCATGCCTCCGCGGAGATGACGCGAAATTATCAGCGCCGGCGCGATCGTTTCCGCGTAAATCTCACCAAGGCGTCCGGGCTCTGCTGCCCCCGTTTTGTCCGCTGGGATGAGGCGGTCAGATCTCAGGCGATAACAATTACCTCATCGAGCACAGCGAGCGCTGTGTCCAGACTATCGGCGGCCGACGCTTCGTAGTCAGGCATGATCATCAACTGCGTTATGGCACGGCCCACAAATTCCGGGTTTAGCTTTTCCAACCGATCCTTGGTCCGGGAGACCTGTTCCGGGAATGCGCGCAGATTGAAGCGAACAAATGACGAGGTCTCTTATCCCCGACACGAATAGCTCGCGATCTCATCGGGATTTCCCTTACCGCCATAGGCAGCTTGAGTGGGATAAGCGCAGATCGGCTGGTGCTTGCCGGGGAATGCCTTGCTGCCAGCCGCGAGAGAATCCGGAGCCTTGTCTTGGTTTATCCAGCCCTCGATGGCGGCCAAAGGATCAAAGTCGTCGAAGGCTTGGCCATCGCCGCAGTGGGTCATCCCCGGGATTATGAACATGCGCACGAAACGGCGAGTCGCTTCCAAATCGCCGCCGCTTGTGACCTCGACGACTTGCTTGTACCAGCGCACCAGATCGTTGGCTGAGAAGACCGGATCGGAAAGTCCCTGAAACAAGAGCAGCTTTCCACCGTGGGCAGCGAAGCTGGCGAGATACGTGCCGGTCGCATCATTGAGCTTGGCCGTATCCGCAACGCGTGCCGGATCCTTGTCGAAGTCGAACTTCAGGGGGTCAAAATTCGGCGCCGGGGGCGTCATGAAGTAGTATTGAAGCGAGCGGGCTCCCAGAACGATGTTATTTGCATCCGACTGGGAAGTGGGGGAATTGCCCAGCTTCCACATTCTCCAGTCCGCGCCCGCAACGCCCGTATCATATGGCCAATCGCTGTAAAGCTTTTCGCCATCGGAGCTTTCCGGACCCGCGAACGCGCGGCTCATGGCCTGCACTTGACCAGCCGTGAGGCAGCTGTCCGTCTTATCGCCTTGGCAGGACAGGACCTTTGGGTCGAACCGGCACTGCTGCCAGGCGTTGATGACGCCATCCTCAATGCCATCGCGGGCATCACAGGCAGCGAGAACCGCCTTGGCGACGATGTTCAGATCCTGCTGGGAGAAGGCGCGGGATAGAATGGGATGGCCGGCCTCATCCTTGGGAGCGATGCTCATGTACTGGCGAGTATCCCAGGCTTCGGCAATGTTGGCGGCACTGAGACGAAAACCCGGGCTACCTGCAACAATGCCGTCGAACTCGAGCGGATATCGCTGAGCCGCTATCAACGCCTCACGACCGCCATTCGAGCATCCCATGAACACCGACTTTTTCGGAGCCGCCCCATAGAACTTGGCAATCACCTGCTTCGAGACCGAAGTGACTTTGCCAATGGAGGCGTACGCAAAATCAATGCGTGCGGCTTGATCGACCCCGAAAGCCGGATCGGGGCTTGGGTGCCCGCCATCCATGCTTACAACAGCGTAGCCGCGCAAGAGCCCGGGAGCCGCGGTCGAGTTCCGGCAAGGAATGGTCCCGACGGCCGGCGCCAGGAAGCCATCAACTGCGCCGCCGCCCTGGAAAAGGAACATGTCGTTCCAGGTCGTCGGAAGACGCACCTCAAACCGGGTGCCATATGATTGACCATCGACCCCCTGGCGTTTCCCGATAACACCTCGGACAAGGCAGTGCCCGCCCACTTTTACCGCCTGAGGCGAGGCGCCGGTGAATGCAGTGAAGGGATCTGCGGGGATCCCCTGCGGCTTTTGAAGGCTAGCCTCGGTAAAGATCACGCTTGGAATTTTGAGCTTGGCGATGGACCGGCACGCCTGATCCGACGCGTTTGCCGCCAGTGCAGGCGCACATACACATATGATCGCCAACATCAGTGCCAGCGTGCACCCGCGGTCCCGCAGCTTGAGCCCGTTAGCCAAGAACATACCCATCCTCCCTGGATGCGCCCGATAGCCCGAAAGCTGATCGCATTGGTAGCTAGTTGTGAGCTTTCAGTAGGTTGTCCATCCGGTCCGAACCGGGAAAGCTGAGATTGTCGAAGCTTCAGTGACTCCAGGGGGACCGGATGAACATCCATAAGAATACCGGTCTGACGCCGCTCGGTCGAGAGCGGATTTTTTGCGCCTGGGCGCGCCGGCAGCACCTCGAGGTGTTGCCGCCTGATCCGCAGACCGTCGGCCTCTACATCACGGCCTGTGCATCCAGAAAGGTTACAGGAGACAAGAAACCAAACTCTGTGGCGACGATCGAGCGCCGTCTCTCCTCCCTGGCGTGGAATTATACGCAGCGTGGCGAGCCGCTCGATCGAAAGGACCGCCATATCGCCACCGTGCCCGCCGGCATCCGTAACAGCCACGCAAAACCGTCTGTGCAGAATGAGGCCATACTTCCCGAAGACCTGATCGCCATGCTGGAGACGGTGCTCCGCAAGACCCATCAGGTCGCCCCAGGCCAGAGCAACCGGCTCGTCCCCGGGGAGGACGAAACGGTCGACCACTCCGCTTGTTCGACTTGTGTTCGGGCGACTATCCCGGCTTCTATGCATCGCGCTTCGGCGCGGCGAGCTTTGTCCAACGCGCCAAGCCTTTGAACCGAATCGCTGTAGACGGAAGTCGCGGCGAGCTTCGCGTTGTTGATCGGAGCATCGAACCAGGCGTCGTATCCGCGGTATCCACCCCATCGTCTGTCGCGCAATCTGTTGGCGAGCGCGTCCTCAGCCGTTCGATCGCGGCCGTCTTTGCCGCAAACTATTATATGGCGGCCGCCGATGCCATTCGGGCCCGCAATATCTCAGGGGTTGAAGGATCGTCGATCAGTTTTCCGATGTCTTGGCGGGCCGCGATGATCTGCACATGACCCTGCAAAGATTGCGCGTAGTAGGAAATACTGGTGCAACTGGTCACCCCAGGCGTCAGGATAATCGTAGAACCAATCGAACGAATGCACGCATCGCGGTTTGCCTACAGCACTGCTCTCCTGTCCCGATAGCGCAAATTCGCGGTTACCTCCGGCCACGAACAGTCGGACCAATTTTATTTGTAGGTTAGACCTTCGTCCTCGGCAAGATTGGCCAAGTGATGACTCGCTGCTGAATTGCCGGCCCGCGCGTGATGAGCGCGAAGGCGTCAGGTGCCCCCGCCGTCAAGACTCAAGCCGCAACGCAATCAGGCGGGAGTGCCTTCCGCTAGGTGGGGATGGACTGGCCGCCGAAGTCAGAAGCAGCAAGCCTGGAGCATAATGGAAGACCTCGACCATGTGAAGCAGGCCGTGAAGGGCGACCTAGCCTATTTGCAGCCACCTGCTCAAAGCCGCGACATGAAGCCAGCCGCCAGCCTGCTAGTCGACAGCAACCGTTCAGCTTGCTGCCGCCGACCGCTTGAAAACGATGGTCACCTTCGTCCCTTTGTTGGCGCTGGACTCGACGGCTAGCTGCGCCTTGGCGTTCTCGGTCAGCGATCGCGCGATCAGCGCTCCGAGCTTGCCTGGTTTGGGCCACACCTCGCCTTCCGGCAGGCCGATTCCGTCGTCCGCCACTATAACCCGGCAGCCGTCGCCATCGACGACGCTGTGCAGTGTTATCGTGCCGCCATCGCGGCCCCGGAACGCATGCTTTAGTGAATTGGTCAGCAATTCGTTTACGACCAGCCCGGCCGGCATGGCGACGTTTATTGACACGGGATATGTATCCACCTTCATATCCAGCCGGATTCCCTCGACCGCATGCGAGCTCATGACCGCGGACGCGATCTGGCTGAGATACACACCAAGGTCGACCTCCTCCTTCGGCTGGTCGGCAGTTAGCGTCTGGTAGAGGATCGCCAGAGCGTCGACGCGACCGGCGAGCCGCTCAAACCGTCTCCGGTCGGCCTCGGTCGCGTTGCGGCTTTCCAGCCGGATCAGCGCGGTGATCATCTGCAGGTTGTTCTTCACCCGGTGCTGCAGTTCGCGCAGCAGCGTGTCTTTCTCGCTAACACGCTCCTCGGCCGAGCGCTCATCTCCCGCCTCGCCATGGGCGGATACGTCGACCAGGGCCACCAGTCGGAAGCACACCTTGCCGTTGTCGTCTTCGATCACGTTGGAATAAACGTCGACGATCGCGGGTTTGTCCTCGCCGCGTTCCAGCCTGAAGGTGCCGACCAAATCGGTTCCTTCGACCACGGCCTCGGCTAGCGGCCTGTCCTTTTGCTGATGGAGGCCTGTGCCTAAAAGGGCCGCCCAGTTTTCTCGGGTGAGCCTAGCGGCTGTCAGCCCTGACAGTTTCTCGAATTCCGGATTGGCGTAGACCACGCGCTCTTCACCGGCAAGGTCCGAAACGGCTATGGCGATCGGCACCTGGTCAAGGAATTTCTTGAACTGTTCGCTTTCCAGTGCTGTTGCAAGGTCAGGTGTATCAAGCAACTGCTCGACCGCCTCAGCCTTCTCTGAATCCGCTGTCATTTGCGCGCCTGTTTTGTGCGGATATTATCAACAATGCGGCGAGCCTGCCATCGCCAAAACTGGAGCTGCATCTCACATTTCGCATCACGCATCTGACAACAAGCTCTGCATCGCGTAACGGCCGCACGTCTAGCATTGCGACCGGCCGAAGGAGAGCGGCAAGGATCGGCTACAATCCAGGTGCCTGGAATGTCGAAGCGACCGGTCAAGTGGGTACGCTGCGGAAGATCGATAGAGCAGGCATTCAGGGAGAATGAGTTCGCGTGCCGGCCTCGGCGATACGTGCCGACACTGTCAACCTCATGACCGCATGCGGGCTGAAAGAGCAGCGCTTCGCTCCAGCGGTAATTCAGGCCGCTAGCTGCCTAACTGCGGCAAGCCCATCGATCGTGTATGTTGAGACGCTATTGCCGATGCCTAAATATCGAACCCGTCATGGCAATCGTTGTGACGGGAAGCGCTCGCTTATGGGCTGTGCTGGAATGCGCATGAAGTATGCGCCTGTGCGCCGCTTCGTTGATCTCTTGGCCTTCGAGGAAGTCGTCAATCTCATCGTCTGTGAGACCGGGACGAGGTTCTCCAGGTCGGCGGTCGGAATCTTTTCAACAAGATCAGACGGAGCGCCCAGATACACTGCCAAGGCGCGAACTCTGCGCTTGTTCAGCCCGGAAAGAGGAAGAATGTCTGCGGCACCATCGCCGAACTTGGTGAAGAAGCCCATCAAGGCCTCGGCTGCTTCGAAGCGACTTCTGAAAAAGAAGTGTGGGTTTGCTCTCATACCCTTTGCTGAAAAATGTTGTCATAGAGCGCATGGAATGCCACGCGCTTCGAATCGGAGTAGCCATCCGGGAAGCCTGAAGCCCCTTTGAAGCGCATGTCCGGCAGCTATTCATAGCGTGGATGACTTTGATCGAAACAAACGATTTCATAACTCTTCGGAAATCTTGCATGGACAAAAGCACGTCCGCACCGGTCACCCATCCAAAGGAGAAAATCTTCCATGCGCCCTGACGTGCAGTGGAGGTCGTGCCGAGAAGTGAGTTGCAACTGGCCGATCATGTCGGCGGTTCGACGCTAGTCGTCCCCAATGTTCCTGAGCTGCGAAGTCTTGCAGGCGAGCCAGCTGCCCAGCGCGATTCTGCTTGTGGCGGGCTTTTTGCCGCAGGCAGTCCGCTCGTTTGGGCAGCGGATTGGAGACCCGGCCGGCAGCGCTACCATACAACATCAGCGCACTTTACATCTACGCGGTATTGCCGGGCTTCCAGTCGGTGCCATGTTTGGCCGACGAATGACGCGATGCGGCCTCCTGCACAAGCGAAGGCGTTATCGGATGTGCGACCGGGAAGCAGGCGGACAGTGCAGCACATGTCACTCGCCTGTGCGACGGTCTTTCGGGGAATGAAATCGGGCCAGTTCACGGCGCGGCATTATTCGTCAACAGCCGCCCCTTCGCAAGGATATAGGCAGCCCGCGTCACAAGTTCGTGCTGCAGATGAAAACGGCATCGCCGGCATGCAAGTCAGCAGCCGCTCAAGATTCGATGATCCAGCCAAGCTCTCGGCGTCATGGAACGGCAGGCGCCACGATCGAAGCATCTCATGTTGATCCAGGCGGACCCTTATGAGGCGTTCTTTGATGCCGGTGATGCCTGACAGGCGGTTGCAGCTGCAAGCGACAACGCGGCCTATTTAGTTGGAAACGGTCTGAGGCAGGCCAATTTGGCTTGCCCGTCACTATGTGGAGAAAGAAATGCTGTGTCTAGGAATTAGCGGCGGACTTGACCAAGTCCATGAAAACCGATTCGAGCTTCCGAACGCCTTTATGCACGATGGCGCCGCGGTGCTCGTCCGAGACGGACAGGTGATAGCCGCCGTCGAAGAGGAACGCCTCAATCGGATCAAACACTCCAACAAGCTCCCAATTCGTTCGATTCAATACTGTCTGTCAGCGGCGGGGGTTCAGTTCAGCGACATTGATCGTGTCGCGGTCTACGCAAGCGAGCCCTATGCCAATGCCATGCTTGAAGGTATTTCCGCATCCCACCCGGACATTCTCTCCATTCCGTTGAGTGCTAAATCGTTGGTGCAGGATCTGTTAACGCGTGAGTTCGGCACTAAGTTGGACAGTTCGCGTATTTCATTCGTAAGTCATCATCAGGCGCACGCCGTGAGCGCCTTTGCAATGTCGGGCTTCGAACAAAGTCTCATTCTAGCGATTGATGGCTGTGGTGATTTCCTATCGGGCCTCTTGGCGGTAGGGTCTGGCACAGAAATTACGGAAATCGAGGCTTTCCCCGAGAACAATTCTCTTGGGCTGTTTTATCTCGAGACGATCCGCTATCTCGGCTACGGCTTGTTCGACGAGTATAAGGTAATGGGACTCGCGCCCTACGGCGACCCCGCTCCCTATCGCGAGCTCTTCGAGCAGTTCTACGAGCTCTCCGCCAACGGGGGTGGCTACCGTGTTCACCTCGACCGCATCGGTCCGGCGTTGCTCCGCAACATCGAGGTCAGGCGAAAGGGAATGCCCTTCACCCAGCAGCATCGAGATGTGAGTGCGTCACTGCAGGAAGCGCTTGAGCGGATCGTGTTCCACATTCTCCGGCATCACCGTGAGGCCACTGGCATGAAGCGGTTGTGCCTGGCGGGAGGGGTAGCCCACAACTGCACGATGAACGGTAAGCTGCTGTATTCAGGGCTTTTCGAAGACATCTTCGTGCAACCCGCGTCTCACGACGCTGGCTGCGCATTGGGAGCTGCGCTGATAGTCTCTAACGAGATGGGCCGCCCCGCGCCGTGTGAGCGACTGCAGGAGGTCTATTGGGGTCCTGATCTCGGGAGCGACCGCGCCGTGCAACAGGAACTGAATGCATGGGCCGGACATCTCGAGGTTGAACGCTCTGATGACGTGGCAAGCAGTGCAGCCGACTGGATCGCCAACGGCGCCGTGATCGGCTGGGTGCAGGGTCGTTCGGAGTTTGGGCCACGTGCGCTGGGCAACCGCAGCATTCTTGCCGACCCTCGGCCCGCCGCAAACAAGGACCGAATCAATGCGATGGTCAAGAAGCGCGAAGGCTATCGGCCCTTCGCGCCATCTGTGCTGGAGGAGGATGCGAGCGAATTTTTCGACCTCCCGGACGGCAAGCGCGAATTTCCATTCATGAATTTCGTCGTTCGCGTGCGTGACTCAAAGCGCGCCTTGCTCGGTGCCATTACGCACGTCGACGGAACCGCTCGCCTGCAAACAGTATCGCGCAACGCCAATCCCGCTTACTGGGAAGTCATCAATGCGTTCAAGAAGCGCACAGGCACTCCAATTCTGCTCAATACGTCCTTCAACAACAATGCCGAACCGATCGTGGATTCGGTTGCGGACGCGATTGCCACATTTCTGACGACAGAGCTGGATGGACTTGTGGTCGGGCCCTTCCTGGTAAAAAAGCGGGCTGCAACGCTGCAGGATTGGACTGCGCTTGCGGTTTCATTGCCGCCCTATGTGTCCCTCCATCAAGACCGTGCGTACACAGCGCAAGATCGTCAGGAGACTGTCTGCGAGATCAATACGAACCACTCGAGCAGTGACAGCGTGCGAATTTCACACGACTTGTTTAATCTGCTGATGCGGATTGAGGGCGAAGCCGTGTTGGGAGATCTCCTCAATACAATTGCGCCGGATCAGGCCAAGCGTGAAGCTCTGATGGAGGGCCTGCGACGGCTGTGGGAGCAGCGCCTCGTTCGATTGCATCCCTCACAAGCTGCTCGCATGGATCAAGACTGCGATCAAACGCTGGACCAGCATAACAGGCTCTCAGCGTGATAGAGGTGCCGCTATCCAAGCTCGGCGAATAATGGTGTTCATCGATGCCGCCTGCCACCTCACCGCTGGCAGGCAGTCGACTTCATCACAGGGTTGATTCGTCCACTTCACCTTGGACGACCGGACGCGCAGAAAAAAGCGGCTGCGGCGGGTCCTTGCTAGCCACCGTGATGCGGGACCACAGCGACAGGGCGTGCCCGAGACGGTCAATGCGGCCGGCGGTGTCGTCGCCGGCGGCGACGGTCGCATTCAGGATCAGCATCGACCAAAGAGCGAGGCCACTGCCGTTATGCTCCGAGATCTGGGGACGGCGGCATGGTGATCACCGTCTACTCGGCGTTGCCGAACTCACTGCATGCGAGACCGTGACGAAGCCCTTCACATTGCGGGTCGGGACATAGCTGGCTTTCTTGGCGCGCTACCATCGCTAGAGATGCAGACTTCGCCCAACAGCTCCTGCTGGAGCGCGGCTTGGATCTGATGGCAGAATTCTTGCGGAGACGCGGACAAAGTGGGGAGCACTCCAACCTACACACGCGTCACTGGGCTATCAGTGTTGACCGTATAATCTTCGGAATGGCAATGGCATATTTTACAAAGCACGACGGCAATCAAATTATATACCGCAGCTGGGAAGAGCCGGAACAGTCAAGCGCAAGGATGAGAATTTTGGTCCTCAAGCTTGATCATGTCGGCGACTTTTGGATGTCTCTAGGGCCTCTAAAGGACCTTCGTCAGCGTTTTGCGCATGCCCACATTACGCTGGTGGTGGGAAGCTGGAACATCGCTACTGCAAAACAGTTCGACCTCGCCGACGATCACGTTGCTTTTGACTTTTTTCCTAGCAACCCAAAAGTCAAAACGCGCAAAGAAGCCGCGGACATAAGGCCGCTGCTGACCGGCGAGTTTGATCTTGCCATTGATATGCGTGTTCCGGAAGAAACAAGGCCGATCTTGCTTGAAGTTCCCGCCAGGCACCGTGCGGCGATAGTTGATCCGTACAGCATGCATCAGATCGATATTGCGATAGCGCCATTCAATCTGAAATTGCGCAGAACCATTTTCTACAAGCTGGTCCAAAAAATAGGGCTTGCTAACAAAATCCCCCGTAGATGGCTTGATTGGTTCATTGACCGTAAGCAGGTGCGTCTCCAGCATGTGTCAGAAATCCTCCTCTTTCTGGTCGCAAAGGCAGCTGCCTATTTCGAAAGCGGAGCGGGTCACCCACAGAATTCGACTACAGGCAATGCCCCGATTGTCGTGGCTCCGTTCTCCAATTCCAGCCTGCGAGATTGGCCGATTGAAAGTTTTGGCAAAGTTGTCGCTGCTCTTTCGACCCGTGGTGAGGTGGTCCTCGTTGGCCGTGGCGAATGCCTGGAAGCGCTTGAGGAGGTTGCGAAGATAGCTAGGGAACGTGGAGCCGCGAACATTCGGACGGCTGTCGACTTGTCAGAACTGGAATTCAATTGTCTCGTGAATTCGGCCGCGCTCGTCGTTTCGAACAATTCAGGCACCGGCCATGTCGCTGCCCAGCTTGGCCGCCCTACTATCGGCATTTTCACGGCGTCACATCTACCTGAGATTTGGGGGTTTCGAGGTCCCTTGGTCAGCATGCTTATGAGTGTTATTGAATGTCGCGGATGTGGTCTGGACCAAGTGCGGCATTGTCCGGTCAAAGTCCGATGCAAGTTCGACATCACGCCGGATCTCGTGATTGCCGAGGTAAACGCCTTGATGAATCATTGTAAGGGTACGGCACAAGCTTAGTGGCTCGCGGTCACCACAACCGCGATTGCCCAGCCCTTGTCGCTGATTCAATCGCTACAATCATCTAAAGGCCGAAATTCAGAATCGAATCGACTTGTTCGAAGGACCGCAGTGGCGATGTCACATTGGCCGACAGGTGGCATAGAGCGGCGCCTGAGAATGAAAGTGCCGCCGCCCAGCCTTCATAGCCGTTCCTCCTTTGTGGCGTGACGGCCCGAAAGTCGCCATCGCGTCAGATGTTCATCAGGTTCGGGATAGCCGGGGCTCGTCCGGCGACAGTCATGGCAGCGACTTCGCTTCTGGACCCGCTCATCCGGCCGCCAAAAACAAATGCGCTTCCTAAGCCGTAATTGATCCGCCGGAGCTGACCAAAGCCACCTTGCTCTGGGTTGCGGCAATGGCGACTGGGGCGAGAAGCCGAGAAGAACCGATGCGGCGAGAAATCCTGAGACCATCCGCCACGAGACGTCGCCAGGGAACGTAGTATTGCGTTCCGCGTTACACTAACGTATATACGTCCGCAGCACAGGAGCGCGCCATGGCCACCACACCCACCAGGAAGGAAGCACCCGTCTCGATGCGGTTTCGCGACGATGATCTCACCATCATCGACCGCGGCGCGGAGCTGCTCGGCCTGTCGCGCACGGAGTTCATGCGGCGCGCCGCGCTGCACGAGGCGCAGGCGGCCATCCTCAACGAAACCGTCATCCGCGTGTCCCCGGAAGCCTATGACGCCTTCATGCAGGCGATCTCAGCCCCGGCCGCTGCGCCCCCGGCGAAGGCGGCCGAGCGGCTGCGTCGGTCCCCGCCCTGGGACCGCTAGGTGGCGCTTTCAGGCATCGAACTCCTCGACCACGCACACCGCCTCGACAGCTTCGAATGCGGCAAGCCGGCGCTCAATGCTTGGCTGGCCGGCTTCGCGCGAACGAACCAGGCCCGCGGGTTTACCCGCGTCCTGGTCGTTCACGACGAGGGAACAGTCGTCGGGTATTACGGCCTCGCGCCGGGCGTGATCCAGCCAAATAGCGCACCGCGCGCCATCCGCACCGGACGCCCGCCCGATCCGATGCCCTGCCTGCTGATCGGACAACTCGCCGTCGACCACCGCTATGCCGGACAAGGCGTCGGTAGCGGCTTGGTCAAGGACGCGCTGTATCGCTGCGTCGCCGGCGCCGACATCGTCGGCGGCCGCGCGGTGGTGGTGCGGGCGATCGACGCCGAGGCAGAGCGCTACTGGCAGAGCTGGGGCTTCATTCCCGCGCGGGACAATCCGTCGGTGCTCATGCGCTCGATCCAGGACGTGAGCCTCTGGCTGGCCGACAAAGGCCACTAGCTCCGCGCGCGTAGCGCCTCCGGAAGCGGCAGGTCTGCGCGCCGGCCTGCCGCCGACGGGCTCTAGTTGCGGCGTCCCGCCGCTCCCCGAGCCGGCTTCGCCGTCTCGGCGTTCGGGTGACCCCTCACGCAGGGCCAGAGGGAGATGGCGGTCAGAGCGAGGGAGCCCTGGAGAGAAGGGAAAGTCATGATGTCGATGATATTCATAGGGGGTTCACGCGAGATATTTGAGCTGCCGGAACCTGCCATCGCTCGGATCCGCCCAATCGTTGTTGCCGTGCACGGCGTGCTGATTGGCGACGCGTCTGGAGCCGATGCCGAGGCGCAGGGCCTGCTCGCGGGCTACGGCTACAAACATGTCGGGGTCTTCCATGCGGCCAAGGAACCCCGCAATGATCTGGGCGACTGGGCTGCCTACCGGGTCCCGTCTCCTGAAGGCGCTAGAGGATACTGGATCTACGCCGCCAAAGACCGGGAGATGGCGCGCGCCGATTTTGGGATGATAGTCTGGGACGGCGCATCACCCGGCACGGCCGTCAACGTGCTTCGGCTCGCCATGGCGAACAAGCCGAGGTCATCTACGATCTGGCCAGGGGCAGCATGGCGACTACGCACCATGTCGTAGACTGGTGCGCCATTGCTCCGCGATGCCGGTCCAGACATTCGGCGCGCCAAGCCGAAGCCCGCATGACGCCAGGCGAGCGCCTGGCGTTGCCGGGATGATGTACGCGCGGTCCCGGCGGGTCCAACGCGATAGGCTTGATCCGGCCCCGCGCCCCCAACTCCACTTGTATGAACGGCCGGGGCCGGCCCTTTTCGAAACCGGCTCACCGCCGCGTGGCGTTGTGCAGGATGATTGTCTTGACCCGTCTCGCATCTGAAGCGGGTGCAAGCCTGCCGCACATGCCGCTGCTTGGTCATCCAACCTGGCTGCGAGGCATCGCTACCGTGGGGCGTGGCGTTCGCTGCCAGTCGGCTCCGATCTCCAAACCGCTGTGCCGCCATACCGAACACGCAAGGCGGTTTAACCGCCAGGCTGCTGTTCAAGGTATTAACGACGCAGGCGGCATGACCGGAGAGGCTGGCGGGGTAAGCAGCTTCCATCGATCCGGCGGCATTGCGGATGTGGCTGGCGATGGCGGCCTGAGTTCTTGTCCATCTGCCGCATAGCGGGTGGTCAGATGCTGGTCGCGTTTCCGGCGAGCCGAAGCATTTGTCTCTCAAGGTCACCCGTTGGAAATCCAGCACCAGCGGCTTGTCGGGACAAGATAGTTGCTATTGGGATTTGGCCGCCGCAACCGCGAGCATCGCTTCTCCCATCCCATTGACGCCTCGGGCATTCAGCATTTCACCAGCGTTCTGAATGTCGCGCACCTCTTTGTTCTGGCTGAGTTTTGATTTACCAACCAGGCTGGTGATCTCGATTTCCAGGGCGACGATCGCCTTCACCATCGTGTCAATGAAGTCCTTCGGCGCGTCGCCCATCTTCCACGGGGCAGGCTGCGAGGCTTCATGCATGTGAGTGAGCTTCGCCACGTTACGGCGCACATAGCGCTCATCATCCCGGACAGTGATGCGTCCGTGGGCGTGGACGACGAGATAGTTCCACGTCGGCACCTGGTTATGGAATTCATGCTTGCTTGGATACCAGTTCGGCGAGATGTAAGCGTCAGACCGTCGAGCTCGTCCCGGACCGCATGGCGCTACGGCGTCACCTCCAGCCCGGCGAGACAGTCGTCATTGTCCGTGAGGGTGACCGCCGCCTCTACGGTGAGAATATTGATCGCCGGCAACTTATGGCGCCTGCCGACCCAAATTCGTTGAAGTCGTGCGCCGGCGTGATCTTGACCGCGCCGCTGCCTTTCTCCGGATCAGAATACTCGTCCGCCACCACCGCGATCCTGCGGCCGACGATCGGCAGAGGATTCGCTGCTAGCACCGTGGCAGTTTGACAACCCGGCCATCGGGGCGGTAGCACCGTCCAAGGCGAAGAGTCGCAGGGCAGACCGCACCCCATCGGGCTGCGCGACCCAGACCAGCTGACGCCCAACTGGCACACTCATCGCGCATCAGCACCGTGGATGCGACATCTACTTTGTTGCGAGCGCGATATCGGAACTTGGTTGTGACGCAGCTGTGCGTAAGCGCACCGCTGTCAGCAAGTGAGTGAGCGAAAGAACTACGTGGTGGAGGTGAGAAGTCATGCGGCGTCAAGATTCCCCGCCCTTTGCGGCAAACACACTGATCCCTCTTCAGAATCCGGTCTTTCGTTCGATCTGGACAGCCACGCAGATATCCAGCCTTGGCTGGCTGGTGCAGAGCGTGGCTATAAGCTGGCTTATGGCAACGATTTCAGCCTCCGATCTGATGGTTGCGCTCGTGCAGGCTGCATCGACACTGCCCGCCTTCTTCTTGTCGATCCTTGCTGGAGCGATTGCAGACAGCTTCAGCCGCCGCGGCGTGATGCTTGCCGGACATTGCCTGATCGCACTGGCATCCACGGCGCTGGCTCTCTCTGTTGGACTGGGCTTTGTCAGTCCATGGCTGATCTTGGGACTGAGTTTCTTGGCGGGATGCGGCTTTGCCTTGAATGATCCAGCCTGGCACGCCTCGGTCGGCGACATCCTGGAAAAGCGCGACATACCCGCTGCAGTGACGCTGATGTCGGTGGGGTACAACGTGGTTCGGAGTATAGGACCGGCGCTGGGCGGTGTAATTTTGGCTTTGCTGGGCCCCCTTACGGCTTTCGCCTTCGCTGCGCTGACCGACCTGGTCCCGTTGAGCGCTGTGCTGCGCTCCAAGTGGCAAGTTCGCTCTTCGCCTCTTCCGCGCGAGCGGATGACGACGGCCATTCATGATGGCATGCGCTTCACGGCAATCTCCTCGGAGATCAGAGTGGCGATCGTGCGCGCAACCCTGTTCGGGCTGTCAAGCATCTCGATCCTTGCTCTGCTCCCCCTCGTGGTTCGCGACCAACTGGCGGGGGGGCCAATTGTTTACGGCGTCCTGTTAGCCGGCTTCGGCACAGGCGCCTTCATCGCGGGCATTGGCAATAGCTACTTGCGACGCGTCACGTCCCAAAATCGATTGATCACGCTCGCATCCGTTGCTTGCGCAACGTGTTGCCTTTTACTGGCTCTCACATCATCGGTGGCTGTAGCAGCGATCGCGCTTGCAATCGCTGGCGCAGGCTGGGTTGTCACCTGGACCGGAACCGACGTGTGTGTGCAGTTGGCAAGCCCAAGGTGGGTCGTTGGTCGCACCCTGTCGATCTATTACGCCCTGACCTACGGCGGCATGGCAGCGGGCAGCTGGATCTGGGGTGCTGTCGCGCAGTACTATTCCCTGACGTGGGCTTTGGAAGGTGCTGCAGCGGCGCTGTTGCTGGTTGCAGCCGTGGGAAAGCTATTGCCGGTACGGCTATGGGAGGAATCGGATCAAGGGGCCTTCGACTTCAGGCCACCAGAACTGGCCCTCGATTTGAAGCCCAGGAGCGGCCCGATCGTGATCAAGGTGGAGTACTCGATACCCGAGGAGAATATCGAGGAATTTCTGAGCTGCATGCGCGAAAGGCGGCGCGTTCAGAGCCGTGCCGGTGCGCGGGACTGGACTCTCCAGCGCGATCTTCAGAACTCGACTCTTTGGACCGAGACATTCCGCACGCCGACATGGACGGACTATCTTCGTCTAAACCATCGGCTAACGGTGACTGACAGGGAGGTAGGCGAGCGCCTTGCCGCTCTGCAGGTCGGTGATTCTCCTCCTCGTCTCTCACTTTCGATCGAGCGGTCGACAAGCCCCGCCCCCGGCAGCCAAGTCCAGCCTGTGCCCTTTGTATCGCGCCCGTAAGGAAACCAGTAACTTTTCTGGGTTCGGACACGGGAATGGCCGAGACCTACTCCATCTTTCGTCGGGACTGCCCGGATTGCCATACGTTGCGGCCGGTTAGGCGAGCATGAGGATTTGTGTGGCACGTACGTCCACCACGGGCAATGTCCAGCCCCACCGCCTCTGCCATCAGATCGGCTTGGGCACGGGTTCAGGTCGCCTGTCCCCCTGCATCGTGGCGAGCAGCGGCGAGCAAGGGGGCGGAGGGATCTCCCCGGTCTGCACGGAGCGAAGCGGGCAGACGGAGGAATCCGCCATCGGCGGCTTGCAGGGAGAGGGCCGCGCGCCTCTTTCCCTCCCTCACAAAACGTGCCGCCAAGCACGTTCACGTCGGCGCAGCCGTGCCGCAGAGCCGGCCGCAACAAAGAAGGCCTACAAGGCGGAAGCATCGAAATGTCCGCCAGCGGGACCAATTCAGTTCGGTGCTGGAGAAAGCGGTTCAACAGGGCGGCCGTAGGAGCACCAGCATAGCGCCGCCGTCAGGCGCGACGCGGACCGACAGCCCCGAGAAGGGCGCTGATTGATCGATCGAAATTGAATCGGCTCATTTTTATCAGCTGAAATATTCCATGAATTTTTCACGATGCTTCAGCGCGCGCGTGGATTTGATGCAGCCATCCAGGACTGCTGCATTGCCATAGCAATGGTCACAACCTGCTAGCGGGCTTCTGGAGATGGACGCGACGATCGGTCAGACGCGCTTCTATTGGCTGCCGTCGGCGCCAGACGGTCGCGGAGCTTCAAATCTGATCGGGCTCCCGAGCGAATTGCCGTCCTACGAGCATTCGGGACCGATCCCGGCCTACAGGCACGCCTTACTTCGGGCGGCGGATCAAGTGATCCGTGAGGGGAATGCCACGCCGGCATGGCTCGCCAATGACTTCAATGCCAACTGTCGGCAGTCACATCATAAATTAAGCATAGCTCCGCGACACATATCCAAGGTGGCGCACAATCCTGCGAATTGTCATCGCTGTGACAGCAATCGCCGCACCAAGCAAAGTGGCGAACTCGATTCTGCTCGTGAGATCCCAAAGTTCTCCGAACGGTATGAGATCCATGAAGCGAAACACGGCACCCTGAAGCAGGTAAAGCAGCAGTGTGCTCTGACCAAGCTCCACCGCGACAAAGCGAGCTACGCGAGTTGAATAGCCAACTCTCCAGCATAGGAATATAAGCTGCATCGCCACTGCAGAAGTTGCTACCGAGCCAGCGAACATCAGCAACACTTGTTTGGCCGATTGTGCATCGTAGATCAAAACAAGATTGTTGTAGACGTACGTTTCCTTTCCCCAAACAAGAAAGCACATGAACGCAGCCATCGAAAGTAACACCACAAAAATAGCCTTGTGGCGCCTGATGCTAGCTGCCTGCCATCCGATCGGCTGCGCAAACAAGAACCCCAAACAAAAGAATGGGTATGTGTATCGTACCAACGGGGTTATTGACCACGGGACGGGCGCGAATGCGATCGCAATTGCAGATGCGCCTATGATCCACACCGACGAGCCATTGAAAGTCGTGAGCAACTTTATCAGGACGAAGGACGCGAAAGCTGCCCAGATGAACCAGTATGTGCCAATGAACTCCCTAAAAAAATCCAACATTCCACTGGTTAAACTGTTCGCCGAAGACATTACGGCGGCCTTCGATATCCAAATCAACGCACACCAAAAAAGCATGGGCAATACTAGTTGCATTGCTCGATCACTGAGAGTCCGTTTTGAAATTCAAGGATGAGCGTTTCGGCGGATGAGGTTTGCGCCCATTGCGACGAGGATCATTGCGTGAGAGACGTCGATGCGCTGCTCGTAGT
>NZ_JAMYQT010000058.1:0-31243 GCF_040320985.1 Mesorhizobium sp. M0571
TAATCTGCATGGCGGATGGCTCCTTTGCTCGGGTTGCCTGACAGCAAACCCACTGTGGCACTCAGATGCCGGGAGCGGGAGCCATCCACCTCATCTGCTTTTGGGATGCGGCTATGGCCTGCTCAACGACCGACATCGGGCGCAAAGCTGCCATTCCGTAGAAAATAAATGCGATCGGCGAGTGGCTGGACCAGCTCTTAAATCGACATTGGCGAACCGCTTCGTAAACCATTGACGAATAACGATTATGTTAGTCGCGGAGGGACGTCGCTTTTTCAACAAAAACAAACAGTTAGTGGGTGGTTCGCCAAACCGTTTCCTTCGTATGTTCTCGTATTCGGTGGCGAACCCTGTGGTGATGACTCCGAATGATGCTCCGCCCGAGCCCTCGCGCAGTCGGAAGCAAAACAACTCTAAGCGCGTAAGACTACGAGTGCTTTGTTTGGGGCGCGCTATCGCAGCACTACGGCGATCCGTAGGCGCCGTGATGATAGATCAGCGCAGGACCGGGCTCTCCGCTCATCACATGGCGGACACTGCCGAGGATCAATGCATGGCTGTGGCGAATGATAGTATCCTCAACCGTGCAATCGACCGCGGCAAGCGCGCCTTCAAGTGCCAGTGCGCCGGTCGCAAGAGCAGACCAGCGAGCTCCGTCATAACGTGCGGAGCCCTTCAAACCACCTCGACCGGCGAAGCGGTCGGCGATTGCACTCTGGTCGGCACGCAGCACGTTCACGCAGAAGTGCCGGTGCCGGTTAATGGCTGCCCAGGTCGACGAGCCCAGATTGATGCTGACGACCATCACCTCAGGTTCGACTGACAAGGAATGGGCGGTGGTAACGGTTGCGCCAGTCCGTTCATCGCCCACACCCGCGGTGATGACGGAAACGGCTCCGGCCAGATGTCGCATCGCAAATTTCAAGGGAATCCGGGATTCAACCAGGGGGATGCGTTCCGTCAGTGTCATCTCGATAGCCTCATCGTTTGCAGATTCACGACGCGTTGCGGCGCAACGCCGTTTGATATCCAAGCCATTGGTAGATTTCGGCGGCGATGCGCTCGGCATGCGCGGTGACTTCGGGAATTCCCATCAATTCGCCGACGCTGCCGCGCGCCAGCGGTCCGCTGACGAAGATATTGTCGGTCGGGCGCCCGGATGCACCGACTGCACGGCCTTGCGGATCGGTCTCCAAGCCGAGACCAATCGGGTCAAGCCGGACCAAGCCCAACTGTCCGAGCTCGGCAATCGCCGTGTTGGTCCTGAAGAGATCGGCATGTGCCGGACCTGTCGTCACGATCACCCTATCGAAAGCCTCGACAACGAAGCTGCGTTCGCCACGCAGCCGCTGCGCAATGCGAATGCGCCCATCGACCACCTCGGCGTCGGCAATCGATGCCGCGCGATAGGCGAGCTTGCCCTCGGCAACGCGTCGATCGAGCACGTCCGCAACCTGCGGCGCGAGGCGGAAGCGATGCACGTCCCAGAGCGCACGAAGATTGCGCGCCACACGTCGCTGCTCGGCTAGCGGCAAAGCCTGCCAGATGGCTTGTCCCTGACGTCGAACGGCATCGAGCACCGGATGCCAGTCTTCGCCCCGACGCTTGGCATCAAGGATCGTTGCCCGGATGCGCCTGAACAGTGCCGTTGCGCTGCGTGAAGGAAGGGTCGTGAAATCACCAATTGGATCGGCCAGCATCGCGGCTTGGCTGCGCGAGCGATAGCCGTGGCGTGACAGCGCGACGATGTGGCCGCGATGCCCCCTGCGGTCGAGCATTGCAATCACGTCCGCCGACGTCAGTCCGGTGCCAACGACCAGGACACGGTCGTCGCGGCCGATCGCTTCCAGCCTCTCGAGATCATAGGGATTGGCCAGCAGCCCGGCTGTGCCAGCCACGGACTTCAGGGGCATCGGCAAGGCCGGCGGCGGATGCGTCGTCGCAATCACCACGGCGTCGGCAGCGAGCGTCCCGCCATCAGCGAGGATCAGACAGTAGCCCTCGCCGGTGCGCTCGACCGATGCGACGGCGGACCTGACATGGCGGATCGTTTTGCTGAGAAGGAAGGGCCGGAGATGAGATTCCACATAGCGCCCGAAAACGCGACGCTGCGGGTAGAGTGCTCCGTAGGCGGCAATAGCCTCGGCATCGTCTACAATGGCTCTGGTCTGCTCCAGCCAGTCGGCAAAGTGGCTGTCCTGGCCGGAGATCAGCGTCATTCTCGACGCCGGCACATTGATACGATGCGCCGGATCGGCCGTGGAATAGGCCAGACCATAGCCGAGCCCCTCGCGGGGCTCGACGACCACGATATCGGATGCACCGGCCGGGAGCAGTCGCGCCAGATGAAACGCAGTCGCCGCACCTGAAAAGCCGCCGCCGACAATCGCTATGATCGGTCCGCTGGCGCTCAAGACTGGCTCGCGCGCAGCGCCGACGGGCGATGGTCGCCGGCCACGGTTTCGCCGAAGGGGCCCATGTTGACGGCCGTCGGCCGCGTTGAGATCTCGTGATCGAGTGGCAACTGCGGCAGCACAAGTTCGCCGAAGCGATAGGCTTCCTCCAGATGCGGGTAACCGGACAGGATGAATGTATCGATGCCTATGCGCCGGTATTCATCGATCCGTTCCGCCACCGTAACCGCATCGCCGACCAGTGCGGTGCCCGCACCGCCGCGCACCAGGCCGACGCCAGCCCACAGGTTCGGGCTGATTTCCAGCTTGTCACGGCGGCCGCCATGCAACCGGCTCATACGCGACTGGCCAACCGAGTCCATGCGCGCGAACACCTTCTGCGCCTCGGCGATCGTCTTGTCGTCCAGACGGCTGATCAGCCGATCGGCATCGGCCCAGGCTTCGTCATTGGTTTCACGGACGATGACATGCAGCCGGATGCCGAAGCTCACCTGGCGTCCGGCTTTCTCGGCAAGGCCGCGCACATGATCGAGCTTGGCGGCGACATGTGCGGGTGGTTCGCCCCAGGTCAGATATTTGTCGATCTGCTCGGCGGCGACCGCATTCGCCGCCTCCGACGAACCACCGAAATAGAGCGGCGGATGCGGCGTCTGCACAGGCGGGAACAGCAGCCTTCCGTCCTCGATGCGGAAGTGCTTGCCTTCGAAGGCAACGGTCTCGCCGCTGAGCACCGCCTTGTAGATGTTGAGGAATTCCCGCGTCACCTCATAGCGCTCGTCATGGCTGAGAAAGATGCCGTCGCCCTTGTTCTCGACTGGGTCGCCACCGGTGACGACATTGATGAGCAGGCGCCCCCCGGAAATGCGATCGAGCGTCGAGGTCATCCGCGCGGCGAGCGTCGGCGATTGCAGGCCCGGCCGCACTGCAACGAGGAAGCGGAGCCGCTGCGTCAACGGCGCCAGCGCCGACGCCACGACCCAGCTGTCCTCGCAACTTCGGCCGGTCGGCAGCAGCGCGCCGTAGTAGCCGATGGCGTCGGCGGCCTTGGCGACCTGGGTCAGATAGGGCAGGTCGACCGCCCTGCCCCCCTCGGAGGTGCCGAGATAGCGGCTGTCGCCATGCGTCGGAAGAAACCACAGGACCTTGATCCTGTCGAGGATGGCAGTGCTCATGAATAGTCCTTTGTGACTTTACGGCGTTCTCGCTCAGCTCCAGGCGTGGAACGGCGGATTGACGTCGTTCAGGTAATAGTTGCCGAGGATCGCGTATTTCCAGCGCACCGGATCGTGCAGCGTGTGGGTGCGGGCGTTGCGCCAGTGACGGTCGAGGTTGTACTCGGCAAGCGTCGAGCGGGTTCCTGCGAGTTCGAATAGCTTGTTGGTGGCATTGATGGCGATCTCGGTGGTGAGGATCTTGGATTCCGCCACCGCGATCTGTGCTTCCGCGACACTCTTCTCGTTGGGGCGGGCCACGGCGCGATCGACTGCAAGCCCGGCCTTATCCAGAACCGCCTCCGCCGCATTGGCCCGCAGGCGGAGGTCACCGACGGCCTGGATCGTATAGGGATCCTGCCAGGCATGATCGACGCCGCTGTCGATCCACGCGCGCGACTTGGTGCGCACGAAGTTGACGGTTTCGTCGATCGCCGCCTTGGCGATGCCGAGATCGACCGCGGCCTGGATTATCTGGAAGATGGCGCCGTCGGCCGTCGGCCGGTCATAGCCCTTGTAGCCCGGGACGAGATGCGTCTTCGGAACCTTCACATTGTCGAGCAGAACGGTGCCGGACAGTGTCGTCTTCTGGCCGAAGCTCGACCAGTCGTCGATGACCGTCAGTCCGGGCGCGCCGCGATCGGCGATGGCATACCAGGCCCGGCCCTCGTCATCGAGCGCCACGATCGGCACCAGATGGGCGAGCAGCGCGCCGCTGGAATAGAATTTCTGGCCGTTGACGACGACATGGTCACCAGCATCGACGAACTTGGTCTCGAAGTCGGCGGCGCGCTTGGAGCCGAACTCGGAGAACGCATTGCCGAAGCGGGTGCCGGACAGAACCTCGGCGAAGAGCAGCTGCTTCTGCGCCTCGTCCGAGACGGTGCGGATGGCGGCGACGACGCCGAGATGGTTCTGCGGAATCTGGCCGAGCGACGGATCGGCCGCCGAGATGATGCTGATCACCTTTGACAGCGTCACATAGGAGAGCTCCGGTCCGCCATAGGCCTTCGGCACATTGATCGACCACAGGCCGCTCTGCGAGAAGGCGTCGAGTTCCTCCTTCGGCCAGATGCGCTCGCGGTCCCGCTTTGAGGCTTCCCGGGCGAAGTCGGCAGCCAGTTTTTCCGCTAAAGCGATCGCCTCGGCATCGGTCTTGATGACATGCGCTTTGGCCGACGGACGCTCGACCGGCGGCACAGCCTGGCGGATATCGGACGGCTGCTTGGATTGGATGGTCATGCTGCGGTCTCCTTGGGGATATGGTCGGATGGAAGCGGCGAGCCGCCGAGATAGTAGGTCTTGATGTCGGCGCGCTGCCGCAGTTCGGCCGCCGGTCCCTCCAGCACGCTGATGCCGTTTTCCAGCACAGTGGCGCGGTCGGCATGTTTCAGCGCAACCGCCGAATTCTGTTCGGCGACGAGGATCGACAGGCCCTCGTCGCGGTTGAGCCGCTTCAAGGCGTTGAAGATCTCCTCGACAATCAGCGGCGCCAGCCCCATCGAAGGCTCGTCCAACACGAAGAGTTTCGGCCGCGACATCAGACCCCGGCCGATTGCCGTCATCTGCTGCTCGCCGCCGGAGGTGAGGCCGGAACGGGTTCGCCGCTTCTCGGAGAGCCTGGGGAAAAGCGCATAGACACGGTCGAGGTCGGCCTTGACGCCGGTGCGGGAGGACGAGCGCCCGAGCGCGCCGGTCAGAAGGTTCTCCTCAACGGTCAGCGAGCGGAAGCAGTGCCGGCCCTCGAGAACCTGGACTAGGCCCTTGCGGACGAGGTGCGAGGGGCTTGCCCTGGAGACATCCTCGCCGTCGAAGGTGATCCGGCCGGAGGTGATGGCGCCGCGCTCGGCCAGGAGGAGATTGGATACGGCCCGCAAAAGCGTCGTCTTGCCGGCGCCGTTGGAGCCGAGCAAGGCGACGATCTCGCCCTTGCCGACAGTCAGGTCGACGCCGTGCAGGGCGGCAATGGCGCCGTTATAGACGGCTTCGACGCGACTGACCGACAGGATCGGGCTTTCCGGGCTGGACATTGTTGACTCCGCTGGGAGGATGGATGGCGCGGCCGGCCAGATTGTCGGCCGCGCCATGCCGAACTCAGTTGCTGACCACCGCTTCGGCATCCTCGGCCGTGCGGATCTTGATGCCCTTTTCCTTGGCATAGGCCTCGGACGACTTCTCGATGATCGGGCGCAGCAGCTTCCAGTCGGGCGCGATCCAGTCGGAGACGACGTTCCACTTCTTGCCGTCCCACTGCTGGAAGGTCACATAGCCGTCACCTTCGTGATTGTCCCAGGAGACGTTGATCGAGTGGAACAGGTCCTTGGCGCCCAGCGCCTCGACACGGGCCGGGTCAAGCTTGAGATGCTCGAAGCCCCAGCGGACTTCGTCGCCAGTGAGCGTGCGGTTGCCGAATTTGGCCTGCGCGATGCGAACCGCCTCGACATTGAGGATGCCGTTGACGATGCCGAGATTGTGGTAGACCGAGCCGATGCGGCTCTTGTCCTCGAGATTGCCCTTTCCGGCGCCGTAGACCGTTTTGACGATCTCCTGGACAACCGGATACTGCTCGCCAGACGCCTGGGTGGTGATGGCCGTATAGCCCTTGGCGGCGTCGCCGGCGGGGATCACGTCCTCCTCGGAGTTGGACCAGACATTGCCGACGATGTGATCGGCCGGGAAGCCGGTCTTCTGCGCCGTCTTCAGGGCGACCGGGTTCATCACGCCCCAGCCGCGCAGCACCACATAGTCGGGATGCTCGCGACGGATCGTCAGCCACTGCGCCTGCTGTTCGTTGCCGGGATGCGGAACCTCGATCTGCGACAGCTCGAAGCCGTATTTCTGCGAAAGCAATTCATAGATCGGGATCGTCTCCTTGCCGTAGGGCGAGCCGTGATAGAGCACCACGATCTTCTTGCCCTTGAGCTTGTCCAGGCCGCCTTCCTTGGAGGCGATGTAGTTCACGATGCCTGAGGTCTCGCTGTAGGGATTGAGCAGCAGCGGGAAGACGTAAGGGAACACGCGCCCGTCCGTCGTGTCGGTGCGGCCGTGGTTGATGGTGATCAGTGGCACCTTGTCGTCGGTGATACGGTCGATCATGGCATAGGCGATGCCGACCGAAAGCGGGTTCCAGGCAGCGATGCCGGGATTGCTCTTCAACCGCTCATAGACCTCGACGCCCTTCTCGACCTCATACTGCGTCTCGCCTTCGCTCCAGGTCAGCTTGACGCCGTTGACGCCGCCGTCGCGGATGTTGATCAGGTTGAGATAGTCGATGAAGCCACCGAAGAAGCCGGTGCCGCCGGCGGCATAGGGGCCGACGCGGTAGCTCTGCAGAGGAAAATACTGTTCGTCGGCGTGAACCGCCGTCGCGCCGAGGACGAAGGCCGTGGCGATCGCCGCTTTTCGTAGGTGACTGAAGAGGGTCATGGGTTGCGTCTCCTGAGGTTTGTGGTCCGTGAGAGGATGTCGAGCGGCGCTCAGCTGGACCTTGAGCCGATCCGTCGTTTCAGGCGGTCGAAGAGGGCCGACAGCCCGTTCGGTTCCGCGATGAGGAAGATGATGATGAGCGCGCCGAGGACGATGCGCTGGCTCATGTCGAGCACACCCGAATCGAACAGGCCACCGAACACGAAGGCGCCGAGCCGGGACAGAAAGAGCGGGAGGACGACGATGAACGCCGCCCCCAGCAACGCGCCGCGTATCGAGGCCAGCCCACCGATGATGATGATGAACAGGATCTGGAACGAGCGGTCTAGATTGAAGCCGGCCGGCTCGACAGTGCGCAGATAGGTGAAGGCCCACAGCACGCCGGCGACGCCGATGATGAAGGACGAGATGGCGAACGCCAGCAGCTTGGTCTTCAGCACAGGGACGCCGATCACCCGCGCGGCGGTTTCGTTGTCGCGCACGGCGATGAAATTGCGGCCGGTCGCGCTGTTGACCAGGCGCCAGACCAGCGCCGTGAGCACGATGACTGTGGTGACCGAGAGCAGGTATCGGCCTGTCGCGCCGTCGAGCGACAGCCCGGCGACGGCAAGGTGCGGCGCCGAGATCACTCCGGATGGGTTGTCGTTGGAGAACCAGCCGAACTTGGTCAGCGCCCACTGCACGAAGAACTGGGCGGCGAGCGTCGAGACGGCGAGATAGAAGCCGCGCAGGCGCAGGCTCGGCAATCCGAACACGACGCCGATGCCGGCGGCCGAAATCCCGGCCAGGATCATGGTTGCAGCCAGCGGCAGTCCTTCGACCCGAAGGTTGAAATTGTAGGCGGCGAAAGCGCCGACCGCCATGAAGGCGGAGGAGCCCAGCGAAAGCTGGCCGCAATAGCCGGTCAAAAGGTTGAGGCCGACCGCCGCCAGGCTGAGCGCCAGGAACGGCAACAGGATCGCCTCGACGAGATAGCTCGACGCATAGGCGGGGATCAGGCCGTAGGGGACGGCAATCAGGGCGGCCGGCAGAGCTAACTTCTGCCAGTCGATTGGACGCCTTGCGGCATCGAGCGCTTGGACGGCCATCGGTCAGACCCTTTCGACAGTCTTCTGGCCAAACAGGCCGGAGGGACGCACCAGCAGGACGACCAGCGCCAGCGCATAGGCGAACCAGCCTTCGATGCCGCCACCGACAAAGGGTCCGAGGTAGACCTCGGCGAGCTTCTCGCTGGCGCCGATGATGAGGCCGCCGACGATGGCGCCGAGGATAGAATCGAAGCCGCCAAGCACCAGCACCGGCAGCGCCTTCAGCACGATCAGCGACAGCGAGAACTGGACGCCGAGGCGCGCGCCCCACAAAAGCCCCGCGACCAGCGCCACGAACCCCGCGGCCGTCCACACCGTTCCCCAGATCCGGGGCAGCCGCAGCCCGACGGCGAGCGCCGCGAACTGGTCGTCTGCGACGGCGCGAAACGCTAGGCCGATGCGGGTCCAATAGAAGAATGCGCTCAAGCCGGCGACCATCGCCGCGGCAATGCCTGCAGCAAGAAGATCGAACGACGAGATCAGGATGCCGCCGACCTCGAACGGCGTGTCGTCGATGCCGAGATCGAGCCCGTGCACCTGCGTGCCCCACACCAACTGGGCAGCGCCTTCGATGATGTAAGACAGGCCAAGCGTGGCCATGAACAGCGTCATCGGCGAGCGATTGACCAGCGGCCTCAGCACAGTTCGCTCGATGGTGAAGCCCAGCGCAACCATGACCGCGAGGGTAATGAGCAGCGAAAGCGCAAACGGGATGCCGCGTTCGACAAGGCTGACAAAGGTGAGTGCGGCGAACAGCACCATCGACCCTTGCGCGAAGTTCAGCACGCCCGACGTCTTGTAGATCAGCACGAAACCGATGGCGACGAGCGAATACATGACGCCTGAGAGCAAGCCACCGACCAGCACCTCGATGACGAAGAGGAAATCATAGTAGCTCATCAGATGCCCTCGCCATCTTCGCCTTCGGCGGTGCCGATATAGGCCCGGATCACCGCCGGATTGGCCCTGACCTCGGCCGGTGTCCCGTCGGCGATCTTGCGGCCGTAGTCGAGCACGGCGACGCGGTCGGAGAGCCCCATGACCACGCCGATATCGTGTTCGATCAGGATGATGGTGACGTCGTGCCGGTCGCGCGCTGCGCGCACGAAACCGGCCATCTCGGCCTTCTCGGTCGCCGTCATGCCGGCCATCGGCTCGTCGAGCAGCAGGATCTTCGGCTCGGCGACGAGCGCGCGCGCCAGTTCGACCCGCTTCTGCAGGCCGTAGGGCAGCGTCGCGACCAGGCGATCGGCGACGGCCTCGAGATGCAGGAAGGCGATTGTCTGGTCGACCTTTTCAGCGATCGCGGCATCTTCGCGCCGGGCGCGCGGCAGACCGGCAATATGTTCGACGAAGCTGGCGCGCCGGGTGTGGACGCGGCCCGACGCGATGTTGTCGCGCACTGAAAGCCCACCGAACAGTGCCAAGTTCTGGAAGGTGCGCGCGACGCCGAGCCGTGCCAGACGGCTTGCCGACACCCGGGAAAAGGACTGGCCATCGATCGCGATCTTGCCCTGATCGGCGTGATAGAGGCCGCTGATGATATTGATCAGCGAGGATTTGCCGGCGCCATTGGGACCGATCACAGCGCGAATCTCGCGGCTTTTGACCTCGAGGTCGACATCCCGCAGTGCCGTGACGCCACCAAAGGAAATGCTGATCCCGCCCAGCGCCAGGATCGCATCAGCCTTTGCCGACAGGCGCGCCGGGCGCGTGTCCTCGACGGGACCAGCACCAGCAAGAATGCCGGAAATTTCGGGCGCGCGCTCGTATGCGGCGGCTCCCAGCGAAGCACCAATCATGAAACGTTCCTGATTTTGAAGGCGTGCCGGCGGCGGCCTGATGGCCGCGCCTGTCCTATTCCGCGGCGACAAGCTCCCTGTCGCGCGCCGCTTCCAGTTCGCGCACCAGAGGGATGACGCGCTTGCCGAAGAACTCGACCTCTTCCTGGAAATGCAGGAAGCCGAGCAGGATCAGATCCGCGCCGGCATCCTTCAGCTTGAGGATGCGTTCGGCAATCTGTTCCGGCGTGCCGATGAGATTGCTGCGGAAGCCGTCATTGTATTGGACAAGATCCTCGAAGGAGGACTTCGCCCAGTTGCCTTCGCCTTCCGGCGAGGCCTTGCCGGCATTCTTGACCTGATCGGCGAAACCCTGCACCGCCTCCGGATTGGCCTTGGCGATGATCTCGTCGAGCACGGTGCGCGCTTCTGCCTCGGTTTCGCGAGCGATGGCAAAGGCGTTTACGCCGATCTTCACCTTGTGGCCATTGGCCTTCGCTTTGGTCTTGATGTCGTCAACCTGCTTCTTGATCTCTTCCGGCGTGTTGCCGTTGGTGAAATACCAGTCGGAAACCCGCGCAGCCATGTCGCGCGCCGCGCGCGATGAGCCGCCTTGGAAGATCTCCGGCTGCGGATCGATCGGCTTCGGCTTCATCGAGTAGTTGGTGAAGCGATAGAAGTCGCCCTTTAGCGTGAAATTATCCTCGGTCCAGATGCCGCGCAGCGCACGGATGAATTCCTCCGAGCGGCGATAGCGCTCGTCATGGTCGAGCCACAGCTCGCCGATGGCGGCGAACTCACCGCGGAACCAGCCGCTCACGACATTGACCGCGACACGGCCATTGGTCAGGTGGTTGATGGTGGCTATCTGCTTGGCCGCCAGCGCTGGATTCCATGGGCCGGGCAGGATCGCCGCGATGACTTTCAGTGTTCTGGTCGCCGCAAGCAAGGCGTGGCTGAACGATACGGATTCGTGCTGGTTGTCGGCGCCATAGCCGGCCGTGAAGCGTATCTGGCTCAGCGCGTAGTCGAAGCCGTTGGCCTCGGCGATCTGGGCGAGCTTGCGGTTATAGTCGATGTCCCAGCCTGTCCGCTGCTCGATGTTGGAGATGACAAGGCCGCCCGAGACGTTCGGGACCCAGTAGGCGAATTTCACGTTGTCGGAATTCGAGGTCATTTCGTTCGTTTCCCCTTTTGATTGGCTTCAACCGATGCGCGTGGCGACGGCAGCGTTTGCATGACTGGAATTAAGCAAGGAGACCGCTTCGGTAGCGGCCCGTGAGATGCGATCGATAATCGCCGCGCCGACGATCTTGGCATCGACGAAATCGTCGGGCGCGCCGTAGACGCCGGTCGGGACGGTGACGGCCCCGAAAAAACCGAACAATGGCCTGAGCTGATGTTCGAGAACCAGGCCATGGTATGGACTTCCGCCTGTTGCCGCGAGAAGCACGGTCTTGCCAGCCAGCGCACGATAGTCGACGAGGTCAAACAGGTGCTTGAGGGCCCCGGAGCAGGAAGCCCGATAGACAGGCGTTCCGACCACGAGAAGGTCGGCCTTCTCGACACGCTGGATGATCGCTTCGCCAGACGCGCCGAGCGCGCGACGAGACAGCCCGGCGAAAATCGAAGGCGCCGCCTCGGTGATTTCGATCAGGCCGGTGTCTGCCGGGACGCGCAAGGCGACTGCCTTGACCAGCGCGTTGACCACCGCGGTAGTGCGCGATGGTGTGCTTACGCCGCCGGATATTCCGAGAACCGATAGCCGTGCCAACTCGTCAATCTCCCAGACCCCGCATGCGCATTGGGTCATTTCCAAACCGGGGCAGACGATATTCGACAAAATCTATAGAGATAAGGAACTAGGTTTCGATTTTTCAGCCGCGCGGAGAAAAATGCCGTTCTGCTCATGGATCGGTAGCAATGTCCGTATGGCGAGCAGACCGAAGCTCAGGCCATCAATACGGCTTCGCATTCATCCATCGACATTTTCAAACGCGCCTATGCCTTGGGCAATAAGGTTCGTTGCCATGACCAGTGAAACGATCGCGCCGGAGTTGAAGACGACGACCCACCATTTGCCACCGGTCAGGAAGCCGTAGCCGTCGGCGACGGCTAGCCCCCAATCGGCGGAAGGCGGCTGGATGCCGAGACCGAGAAAACTCAATGTCGCGATCGAGAAGAACGCATATCCCAGCCGGGTGACGAGCTCGATGAGGATCGTTTCCCTGATATTGGGCAGGATCTCCAGGAACATGATGGCAAGCGAGCCTTCGCCGCCAAGTCGGGCGGCGCTGACATAGTCACGCTGCTTCTGCTCGCGCACGGCGGCGCGAACGGTCCTGGCCACCAGGGGCGCGTAAGCGATGCCGATCACCAGAACGACGGTGAGGTTCGATGACCCGATCGCCACAAGCGTCATGGTGACGAGAACGATGAACGGAAACGCCATCAGCGTATCAAGCAGCCGCGCGCCGATGGCATCGACCAGGCCGTCGAAATAGCCGAGCACCAGCCCGATGATGCTGCCGGCGGCAACGCCGGCCAGCGTGGCCAGCGGCGCAACCACCAGGATATCGCGCGATCCGACGACGATGCGGGACAGCACGTCGCGGCCGAGCTGATCGGTCCCGAACCAGTGCAAGGCATCGGGCGGCGTCAGCATCGCCAGAAAATCCTCTGCATAGGGGTCGTATGGAACGAAGAGATTGCCGAGCAGCGCGCAAGTGATCCAGAAAAGCAGCAGCAGCGATCCGACCACGACCGACGGGGCCAGTCCGGAAAAGGCGCCGCGGATCCTGCGCAATGCCGACAGGCCTATAGCCGCGCGCGGTGGCACGGGAAATTCCGCCAGATCCGTCATGACGAGGTCCGGCGGCGTTGCCGCGGATCGAGCAAGGCCAGCACGAGGTCGCCTGTCGCCGCCGACAGGACGAAGATTGCCGCCATCACCAGGACGCCGGCTTCAAGCATCGGGAAATCGCGGGCCTTGGCCGCGTTCAGAACCAGATTGCCAAGGCCCTGGATGCCGAACAAAGCTTCGATCACCACCAGCCCGCCAAGGAGGTATCCGGTCTGGGTCGCAAGAACGGCGATGGTCGGCGTCAGCGCATTGCGCAGCACGTGCCGAAAAATGATCTCGCGCCGATCGAGCCCTTTCAGGACGGCGGTGCGCGTATAGTCGGCGGCCATTGCCTCGATCACACCTGCCCGCGTCATCCGGGCGATATAGCCGGCAAGGTTCAGCACCAGCGGCAGCGCCGGCAGGATCAAATAATAGCCATTTATCCAAAAGCCCGCGCCATCTGGCGCAACCCCTGAGATCGGAAACCAGTTGAGCCACAGGCCGAAGACGATAAGCAGCATCAGGCCGGAAACAAAATCCGGAACGATGCCGAAGGAAACGCCTGCCATCACGATCAGCCGGTCGATCACGCGGCCCGCATTGAGGCCGGCGATGACGCCGGCGCCGACGCCCAGCGGAACGAGGAAGACCAGGATGATGCCGGCAAGTGCCGCGGAACGTTTGAGGCTTTCCAGCACGAACGGCGCGACCGGCGCGCGCATCGACAGCGAGGTGCCGAAGTCACCAGTGACAGCCTTGCTGAACCAGCGCCAGTATTGGACAAAGACCGGCTGGTCGGCGCCCAGCCGCCTGTTCAGTTCCGCCACCGCTTGCGCATCGGCAAAGGGCCCAAGCATAACGCGGCCGACATCGCCGGGCAGAACCTGCCCGGCAAGAAAGACCAGGATACTGACCAGCCATAGCGTGAGCAGCAGTGTGCCGACGCGCGTTGATAGGATGCGGCCGCTCACCATCGAGTTTTGCCGCCTCGCCCAAAACCTGTCCCATCCCGATGGAATCGGGATGGGGCTCTATCTCCGTTTTCGAGCATCATGCCTGGACAAAGGAAACGCGGTCGAGCAGCAGATGCGAGATCGCCGTGAAGCGGACGCCCTCAACCTTCGAGCTGACGATCCGGCTGTATTGCGAGAAGTAGCCGATGATCAGCGGCGTCTCGTCGAGCAGCAAGGTCTGGATCTTGCCGGCGGCAAGGCGCTGCGCCTGGAGGTCACGCGCCTTGCTGTAATCGAGCAGCAGCGCGTCATAGGCCGGGTTGTTGAAATGCGCCGCGTTCCAGGCTCCCGAACTCTTGAGCGTTGCGTTGAGGACGATGTCGGGGGTGCCGCGATGGCCGAAATCGGTGATGCCGAGATTGGAATCGAGCCAGGGCGAGCTGCCGAATTTGGCCGATCCGTAATAGGCGTCCTGCGGCAACACATTGAGCTTGATGTCGATGCCGGCCTTCTTGGCGAAGTTCTGGATCAACACCGCGTAGTCGGGAATGTCATAGGCCCGTTCAGTGGTCAGCGTCACCTCGAAACCATTGGGCACGCCGGCTTTACCAAGCAGCCGCTTGGCCTCGGCGATGTCCTGCTTGCGCTGCGGCACCGACGGATCAGCCGAGGGGAAGATCGGCGCGAACGGGGTGTCGTTACCGACGACGGCGCGGCCCTTCAGCAGGCCCTTCACCACCGCCTCGCGATCGAGGGTCAGCGCCAGCGCGCGGCGGACCCGCTTGTCGGTGAACGGCGCCTGGTCGTTCCGCAGATGCACCTCGTCATGCGAGCTTGCCTGCACGCTGAGGAGCTTGAAGTTGGGATTGCCCTCGATCGCCAGTTCAAGGCGCGTCGTGCTCGGGATGACGTCGAGCTGGCCGGCCTGCAGCGCCAGCACCTGGGCCTGCTCATCGTCGAAGAACTTGATCTCGACCCGGTCAGGCAATGCCTTGTCGCCCCAGTAATCGGTGTTGCGCACGAAGCTGGCGCCTTGCTTGGGACGGAAGGATTCGAGCTTGAACGGGCCTGTGCCATTGAAAGTCTTCTCGAAATCACCGGCATAGTCGGCCGGCAGGATGACGGCATTATAGACGTCGGAGGAGACATAGAACGGGAAGTTGCTGTTCGGACCGTCGAGATCGAAGGCGACGGTTTCATCGTCGACCAGCTTGGCGCCACCCTTGGACAGGATGCCCTTGTAGGCCGACAGCGCCGACGAGCCGCTGGCCGGATCGACCAGCCGCTCGAAGCTCGCCACCACGTCCTTGGCGGTGACCGCGCGGCCATCGTGGAACTTCACCCCTGGCCGCAATTTGAAGGTCCAGCGGCTGGCTGTCTCGTTGGCCTCCCAGGAGAGAGCGAGCTTCGGCTGCAGCCCGTCCTTCGGATCGTCGAGGATCAAATACTCGCCGACTTGGCTGAGCACCCCGATGCTGGCCGGATCGGTGACCGTGACGGGATCGATGGCCTTGGTCGGCTGGCCGAGCCCGACACGGACCGTGCCGCCGGCGGAGGCTGCAGCGCGCGCGCCGCCGAGCCCTTGCGATGCGGCAAAGCCGGTCAGGCCGAGCAGCGCTGCATATTTCAGGAGATCGCGGCGCTTGAGAAAACCGCCCTGATATTCGTCGACGGCGACATTCCAGATGTCCCCCGAAAGATTGCGCAGTGCGTCGATGTCGTTGCGTTTGGTCATGTTGAAACCCCTGTCTGAAATGATGGTTGGAAATGATGCTAAGTCTTTGTTTTTACGCAATTCCGGACGGAAAACCGCTCACACTTTTCCTGGAATTGCTCTAGGCGACGGGTTCGCCGTCGAGATGGATGCTGTCGACGGCCTGCGGATAGAAGGCGATCAGGCCCTTGATCTTGGGCATCTCCGCGATCGGGTCGCGGTAGCTCCAGGCGATGTCCGGGCGCACCGAACCGTCGCTCAGCAGGCCGGACCAGTAGGAGGCGATGCCCTTGTAGGGACATCGCGTCGTTGTGACGGACGCCGTCAGCCGCTCCAGCCGGATGTCTTCCGCAGGCAGATAGAAGCGCGTCGGCAGATGCGTCTCGAACAGCAGCACCGGGCGATGGCTGTCGGCGATCGGCTCGCCGTCGAACCAGACCTGCACGTGGCTCGAGCTTTGCAGCACATCGATGCGCGCATAGGGATCGCGGGCATGGACGAAGACTTCTTCTTCCTCCTCGAACCACTGGTCGACGAGCATCCAGCTGAAGGCGATGCGGCCGGCCAGGGGCGACAGGTTTTCACCCGGCGGCGACACGAACGACCAGGCCGCGTTGGCGCTCCGCCTGTCGCCGCTATCGACATCCCAGTAGGTTGTCTCGCCACCGACCGGGTGCGGCTTGCGGTGCAGCGAGGGCTTCAGCACCGACGCATCGACGGACGCCACCGGGAAGAAATAGATCGGCAGAAAGTGGTTGGAGCGCAGCACCAGCACGTTGCGGCTGTCGGCAATGGTGCGGCCGCCGAATTTGACGCGCACGCGCTTCAGGCTGTGCAGGACATTGACGAGATGAGGAGCGGTTGCTTCACGTGGCTGCAGGCTTGGTGCGACGGTCATGATCGGTCTCCGGCGTCAGGATACGGCGCGCGCATTGTCGCGCTGCTCGGCGAAGCGATTAGCGGGCCGCGCCAGGCCGAAGCGGTCGCGCAATGTTCCTGGCGTGTATTCGGTCGGGAACACACCGCGGCGCTGCAGCTCCGGCACCACCTGCTCGGCGAAATTCACCCAGTCCTCGGGCAGCAGCGGGAACATCAGGTTGAAGCCGTCGGCCGCACCCGCAACGAACCAGTCCTGCAGCTGGTCGGCGATCTGCGTGGGCGTGCCGACTACGGTCGGCACCGAACCGCTGTTGGCAAGCTTGCGGGCGATGTCGCGCAGGCTGAGATCCTGCTTCGCCCACTGCTTGACCCGGTTGAGCGATGTGCGCCCGCCATTGAAGGTGCTCTCGTCCGGCAGCGGCGGCAGCGGCCCGTCCGGCGGATAGACGGAGAGATCGATACCGCTCCAGCTTGAAAGAAGATCGATGCCGACCCGATCGGGAAGCAGGGTTTGAAGGTATTCCTGCCGCTCGCGGCCCTCCGCCTCGGAGGCGGCGACGATCGGCAGGATCCCCGGCAGGATTTTGAAGCTCTCGGGCTGGCGACCAAAACGAGCGAGGCGCTCGTTGATATCCTGCCGGTATTTGATGCCGTCTTCCCTGGTGTTGTAGATGGCGAAATGCGCGTCGGCATGGGCGGTGGCAAAATTCTTGCCGTTCTCGGAGGAGCCGGCCTGGACGATCAGCGGATGGCCCTGCGGCGGTCGGGAGACGTTGAGCGGTCCCCTCACCTTGAAATGCGGCCCCTTGTGATTGATCGCATGGACCTTGTGCGGATCGGCGAAATAGCCAGACGCCTTGTCGAGCAGCAGCGCCTCGTCTTCCCAGCTGTCCCACAGCGCCTTGACGATATCGAGGAATTCGCAGGCCCGCTCGTAGCGGAACGCATGCTCGATATTGCCATCGCGGCCGAAATTGCGGGCTTCCTCGTCCATCGCCGAGGTCACCACATTCCAGGACGCCCTGCCCTTGCTGATATGGTCGAGCGAGGCGAACATGCGCGCCACATTGTAGGGCTCGCTGTAGGAGCTCGACGCGGTAGTGATCAGGCCGATGTGCTTTGTCACCCCAGCAAGGGCCGCCAGCAGCGTCAGCGGTTCCAATCGGGCATTGGCATAGTGCGCAACGCCGCTCTGCACCGAATCCCAGATGGCGACGTGATCGGCGACGAAGATGGTGTCGATCCTGGCGCGCTCTGCCGCCTGCACGAGATCGCGGTAGAAATCGAAGTCCAGCACTTCCCGGCCCGGCGCCCGGGGGTGGCGCCAAGACATGCGATGATCGCCCTGCGGGTTGAAGAAGAAAGCGCTGAGGATCATATGGTCTCGAGCCATGCCGGCCTCCTGCAAAATCTGCTCAGGAGACCATCGCGGTTCCGGTCAGGCCGCTATCCAACAATCTCCCGATCCGTGAAAGGTAGATTGCGCTCCAGCTTAATTCGAGTAATTTTATAGAGATTATATGTTGTGAAAGCGGAAGCGATTGCCCTTGATGGCTGCGCGCAAAGAAAGTGGTTTCAAGCTCCCCAATGTCCTCATCAGTTCTGAACGTAGAGCAGCTTTCCATCACCTATGAGGGGCGAAAAGGATCGCATCCCGCCGTTAGCGGAGTATCGCTGTACATAGGGGAAGGCGAGGCGCTCGGCCTGGTGGGCGAATCGGGATCGGGAAAAAGCTCGGTGGCGCTCGCCCTACTGCGCTACCTACCAAAGAACGCCCGGATCGCAGCCTCAGCGCTTGAATTCCAGGGTCGGGAAATCCGCGATCTTTCCGCGGAGCAGCTTCGCCAGCTGAGGGGAGATCATATCGCGGCCGTCTATCAGCACCCGGGTGCGGCACTCAATCCAAGCATGACAATAGGCCGGCAGATCACGGAGACGATCATGCGGCACCGGCCTGTTCGTCACGACGAGGCGTCTGGGCGCGCCGCCGAACTGCTCAGGCGCGTGCGAATGAGCAATCCGGATCGTGTGCTGGAGCTCTATCCGCACGAACTGTCCGGCGGCATGCAGCAGCGCGCCAACATCGCGATCGCGATCGCGCTCGATCCGGCGCTGCTGGTGTTGGACGAGCCGACGACGGCGCTCGATGCCAGCGTCCAGTCGGAGATCATCTCCATCCTGCACGATCTGCGCAAAGACCACAAAACCAGCGTGCTGTTGATCAGCCACGACATCAACATGATCCGCCGATCCTGCGACCGGGTGGCGGTGATGCAGGCAGGGACGGTGGTTGAAAGCGGCGTCGCCGGCGATGTTTTCGACAACCCAAGCCATGCCTACACAAAGGCGCTCATAGCCTCGATCCCGGCACTCAACTACACCAAGCGGGATGGAAGACTGGCGGAGACGGACGGCCCCGGTCTGCCAGCGCAGCCGTCAGTTCAGAACGATGGGGTCGGCGCGCGAAAAGAGCGCCAGATCGCGATCGCCTGCAAGGGCATCAGCCATTCCTTCGGCAGCCAGGCAGTGCTGCACGACATCAACCTCGACATCGGCCAGGGAGAAACCTTCGGGCTCATCGGCGAGTCCGGCTCCGGCAAGTCGACCTTGGCAAGGATTATCACCGGCTTGCAGACACCCGACGCCGGCTCGGTCGAGCTGTTCGGCAGCACGGTCGCGCCGCGCGTCGAGAAGAGAAACCTTGTCGAACGGCGCGACGTGCAGATGGTCTTCCAGTCGCCGGATCGCACGCTCAATCCGCGCCAGCGGATCGGCAGGATCCTCGGCCGGCCGCTGCGGCGGCTCGCCGGCCTGCGCCGCGGCGAGGTGAAGCAGCGCGTCAGTGATTTGCTTGCCTCGGTTCGTCTAGCCAGCACCACGGTCGACCAGAAATCGCGATCGCTGTCCGGCGGCCAGCGGCAACGGGCGGCCATCGCACGGGCCTTCGCGGGCGTGCCGAAGGTCGTCGTGCTCGATGAACCCACCTCGGCGCTCGACGTCTCCGTCCAGGCGACCGTTCTCAACTTGCTCAACGACCTGCAGCGCGACAAGGACACGACCTATCTTTTCATCAGCCACGACCTCAGGGTCGTGCGCTACATGGCCGACAGGATCGGCGTGCTCTATCGCGGCCGGCTTGTCGAGACCGGTTCATCCGACGAGATTTTCCGCGGCCCCAATCATCCCTACACCAAGCTGATTCTGGCGGCGTCCTCCGACAAGGACGGGCCGAAGATATCCGCCCATGTCGAGATCGCGGCAGATGATCTCCCTAACAGGGGCTGTTCTTTCGCCGACCGGTGCCCACTGGCACTTCCTTACTGCAGAATGGCAGAACCGCCCGTCAGGCAGGTCGGAGCCGGCCATCTGATCGCATGCTGGCGGCACGGCCAGGTTTTTGACGAACGGGTCACTAATATTGTGAAGAAGCAATAGGCCTGGGCTTTCTGCTGCATAGCAGGATACGCGTGCAAGTCTCGGCCTGTGTGAATGTCGGAAATGCGCCCAACGGACGTTCAGATACATGCAATCGCCGAGACAACCCGTCGCGTCTACGAGGGAGCCGCCATGGATTTGATGTGGCCGTCGGAACAAATGACCTGAGCTGCAGCCTTTCGAGGCGCGGATCGCCAGGCAACTTGGCGATGAGGCGTCCATCGCTGGCACAGGCAAGCGCGCATGGCATTTCGTCTGATCACTTGTGGATTGCTCCTTGCCAAATCAATGTCTACAAGTTTTATAGACATTTGCTCCGAAGCAGGTCATACTGTCCATTCAAGTGCCTGACTTTTCGCCGTCCATGTTCGCAGGATCAGGAGATGACGATGACGCAGACATTCCTGGAAGCTTTCGGGACCGTATCAGGTCCGTCGCCGGCGCTCTTTTCCCACCCCCGGGACCTTCACCTTATGCGCTGGGTTGGGCGCAGGTGGACGACGCTCCCAAATCTGAAGCGGATTCTCGCCGCTTAGAACGAGATGGAGCCTTCTATTGGGGCGTCGGCTCTTGTGGCTATTGGTAGGCGCCCGTCACATCCGGCCATAGACCAATCATTTTATCGAAATGCGGGGGTTACCTGGCAGCATGGGCTGCTGCCGCGATCCAGGAGGAGACCGATGACCACACGCCTGCTACCCGCTTTGCATGAGGGCCATGCCCCGATACATCTGCATGGAGCTTTCGACGAGGCTTTGGAGGCCTATCGGGCCTGGAGTCCGGGAACGGACGAGCCGCACGTGGAGTTTGAGGACCAGATGGTGCCGATCAGTTCGCTCTTCGGCCGCATGCGGACCTGCACCGATATTCTTCCCTGGCGCGTCGAGGGCGATGTCCTGGAGGTTGTCGGCAATATACTGATTTCCGGCGGCGAAAGAGCGATCACTTACGCCAATGCCGCTCTTGTCCTTCGCGCTTTGTGCGTGAAGCGGCTCCGGAGCGACGTCGTCGGCTATTAGGCGACGTTCCGGAGGCTCCCGTCAAATACGGAACCGGGCACAAGGGCTCGGCTCCGTATCTCATTCAGCGGTACGGTGTCGCGGCTTGCCTTGATCGCCGCGAAGGCGACCCATGCTTGACGTGAGACTGAATGAGTGCGCCACAATAGCCCATGTGCGCCATCGCACAGGCTATGTGACCAATAGAAAAGGCCGGATTTCCAATCTGAAAACGCGCGGGCGTTTCCCCTCAAGTGAGACGAGACCACCTTAGTCCTTCATCGGCTCGCCGAGCGTATGCATCAGGCGGTTCGCCCAGCCGAAGATGGCGGCGGATAGGACAAGGTCGAGGCACTCCAGGTCGTCGAGCCCGACGTCTGCCAGCGCCTGCGCGTCGGCAGCGGTCACCGCGGGCGGCGTGGTCGACAGCCGTGCCGAGAAGTCGAAGATTGCCTGGAGGTGGTCGTCGAGCATCGCCTCGAGGCCGTCGGCGAACACGGCTTCGATGACGTCGGTGCGTTTCGTCAGGCTGTTGAATCGCGAGCCGTGCACGGCAGCGCAGTAGACGCAGCGGTTGACGACGGACGCGGCGACGGCACCCAGCTCGCGCTCGCTCGCCGCCAGCCCGTCGCGTCCGTACATGATCAGGTTGAACAAGGGCGAGCGGACCGCGAGCGACTCGGGGTCATGCGCCAGCGTGAGCACATAGGCCGAGATGCCCTTGTTGGACGGCGTCACTTGCATCGCCGCTCGCTGCTCCTCGCTCGCAGTCGCGAGATCGACTGGAACAACGTAGGGCTGCCAACGCGGTATTGTGGTCGTGAAGGTGTGGACGGCCTCGCTCAACGCATTCCTCCGAGCAGTGCTATACCCGCTATGACGCGCACCTGGTAGTTGACGAAGGCCGCGAGCTCCGCGAGCCGCACGATGTCGGGGTCGGCGACGTCAGCCTCACGCAACGCGTCCACATGGGCGCGCGTGGCCTCGCGTGGCGCGACCGTGAGCCGGTCGGCATGACGGACGATCTCCGCGGTGCGGACGTCGGTTGCGTTCGTGTCGGGGTCGGCGAGCGGCGCTGTCGTCGGTTCGCCGGCGCGGGCGACCAATGTGTCGTAATGGCGCGCCAGCGCTGAGCTGCGGTTGAGGCGCGCCATGCGGGCGGCGAGCGCGGCCCTGAGGCCGTGTGAGAGACCGCCGGGTTCGCGCGGCAGGAGCACGGCATCGTGGGCCGCCTGGCTCAGGCGCAGGATCTCGGCGCGTTTCACCATGGCCTCGGCGAGCGCGGAGCCCGGCCTCACAAAGGCAAGTGTTTCGATCAGTGTCAGGACAAGCTCCTCGGGACGTCAGCGGGCGTGCGACTTAGGCAAGCACGACACTTTAATTATGTCAATTGGTAATGGCATGACCAAATTGATGCGGAAATTTTATCTATTTTCGATCGTTGCTGAGAATTTCCATGCTTTACAGATATGAATGATGGTGTTTGATGTAGGCGATGCATTCAAACTCGATCGATATCCGACAACTCGAAGCGTTCGCAGCAGTCATGTCCGCCGGCAGCATGACCGGGGCGGCGAGGTTGCTCGGCCGCTCGCAACCGGCGGTCACCAGGCTCATCCAGGATCTGGAAGCCGATATCGGCTATGCGCTGTTGCACCGGAGCGGGCCGCGCATCAGTCCGACGTCGCGCGGCGTACTCTTTCACGCCGAGGTAGAGCGACATCTCCTCGGCCTGGCCCACATCCGCGAGCGGGCGGACGCTATCGGTCTCGACGAGCCGCCGACGCTGACGATAGCGGCCACGCCGTCGCTTGCGACTGGCATTCTGCCGCAGGCGCTCGCGGCCGTCGCGCCAGGCCTGCTTCCGCGCCATCTTCATGTGCAGGCGCTGGCGGCCGAGAACGTCGTGCAGGCCGTGCTCGCCCGCTCGGCGGACTTCGGGATATCAAGCCTGCCGCTGGAACATCCCGGCCTCGATGTTCACTGGGTCGCCGATGCGCCCTGCGTCGTCGTTATCGGCGCGAACGATCCGCTCGCCGGTCAGGACGTAGTCCGCCTCGCCGATCTCGTCGACCGTTGCATCGTCACCCTGGCGAACCCGTATCGCTTGCGGCACCGCGTCGATGAGGCCTTGGCGAGGGCGGGCGTCACGCCGCAACGGATTATCGATGTCAACGCCTCGATGACGGCGCTGACGCTGGTCCGGTCCGGGCTCGGGGTCGCCATCGTCGAGCCCGCGACCGCCTGCGGCGTTCCGCTCGAAGGTATCGTGATGCGCATGCTCGACCACACCATTTCCTTCGTGTTCGGCGCCATTTCGCCTGCCGCGCTACCGCTAAGCCCGACCGCCGCCGCCGTGATCGAGGCGGCGCGCGCGGTGTCGTTGGCTATGCCCGGTTGTCGCCTACATGACTCGAGCGGCTCCGAGGCATTGGCCGACACCGTCTACGGGCGGACCTCGCTGCCCGAGGGAGTGCCGTCATGAGCGACCTGGCCGCGTTTCCGAACGGCCTCGACGCCCTCGAGGCGCGCCTGCGGCAGGATCTCGCCTGGCTGGAACTGCCAGCCAAAGTCTGGGTGCCGCCCCGCATTGTCGACGGGCATCGCATCGTCGACGTCGTCATCATCGGCGCAGGTATGGCCGGGCTTGTTGCCTCGGCCATACTCAAGCGGCTCGGCGTCGCCAACCATGTCGTCATCGACAAGGCGCCGGCTGGTTGTGAGGGCCCGTGGGTCACCTTCGCGCGGATGCGCACCTTGCGCTCCCCCAAGCAACTGACCGGACCGGCGATGGGGCTGCCGGCGCTCACCTTCCGCGCCTACTACGAGGCGCTGCATGGCCATGACGCCTGGGTCGCGCTCGATAAGGCGCCCCGCCAAACATGGATGGACTACCTGGTCTGGTACCGGCGCGTGCTCGACCTGCCGGTGCGCAACGCGACGACTGTTGACGCGATCGTCCCGCGCGCGGACGGCCTGCTCGACGTCGTCTGCCGCCAGGACGGCCTGAACGAAACGACGATCGCGCGCCATGTGGTGCTCGCAACCGGCCGCGACGGCCTCGGCGGCCCCTTCGTACCGCCCATCGCCAACGACATCGATCCGAAGTTCTGGGCCCATTCCGCCGACGCAATCGATTTCGCCGCGCTGCGCGGCAAGCGTGTCGCAGTCGTGGGAGCCGGCGCCTCGGCGATGGACAACGCCGCCACCGCTCTCGAGGCCGGGGCGGCTCAACTTGATCTTTTCGTGCGCCGGGCGGACTTGCCACGCGTCAACAAGTTCACCGGCATCGGCAGCCAGGGCGTAGTGCACGGGTTCGCCGGCCTGCCCGACGATTGGAAATGGCGCTTTCTCGATTACGCGATGCGCGCCCAGACGCCGCCGCCCCGCCACAGCGTTCTGCGCGTGAGCGCGTTCCCGCAGGCCCACATACACCTGGCGAGCCCGATCACCGCGCTGGCGCAGGACGGCGATCACCTTGCGGTGACGACGCCGAAGGGCCGCTATCCCGTCGATTTCCTGATCTTCGGCACCGGCTTCAAGGTCGACCTGACAAGCCGGCCGGAACTCGCCGCCGTCGCATCCCACATCCGCCTTTGGCGCGACCGCTTCCCCGTGCCGGCGGACATGCGAAACGGCGAGCTCGAAGCTTCGCCCGACCTCGGAGAGGCGTTCGAATTTTTGGAAGCTGTGCCCGGCGCCTGCCCCGCGCTGGCACGGATACACTGCTTCAACTTTCCTGCCACGCTTAGCCATGGCAAGCTCACGGGCGACATCCCCGCCATCAGCGAAGGCGCCGACCGGCTCGCGCGCGGCATCGTGAGGGCGCTCTTCGTCGCCGACCGCGAGCGCCATTTCGCCGATCTTCAAGCGTTCGATACGCCCGAGCTCCTCGGCGACGAATGGACGGACGCCGAGACCGCGACGGACGAGGTGAGCGATGGTCTGACGCTTCCCGAACCATCTCCCGAAAGGACACCAACCAGAAATGCTTGATCTCAAAGATTTAAAGCTGTCCTACGGAAACACGCAGATCCTGAACGGCGTCAATCTCTCGGTGAAACGCGGTGACGTGGTGTCGATCATCGGCCCTAGTGGTACCGGCAAGACCACGCTGCTGAAGTGCATCAACCACCTGGTCAAGCCGGCGTCTGGAACCATCACGTTCGATCAGATCCGTATGGACTACCAACATGCTGACAAGAACGTGGTCCAGGCGATCCGGCTCCGGACAGCCATGGTCTTCCAGCAGTTCAACGTCTTCAGGAACATGACGGTCATTCAGAACGTGATGGATCCGCTTGTTGTGGTGCAGCGCAAGTCCAAGGACGAGGCGCGTGAAATCGCCCTGCAAGAGCTTGAACGAGTAGGCCTCTCCGACAAGCGAGACAGCTACCCGTCCCAGCTCTCAGGTGGCCAGCTCCAGCGAACCGGCATCGCGCGTGCGTTGGCGGTTCGACCGGATGTGATGCTCTTCGACGAACCCACTTCATCGCTTGATCCCGAACTCGTCGGTGAAGTCCTGAAGGTGATCAAAGACGTTACGTCGTCAGGGATCACCTCGCTGCTTGTGACCCACGAGATGCAATTTGCAAAGAACATCTCCAACCGGATCGTCTTCATGGATCGGGGCGTCGTCGCTGCCGAGGGTAGCCCGACGGAGATCTTCGATGCGCCATCCAGTCCGCGCCTCACCCAATTCCTCAATTCCGAACACACACTCCAGTAGAGAAAGGATGCCTGAAATGTCTTCTATCAGATCATCATCGTACCGTCGGTTTGGCCTTGCCGTAGCCGGTGTCGCAATCGCCCTTGCAACCGCGGGCGTATCCTATGGTCAGGACTCCGTCCGGACGATCAAGATCGCGACTGCGGCAGAATCCAAACCGCTGTCGTGGGGCGCTATCGGCGTTGAGCCGCAAGGGTACGAGCCCGACGTCCTCAAGGCTATCAACGCGAAGCTGCCCCAGTACAAGTTCGAAATGGAAGGCGCTGCGGACATCGCGCAGGAGACCGGCCTCGTAACCGGGAAATACGACATGGCGTCCGGCGGCTACTACAAGGCGCCAGCGCGCGAAAAGCAATTCCTCATTCCGGACAACCCAATGGGTGCAAGTCTGATAAAGATCTATAGCCGCAAGGAGAGCAACATCAACGAGATGAAGGATCTGGTCGGCAAGAAAATCGTGCCTGTCACGGCCGGTGGCGGCATCTACAAGTTTGCCACCCAATGGCAGGAGAAGAACCCGGACTACAAGATCGAGATCACCGCATCGAGCGCTGGCATCCCTTACCCGGATCGCCTGAAGGAAGTCCAGAACGGCAAGTACGACGCGCTGGTTCTGCCGTCGAACCTTGGCGAGCAGACCGTGATCGACAACCAGAAGCTCGACATCAAGGCGAGCGAGCCGGTCGCCATCAACAACACCTACCTCCTGATTCACAAGTCGGAGGAGAACAAGGCCCTGCTCGACGACGTGAACAGAGTGCTCAAGGAGCTGAAGGACGACGGCACGCTGGGCAAGATTTCGCAGAAGTGGTTCGGCGAGGACGTCACGACCTACATCAAGTAGCGAAAGCTCGCCCTAGACCGGGTCTCTGCATGGCCGACGACCAAGGCTGAAACCGCAAGAAGGAGTCTTCCAAGGTGGACCTTTCCATAATGATCCCCGAGCTGCTCTTGGCATTGCCGCTGACGCTCGCGATCACGTTTACGGCCCTTGTCGTCGGCTTCTGCCTGGCTTTAGTCACGACGACATTCCGGGTGCGCAGGGTACCAGTGATCAGTCAACTGGCCGACCTCTACGTATCCTATGCCCGGAGTGTCCCCGTCGTGCTCCAATTGTTCGTCGCGTTCTACGGGCTTCCCTTGCTAGTCGGCCTGCTCGAGGTCGAAGACTTCGTGACGCCAACGGTAGCTGCGATAGTTGGACTCAGCCTCTATCACGGAGGATATCTGTCCGAGGTCATGCGGCCGGCATACCTGACCGTCGATCGTGGTCAGCATGACGCAGCGGACAGTCTGGGTTATACTTTCCGACAGAAGCTGACTCGCATCGTAGGACCACAGGCGGTGCACATCGCATTGCCGGGCTACGGAAACTCCATCATCTACCTGATCCACAATGTAGCGCTTGTCATGTACATCGGCGCGGCGGACGTGATGGCGACCGCGCACCTCGTCATGGAGCGGGACTACAACCAATACCAGTTCGAAACTTATCTCGTGCTGGCGGTGATCTATGCGCTGCTGTGCCTGATCGCGTGGCTCATCGTGCGCTTCTTCGAACTTCGCTCCTCGAAGTTCGCACCGACAGCGGCGCCGGCGAAGAGCACGATCATGGCGAGCGTCTGATCGAAGAAAGGGCCATCATCACATGTTCGATATCGATGTCTTACTCCCGGACCTGTGGAGCATCCTGGGCGCAGTGCCCGTGACGCTCGCCATGGCGCTGGCGATCTTTGTCTTCTCCACGATCATCGGAAGCCTGTTTGCGCTGATCGAATATCGGCGGATACCAGTGCTGCGGGAGTTCGTCGTGGCGTACAAGGTCGCCTTTAAGGGCGTGCCGATGGTGATCGTGATCTTCCTTGCATACTACGGCCTCCCGCCGACCCTCCAGTTCTTGGCCTCACTAGTCGGGATAGAGTTCAACGGTCACGCAACGCCGAACTGGGTCACGCTCGTCATCGCGTTGACCGCTTGCGTTGCCGCGTTCCAGGCGGAAGTTGTGAAAGGCGCTTTGAATTCCTTCGACACCGGCCAGGCAGACGCAGCCTACTCGTTGGGCTACAAACGAAGCCAACTGTTCCGACGAATCCTGTTTCCCCAGGTGATCGTCGCAGCAATTCCGGACCTCGCCAACTCGTTCATGGTGATCATGAAGGCGCTTTCTCTTGGATTTGCTATCGAGGTTGTCGATATTTTTGCGCAGTCCCAGTTGACCGCCGCGCTGAATTTCTACTATCTCGAAGCCTTTATGATTGCCGTCGTGATCTACATGGTGATTGCCTACATTGTCACACATATCGCTGACAGGACGGAGGCTGCCCTTAGGGTACGGACCTAAGGGTAGCCTCGTCGCAACTCACAAGAGCGGAATCCGTTCAGTTTGCATCGTAGCTTGCGGCAGCGAAGTAGGGACACCTTGCGGGGATCGGGACAGGCGGCCTGGCCTGCTGCAAGCTGAGGGGTTCTCGGCTGAAGCCGGAAGTTGGGTTGGACGGATCTTCATATCGCGCCTCCATTTTCAGCCGCGGAAACAGCAGCCAGCCCGCCGCCTGCGGATCTTAGGACGCTGCTCGCCGTGAAAGAACTGTTCCGGCATGTTCTGCTGGGCGATGCGCACCAGATCGCTGAGCGCCGAGCGGATTTGCGACCAGGGGAACTCGGAGCATTCCTCCCATGCCTCACCCTCGCGCAACACGGCATCGAGCTTGCCCGCCACACCAGCGACAGTCGTGGCAGGCGTCGTTGAGAACGCTTCCAGCAGATCCTTCGCCCGGTCACCAGTCTCGGGCTCGGCCCTGACAGCGGCGGTGTAGCCGATCTCCTCCGCAGCCGCATCCCAACGTGCCTGATGCGCTGCGAAATCAGCTTCGGCCTTCTCGCGGAGAGCGGCGGTATTCAGCCCTTTGCCGAGCACTTCACTGAGCGCCTCGATCGAGTAGACCGCCACGTTAGTCCGACCGGATTCAGCGTCCGTTGTCCCTTGCGGAGGTGCTGGAACCTGCCGGTCCGCTACCGGCCCAAAACTGCAATTGCTCTAAACGGCTGACCTTGGCGGCAACAAGTCATGTGGAAATTCATCTCCACATGACTTGGATGAATGAAAGCCGAAGTTCGGTGCGCCCACCGACGGCTAAACTCCCCACGTCGGTTCATGCTAATATTGGCCGATTGGAAGGCCTTGGAAACGTTCTACCGTCTCGTCAAGCTGCACCCACTTATGTTTCAATTGCTCGAATACTGATATGGCAGGTGGCGCGAAGGCCGGGTCAGCAAATGAACCTGCCGCCACCCCGATCCAGGACGGTGAAACATCGGCCTTCCAATAGACGGTCGAGCCGCAAGTTGGACAAAAATGCATTCGGACCTTGCGACCGCTCTCGGCAGTACGAATGAATTCTGCGGACGTTCCAGAAATTTCGACACAGTTAATCGAGTAGAACGCATTGGCGCTGAACGGCGCACCAGTTCTTAGCTGGCAAGCGAAACAGTGACACAGCGCAGTCAATTGTGCCGGTTCGTTAAGCATCAGTCTAAGAGCGCCGCAGGCGCATCGGGCATTGGCCATGGAAACTCCTCCCGCTTGCACGGTGAGATTACGCTGGATTAAGGGCTGAAGCGCAGGCCCGAACCGCAATAAATCGCGGCAGGCGATGCGAAGGGGCAGAGACCTGATGCAGTTGCAGGCTCGCAGAAGCACCAACCTAGATCGCCGAAAAGCCGAAGTCTAGAGGAACCCCATCTGACCGCTTCGAGGTCGTCTGGGGAACGGCAACTTTTTGATCATTTCGCCGATTCGGCCCAAAATTGAACAAGCGGCAAGCGGCTCTGTCTGTTTGTGAGCGGACTGTCCGCCTCAACGCATTGCGAACGTGATGATCTCGGGGCTTGTGGGACTTGGCGTCCTACCGTCAAAGTCGCCGAACTGCTGTTCGATCCTCAAACCTGCATCCTCTAGCAGTTTGCGCAGCGCATCCGCGTCCAAGAATCGCAAGGTGCTCTGGCTCACCTGCGGGAGGCTTGGGTGCTCACCGCTGAAGGTATGCGTGAACGCAATCGTTCGGCCGTTGAAACCGGAAACCAACTCCGTCGTGATCAGCACAGAAGACCCGCCTGGTCCTTCAACACTGACTGCATTCTCCGGTGTCCAGCGTTCCCAAGCGCGTGCCAAAGGGTTTCGCAATTCAAAGGCAAAGCGCCCGCCCGCCACAAGGGCACGCCTGACGGCCACCATGAAGTCTCGCTGTTCCTCATCGCTGACCATGGACTGAAACGCGTGGCCGGTCATGACAATCAGGTCGAATTGAGCCACCCAGTCTTGCGACTGGAGGTAACCGAGAACCCATTCGATGTCAGAATGTTTACGTGCGCGATCCAGTACTCCCGGTGCCGGGTCGATGCCGCAGAGCCGCCCTGGATGACCGGCCTTGCGGGCCTCGTGAAGGAGGGTCCCTGTTCCGCATCCAACATCAAGCACCGAGTTTGCCGCCATGATGCGGGGCAGATAGAAATCATAGTCATCACGTGCAGCCCTGGGGTGCCAAGCGTCGTAGACGGCAGCGAGGAATGAGTCGTTGTAAAAGCGATCAACCAACGATTGAATACTCCTGATAGGCCGAAGCGGCTTTACACTGCAAGATCGGTGAAAGACGAAGCGTCCCGGCCCCTCGGCCATCAGGACCCCATGCAGCAGGCCATAGGGCCTCGCGATGGGCCATATAATTGGCTTCGATGACTTTCTGGTTGGCCGCCAGCCCGTTGGCGAACAACTCCTGATTGGATGCCATTTGCCGTCCGGGCTTGGAAAGTTGACATTCTCCCGCGCAGTCCCATCCAATTGCCGCCCGCGTATGTAACGCGGATACTTCGCCAGGTCCCGAAATCACATGCGCGCAGCCGCCGTCTCTGTTTGATCTTTGGACTTAAACATACAGTAGAAAATAACCGTAACCATCTTTCATCTTGCCGCGTATGGTCCGATCATCTGCCGGTGCAAGTTTGAGGACATGCAATGAAGAAGGCCGCTGCTCTCCTGGTACTTTCCCTCGTTACTATGCTGCCCGCCATGGCAGCCGCGCAGTCCTACGTGCCGGAGCTTGGACCATCGCCGCCGCAGGATGCTATGCAGCTGTATCCCGGCGGTGTCGAGAAGGCTGTGGCCGCCCTGCCGGACATCGTCAAGAAAGTCAAGGAAGCATCCAATGTTCCCGGCTTCGCCGTGGCGGTGGTGCATGGCGGCAAGATGATCTTTGACGAAGGCTATGGCCTTCGCGACAACCGGGACGACACCTCTAAGGTCAGCAGCACTACCATTTTCCAGGTCGCCTCGGTGTCGAAGTCGATCTCGGCCACGGTGGCCGCCATCGCCATGACGAAGGACCACAGCTTCGACTGGGATACCCCGGTCGGCAAGGTCTGGGACGGCTTCCACCTCAATCTCGACTATGTCTCGGGCAATGCCACCATCGGCGATTTCTTCGCCCATCGCTCGGGCCTGCCGATGGCGGCGGGCGACGAGCTCGAGGATCTCGGCTTCCAGCGCAAGCAGATCGTCGGGGGCCTGTGGATGGTGCCGCTCGATCCCTTCCGCATCTCCTATCACTACGCCAATTTCGGCACGACGATCGGCGCCGAGGCAGTGGCCCACGCCGAGAAACAGGATTGGGAGCCGCTGGCCAAGAGCCTGCTGTTCGATCCGCTCGGCATGCGCTCGAGCAGCTATCGGCACGAGGACTTCATTGCCGCCGGCAACAACCGCGCCCTGCTGCAT